>CAZTUU010000001.1:0-3842 GCA_964616505.1 uncultured Candidatus Saccharibacteria bacterium
GTCTAAAGCCGTGTTCTACCAAAACCTCCTTGCGTGCTCTGTCACCGTTATACATTCCTCGTACTTGCGGCAACGTCATATGACTTTCGTCTACTATTAACAAATAATCATCTGGAAAATAGTCCATAAGAGTGGCAGGTTGCTCACCGGGTTCACGATTAGTTAAATAGCGACTATAATTTTCTATACCTTTTACAAAACCCGTCTGCTCCATCATCTCTAGGTCAAATTTTGTTCGCTGAGCTATGCGTTGAGATTCTACGTATTGGCCATTCTTTTTATAATATTGCAGCCTTTCGTCTAACTCATCTTGTATTTTGCCTAGTGCTTGTTTAAGTTTTTGCTGCGGGGTTACATAATGGCTACCCGGAAAAATTGTAATTTGGTCTAAGTTTTTTTCTATCTCACCAGTAAGTGGATTAATTTGAGTTATCCTATCAATATCATCGCCAAAAAATTCTATACGGTAGCCAATTTCTTCTCCAGATGGAAAAACATCTACTACGTCACCCCTAACCCTAAAATTACCACGCGTAAAAGCAATGTCGTTACGATGATATTGTATATCTGTTAATTGTCGTAAAAACTTATCCCTAACCCGTCTTTCGCCTATTTTTACTTTTACAGCCATATTGCCATAATCTTCTACGCTACCAATGCCGTAAATACAGCTAACGCTAGCTATGATAATTACATCTCGACGGCTTAGCAACGAGCTAGTGGCAGCATGACGCAGACGATCTATCTCTTCGTTTATTTGACTGTCTTTTTCTATAAATGTGTCGCTGCGAGCTATATAGGCCTCTGGCTGATAGTAATCAAAATAACTAACAAAATAATGAACAGCATTATTGGGAAAGTAGTTTTTAAACTCGTTAAAAAGCTGAGCCGCCAAAGTTTTGTTATGTGCCAAAATAAGTGTTGGTTTTTGAACTTTTTGTATAACATTAGCCATGGTAAAAGTTTTGCCACTACCTGTTACACCAAGCAAAGTTTGTTCTTTTTGGCCTTCGTTTAAGCCAGTAACAATCTTAGCAATTGCCTTGGGTTGATCGCCAGTTGGCTGATAGTCTGTAACAAGCTCAAACTTCTCTTTCATTACATAAAGTATAAAGTACTAGACGTAGTATTGACAATTTATTTTTTTATAGTATTATATGTCAGTCCCTCCCCCTTATGTTAGGAGTAAGATGTCCCAAATTGACGAACTAGACAAGATGCTTTACGAGCCAAAGCAGAGGAGCGAGATGGATCCCAATCCATACGACCCCACACTAGACTCTGGCCCAACAAGGTCATCAATTTTTGCAAAAAACGTTGGTGCACTGTTGGTTATCGCGGTGTTCATCAGTGTGGCAATCTGGGCAATCGCCTGGATTACACCATTCGTCCAAGAACTCCCACGCCCAGGTGCGACCCTGGTTGTGGGCGGAATCCTGTTCGTTGCGGGATTCTTGTTCTACCCGCTCCTTGAGCGGATTCTGAACAAGAAAAAGGGATAGGACAAACAAAGCTCGGAGCTTGAGGCTCACAGTGATAGTTTAATAGTTATCACTGTGAGCCCAAGCCCGGGCTCTTTTAATTTTCAAAAAGTTATATAGTTGCTGATTTTGAATTGATACTATTCGCTAATATCTATCATCTAATATTATCCCTTACGGCCAATATTAACTTCTGGATTTTCCATGTACCAGTGGTGAATAAGTGCTTTTGTGTCTATATCTTTATACTCTTCGTCAAGGCGTTCTATAATCCGTTTTACAAGTCTCTCCGGGTCATCATCCATAATTATCATATTTTTGTGTGGTGCCTCTAGCTTGTCTAGTAACTCAGGGATTGCATCTGCTGTTCCTCCGCTGCCAATCAAAATACCGCAAAGAGTATTACACTCTAGTGCTGTAGTAAACTCGTGCAAACTACCAAAACGACCACCAATTGTTATTACCGCATCACTAGATTGAACCAAATATACGTCACGGCCAACGTAATTAAAACCTGTAAAGTTAACAAAATCAAAGACCCCAATAGGCAGACGATATTTATGTATATGCTCACGCAGACTAGAAGCTGGAGAAAATCCAATGCTAATACCACCTAATTCGTGTGCGGCACGAGCAGCATAAAACGGTAAACCAATTGTTGCACCAGTTGTAATAGTGTGACCAGATTTTGCAATGACTTCGCCAAGCTTTTCGGCAGCGACGCGAGACTGCTCTACGGTTTTACCGCCAGCCGCTCCTGATACGCAAATACTATAGTTCATTAAAAACCCCTTCCGTGCATTGACATATGAATAGTTTCGGGATCTATCATACTGTTATTTAGTTGCTTTAGAACTTGCTGCTCTAGTACTTTTTCTCCCATGTATCTTACGAAGAGCTCATTCCACAGGCTTTCTCTAAAATGGAAAATAGCCCTGTCTTTATATGGCGTATTATTGCTGTAACTCATTGCGACGTCCATTAAATTAAAAGTTACTGGGCGATTTTGGTGCATAATACCTACGTAATCTAGGTCACGCCACCAGCCCAATTCTGGATCAATATCGTACATAATACTTTCTGCTTTGCGCCAATGTAAATCTTCTGGCTGAACATGTGGCTCAAAAATTATAGGATGGTACTCGTTTTCTAACTTTCCAAAATAACGCTGAATAACTCGCCAGTGAATTTTCTGGCCAGCCATAACAGCTGCCTCGCCTGGATCAGCAATTAAAGTCTCAACTAAAATTTTAGCAAAGTCAGGTTTTACTTGTTGCAATTTAAAGAACGAACTATACAAGCGTATCTCATTAATATAGTGGAATAGAAGAGCAAGGTCTGTAATTACAATACCTTTCATATATTCTTGTGTGATAGGTAGCATTAATACTATACCCATCTCTTTTACATGTGTAATATTGTGTCGTTTTTTATGCACGAAGGGTGCTGCCATTTCGCCCCATCGGTCTGCGGGCATTACAACTATGACTATTTTACGTTCCTCAAAATCTGATGGCCTAATACTATCATAATGAGCGTCAAATTTATTTAGCCACTCTGGACTTTCGGCAAAACGTAGTGCGCCGTAAATTTCAAAGATATTCTCGTTTTTTAACATACTATCAATACTTTTGTAGCCTAGTTGTTTCATGATATTTGGTGGTGGTGTCTTACGCAAAAACTCTTTAGCCACACTTTTTTTAACTACCCAGCATGTCTGTGGCGTTTTGGCTTCTTCGGCCGCTTTTTTTATTAGTGGCAATAACGTTTGTACTGTATCTTCTGGATTACCACCAATTGTTTTAATGAGGTGGTGATCGTCTTTTTGTATACGTGACATAAGCCCGGCGTATAGTTCTTTGCCGGTTGTATCTTTGGGGTCTAAGTGTAAATCTGCAGTTTTTTGATACACTTGGCCAATAATTTCAGCAGTAAGGCGTACATCAGCACCAGGCTTACCACTAGCTTGCTCTAACTGTTTGACAGCAATACTAAACATAGGCTCAGTTGCACCCAAAAGTTCTGATATTAGTCGTGACATTTTAGTTTTCTCCCCACATAAAAATCATAATTGTTTACTGGTATTTTACCATAAGCATATTAATATAATAGTAAATACTAAAAATCTTCTAGCTTTAGAGGAATATCATGAATAACTGTATCATTATGTAAAATTCCCGTTTTGGCACCAATGGTAGTAACTACGCTAGTAGAATTAGCACTCGCAAATGTTACTGCCTGCTCTAAACTTTCTCCGGCTGCAATCATTGCTGTAAAGCCAGAACTAAAAGCATCGCCAGCACCAGTACGATCAACAACTTCTACATTCTCGTACATACCGGCAGTTACTACATGCCACCT
>CAZTUU010000001.1:3852-10763 GCA_964616505.1 uncultured Candidatus Saccharibacteria bacterium
GCACCATTAGGACCATCGGTTACTATTACATAGTGTACATCCTTACAGGCAAGCCTCACTAAGCTCTGGATACTATCTCCTTCATATAGTTGCTGCATCTCCTCCTTATTCATAGATAAAATTGTCAAATAAGGTAATAATTTCTTAAGTTTATCTTTTTGTTCTAGTTCTTTTTTGCCAGGATTCATGGCAATTTTAATTTTATTATGTACTGCATACTCAAATATTACTTTTAGTAAGTCGAAATTGCCCTCCATGGAACTTAGATATATCCAGTCTGGTTTTGCGCCGTGAAAATCTTCTGGCACAAGACTATAGTGTGTGCTTGCACCACGATAGGTCAATATTGTACGCTCTCCATCTGGAGACAATAATAGTGTGGAATAACCTGTGCCATGATCTTTCGAGAAACCTACCAAGCTACTATCTACATCATTTTTATGCAAATCATCCAGTATGGCATGCCCAGCAATGTCATTACCTATATGCCCCATATAATAAGAATGCAGCCCTTGCCGCGAAAAAGTAACTGATGCATTAGTAGCACCACCACCAGTACTAAAAACAACACCTTCTATGTCATTTTTGCTACCAAGTACAAATTCTTCTATACAATAATTTTCTTCGCAGTGTGGAGAAAATATTTTACCCATAAGATAAACATCTTGCACTGCTGCCCCAATTGATAATATTTTTATGTTATGTCTATTTTTATAATGCCTGATCATGTCTATTAAATTATACCACTTATGGTTTGATAACAAGTTCGTTTATCATATGATATTTTTATGAATAATAATTTACTAGTCCTACCAAAATATGAGCATGAAAGCCGTGTTGATCTAGAGCATCAATATTCAATACTTGGACATCAAGGAATGCTAAGAATAGCTGATTATATCTATAGCTACTTAGAGCGCGAAGACTTACTACGGTATATAAAAAAATCTGATGATCGATTCTCTTTGGAATTTTGCAAAATAGTTAATAGTGGAACTAATATTCAAAATAAAATTGAGACTTGGGTCCTAGATAACAACAAAAGCACTTGTGCCCCAATATTTAATCAAAAATATGATTTTCTTGTAGAGACTGACGTAATAAATGTTAATACTGGATTTGTGGTGATTGATAATCGTCCAAATAAAAAGCTATCATCTTCATTCAAAGATGCGTGCATGTTCGAATATTCAAATAATGTGTTTGTTAGAGAAATATCAGACACCTATCATATGAGTAGGCATAATGATGCGCTAGTAGATTGTGTTAATTTTTACAAGAACGAGGCAATTACAAGAATTAACAATGATGTTAGCCTAGATGAGATTTTGGCTGTTTCGAACCGTGGAATACGATATTACACTGGATTATATGATACCAATTAGATCTAGCCTAAGTTAGCCTTTTCAGCAGAGTTGTAGCACTTTAGCTTACTCTCTACAACGTCCTGCACGGCTTTATAAACTTCTGGCATCAACTTAACTACGGCATACTCATCTGGATTATCACGCAATACTTTTTCTAGGGTATCCCTAAATGCTCGGCGCATATCACTATTGACATTAATTTTGGTTACGCCAATTCGCACAGCTTCTTCGTAAAAATGAGCTGATGTGCCACTGCCACCATGCAAACTTATATTGCAATCTATAGCTTCCCTGATACGTTCTAAAAGGTCTAAATCTAATTGTTTTGGAACCGGGTAGCTACCATGCAAATTACCAATGGCTGCAGCAAATGTATCAATACCAGTAGCCTTTACAAAATTTTTAGCAACCTCAGGTGTACTAAAGGTCTTTTTTATATCTTCATAGTCAAAGGCTTCTTTATGTACGTTACTGCTACCTCCAAAATAGTGTGGCTCACTCTCTACTAATGCGCCAGTAAATTTAGCATAGGCCACTACTTGCCTTGTGGCATCAATTATCTCATCGTCGGTTGCATTATGATTTTCTTGGCTAACGTCTATATGAATAAACTCAAAGCCAGCATCAATGCCCGCTTTTGCATCATCTACACTTGGGCTATGATCTAAATTAATGTACATCTCTAAACCATAATCGCGCTTATAGTTATCAACCAAATCACGAATATTGTCAAGACCCATTGCATCAACCTCGCCCTTACTAACCTCTACCATAACTGGCGCTCGCATTTTTTGAGCAGCCCTAGATACGGCAATAAGAGTCTCTTGGTTATCAATATTAAATGCACCAATAGCATAATGTCCATCGCGTGCTCGTTGCATAGATTGACGAGCATTGTAACAATTTTGCCTTATTTGGTTAATAGTTAAAGACATATTTATTTTCCTAAGTTATTTAATAAATCATGGGCCGTGATAACAATATTTTTGGCAGTTAGGCCAAAGAATTCTTGTAATTCTTCTGCTTCTCCGCTTTCGCCAAAACGATCTTTTATACCAATTCTACGGATTGGAGTAGGCAAATGTTCGCCTAACAACTCGGAAACTACTCCGCCAAGACCACCTGCAATCTGCCCTTCTTCTATAGTAATTACCGCTCTTGTTTTTTTGGCACTTTGCAAAATAGTTACAGCATCTAGTGGTTTGATAGTTGGCACATGTATAACTTCGGCATCTATACCGTCTTTATATAATGACTCTGCAGCAACTAAAGCCTGATATGTCATAGCACCCGTAGAAATAATGGTTACATTTTGGCCAGAATTTAATACATAAGCTGGTCCAATCTCAAAAGGAGTTTTATCTGTTGTGAATACTGGCGAGGCTGCACGTGCTAATCGAAGATATGCTGGACGTTTATCATCCACTAATTTTAGAGTAGCTTTTTCTGCTTCTATAGAATCACCAGGGACTATTACCACCATATTAGGCAACACTCGCATTAGCGTAATATCTTCTAGCATTTGATGTGTGCCACCATCTGGGCCAACGCTTACACCAGCATGACTACCGACAACCCTAACAGGAACATTATTTAGGCATATGGTTGTACGAATTTGCTCCCAGTTACGTCCGGGACTAAAGGCTGCATAGCTACTGACAAATGGTATCTTTCCCATAAGTGCTAAGCCTGACCCTACGGTTACTAAGTTTTGCTCTGCTACTCCGATTTCAAAAAATCTATCAGGAAATTTCTCTTGAAAAAGATGCATCTGGGTGCTTTCTGTCAAATCAGCGCAAGCCGCAACGACGTTTGTATTACTTTGGCCCGCCTTTACTAAACCAAGTCCAAAACCTGCCCTAATAGGCTTTTTGGTTACCTGTTTAGATAAATAATCACTTAAAAATAATTCTTTCATACTACTGATGCTCACTTTTTATTTTGCCATTCAAAGTACGAAGTTGTTTTAGGGCAATTTTGGCTTGTTCATGATTTGGTGGTGCACCGTGCCAATGAAAATCAAATTCCATAAAGTCTACCCCTTTTCCAGGTATGGTGTAAGCAATAATCATTATGGGCTTTTCGGTAACTGCTCTCCCCATAGCACATGCATCGATAAAAGCATCAATATCATTTCAATTAATCTCTATGACTTACCAGCCAAAAGGTTCAAATTTTTCCCTTAAATTCTCGAGTGGTAATACGTTCTCCGTAGGTCCATCTATCTGGATATTATTTCGATCAACGATACCAATTATATTGTTTAACTTATACTTTGGAGCGAGCATAGCCGCTTCCCATATATTACCTTCATCTAGTTCGCCATCACCCATAGTCACGTATACCCAACGATAAGGCTGCTTATCTAATCTTAGCGCAAGTGCAATACCTATCGCTTCACTTAAACCACAACCCAATGGTCCACTGGTAGTCTCAAGCCCTGGCAATCTTTCTCGTTCTGGATGCCCTTGCAGTCTAGTTCCAAATTGCCTAAGAGTTGTAAGCTCAGCTTTATCAAAATAGCCCGCCTCAGCCATAGCCGCATACCTAACAGGTGCAGTATGCCCATTACTTGTTACTAAAATATCACGTTCATTCCAATCTGGATTTTTTGGATCATGCCTAAGTACATCAAAATATAGTGCAGCATATATATCAGCCAGACCAAGTGGACTAGCCGAATGACCACTGCCAGCATGTTCTAGCATATTAATAATATCTTTTCTGATATCGTTAGCTTTTAGCTCTAGTTCTTCTATAGATAATTTTTTTGTCATTTTTGATATTTGTTTAGCTTTTCCTCCATTTTAGCATAAGCATAGGAAGGATCACTAGCATTTTGTAATGCACTACCAACATTTATGACATTTACGCCAGCGTTTGCCAATTCTTCTATATTGTTGAGGTTAGCCCCTCCGTCCCAGCCAATCTCAATGTGTTTACTGATCTTTTTAGCTTCTGCTATTTTAGAGATTAAACTTAAGTCAGCATGACCACCAAAATGGCCTAATTCTCCACTAAAAATAAGAAGGTGTTGAACATGTGGCAGTATATATTTGATGCTATCAACTTCTGTATTTTGTAATATTGCTAAACCAGTCTTAATATTAGCTTCTCTAAGCCTAGCCGCAAATAATGGAATATCACAATTGCTCTCGGCATGGACTATCACCATACTTGGATTTAGTTTAATGAGCTGACCAATGTAATCTTGAGGATTTTTGTACATTAAATGTATATCAGACTCTACCCCTTTTGGTAACCAAACATCCTCAAGGTTTAAGTTTTTTTCAGCACTAAACTCCCCATCCATTAAGTCTATCTGTATTCGTCTTGAGAAAGATATAACGTTTTCTACCTGCTTTCCATAACTTGCAGTATCGCTAGCCAAAATTGTTGGGCATATAATAGTCATGCCTTATATTATAACCGACCAAACACAGAGCACATAAGATATTACATTTAACATTCAAGTACTAAATTTACACGATTATTAAATATGCTAAATATAGTTGTGTTTTTAACATATTACTCCTATACTTAGCTTATAGCTCTTTTGATGCGTAGAGGTGCAGCAGGAAAACAAATAATGTTAGAAGACAAAAATACTGGGCAAAAAATTGTTCCAGATAACACTAGTATTATTGCTAAAAAAGATCGTTTGAAACATCGATCACTTTCGAGGTCTAAAGCATATAACCTAATTAGCACTCGCCCAAAAAAACAAAAGTCTTTTAAGACAACGCAAGTGAGCGGTGGCCCCACTAAACTTGCATTAACTGTTGATACAAATGACACAATAGCAATTAGCTCATCAGACACTAAAATTACAACTAATAATCTAGTCGATGATTCAATCAAATCACAAGAAGTAAATATAGAGCAAGAAATCCAACCGTCTCCAACATTCCTTTCTATCTCTAAAGATAAGTCTAAAGATACTAGAAAAGTTATAACTAAAGCATTGTCTACAAATAGAATAACTCAGACCACTACTAATTTGGGATATGTTGCAATAAGTAACGACATTAATTTACCTGCCTATAGTCTCTGGGCAAAGTTAAGTAAAAATTCTGTAGTTCCCCACATAAAATTTCCAAGTACTGGTGTATTTAATAAACATGTTCATGGTAAAAAACATCATATTTTAGTTGGCATATCTATCTTAGCCGTTATTTTAGCTAGCATATCACTAATTAGTATTGGCAACAGTAAGCCGAAAGGTGGAACACTAGATAACAATGTAATAATCGGCGGCCTTGACGTAAGCAAACAGTACCCTGCGGAAGCTAAAAAAAACCTACTAATAGCCAGCCAAAAGCAAAAAATTAGCATAGAGGTTGCTGGCAAAACAATACAAGCTAATGCCAAAGATATCGGATTATCCAGAGACATAGATTCTGCCATAAGTCAGGCAGAAAGTAGCAGAAAAACAATTGCCCAAAAAACAGTATTAAAAGATACTTCCCCAACAATCATACCTATTAAGTCATCTATTAACCAAAAGACACTAGATAAATTTATTGCAGAAAAACTTGGATCAGATATGGTTCCTGCTAATGCAGAATTAAAAATAGACAATGGTAATCTAACAATTATTCCTGGTAAAAATGGTATAGCCATAAATAGCGTAAGCTTAAGCAACCAGCTCAACCAGATTGGTCTAAGCCCTACAGTAAATATAAAGGCACCTAGTAGCCAAGTACCACCCAATATTAGTACCGAAGCCGCGCAAACAGCAAATGCTAAAGCAGAAAGCCTTATTGCTCCAAACTTTGTGGTTGGTAATGATGCAGTTGGTTTTAAAACTATTCCTAAATCTCAAAAAGTCAGTTGGCTAACGATTTCTCCCGATCCAGATAAAAAAAATATTAATATTGCTATAAACATAGAAGCAGCCAAAAAAAGTTTTGAAGGCACCGTTGCATCATTTAACAAAAAGGCAGAAGAAACAACCCAAGTAAATATACCGGGTGGTAGCACTATTGTTTTAGAAGAGGGCATTGATGGAGTTAATATACCTACACAAGAAATTAGCGCTGCAAGTAGTAAGTTTAGTAGTCTAATAAATGCAGGACAAGGCGGAACACTCAATATTAATTCTAATACCATACCCGCTGGCGTAAGAGCATTAAATGGTTCAACCAGTGGGAAAATGATTCTTGTTGATGTTCCCAATTTTAAAGCTTACGCTATAGAAAATGGCAATATAGTTAACCAGACATTAGTATCGACTGGCCAGCGAGGTGGCGAAACTCCCTCTGGAGTATTCGCAGTTAGAAGTAAAGTCAAAAACATTACCATGAAAGGATGTTCACCAGCTTTTGGGTGCTGGTCTGTTCCGAATGTTCCTAATGTCATGACATTCGATAGTCGTGGAGATGCGCTACACGGTGCATATTGGCATAATAGCTTTGGCAAAGCAAACTTAAGCCATGGATGTGTTAACTTACCTCTCGGTTTTGCAGATTGGTTATTCGACTGGACGCCTGTGGGTACTCCTGTAGTTGTAGTCAGGTAAGTATCCAATGACAAAAAAGCCTT
>CAZTUU010000001.1:10812-17700 GCA_964616505.1 uncultured Candidatus Saccharibacteria bacterium
CGGACCTTCAAATGTTAGTGATAAACATAATAAAAAATCGATAGAACAAAAACAATACGAACCACAATTATATAAATTAATAAATAATATAGTAGGTTTGGATTTCCCTTTATTGGGAATTTGCTACGGTATAGGTCTTTTAGCAACATATTTTAATAAGTCAGCAGTGACTAAAAATGTATCTGAGCCAGTTGGCGCTACAAAAATAATCATCAGTAAAAAGGCAGAGAGCGATGGGCTACTAAAAAATGTACCATTAGAGTTTAATGGTTTCGTAGGTCACAAAGAAGGCGTAGAGCATGTGCACCCTTCTATTAAAATCCTTGCATATTCTAGTACGTGCAAGGTTCAGATGATAAAAATTAAAGAAAATATTTACGCAACTCAATTTCATCCAGAGCTAGATCATGATAGTCTTGCTAAAAGAATCAATATTTATAAAAATCATGGCTACTTCCTACCAGAAGAGTCTGAACTTTTAATAGCAAAAAGTAAACTGCACCAAGTAGACTACCCCCAGGAAATATTAAGAAATTTTATAGATATCTACCGGGAAGATTCAGTCTACCGAATCTAGCATTTTATTACGTCTAATATACCGATCCTCTGTTTCAAAAGTACCCTCTAGCCAAGTAGTTATAATCTGCTGAGCAACTTCTGGATTATTTTGAGCTATCCTAGCAGGCAGCGCCAAAACATTACTGTCATTATCATTACGAGTGAGCCTAGCCTCTTCAGAATCCCATATAACGCTCGCCCTAATACCCTTGTGGCGGTTGGCTGCCATGGCCATGCCCTGGCCACCTCCACAAATTAAGATTGCCCTATCAGAGCCATTACTATTAAGAACATTTTTTACAGCCCGATTTGCAAAAACTGGAAAATCATCAGCTGGATCATATACATCATTTCCAACATCTACTACTTCATAACCAGCTTCTTGCAAAAATTCTATTATTTTGCCTTTTGACTGATACCCATTATGATCTGCTCCAACAAAAATTTTCATATTAGCTAATTTCTTTTTGTTAACTTTTATAAATTTGCTTACCAACATCAGATACAAGTTCTACCAAACGGTTACTATAGCCCCATTCGTTATCGTACCAAGCTACAACTTTAATCATGTTCCCGCAAACTACATTAGTCAAAGACAGGTCTATCGTACAAGAGTGACTATTACCCACAAAGTCAGTACTAACCAACGGCTCATCGGTTACAGCCAATATGCCTTGATAATAAGGTTCTTTTGATGCCTTGATAAAGGCCTCATTTATTTCATCTATAGTTACACTACGTTTTGTAACCGCTACAATATCACTTAAAGATACTACAATGGTTGGGACACGAACACTCATTCCGCCAAAAATTCCAGCAACAGCCGGTAAAGCCTGGCCAGCGGCGATAGATGCCCCAGTGGTAGTAGGAACAATGTTTACGGCCGCCGCCCTTGCTTCTCGCAAATCCTTAGCGGGAGCATCTTGCAGACGCTGACTGGCAGTATAGCTATGCACTGTAGTCATCATGGCTTTTTCTATACCAAAGTTTTGATTAATTACATCCATGACAGGCGTAATACAGTTAGTAGTGCAGCTAGCATTACTAATAATATCGGTTGCTGTTTCTAATTTATCTTCGTTCACACCTAAAACTATAGTAGTTGCGCCATCACCTTTAGCAGGAGCACTTAATACTACTTTTTTTGCTCCAGCAGGATCAATATGAGCTCTAGCCTTAGCTGGATCGACAAAAAAGCCGGTACTTTCTATAACTACATCAACACCTAAATCTCCCCAGGGTAATAATGCTGGATCAGTTTGTTTATAAACGTGGATTGGTTTTCCATCAATAATTATATTTTCGTCATCAAAACCAACCTCGTGATTATACGTGCCATAAGCACTATCATGCTTTAGCAAATGTGCTAAAGTTTTTGTGTCTGTTAAATCATTGATTGCCACAATATCAATATCGCTGCGGTCAAAAGCAATCTTAAATGCATTGCGGCCGATCCGTCCAAATCCGTTAATAGCAACTTTTGTCTTCATGTGTATTTTTACCTCTATAGTTATAAATTACTTATGCTAATACTATATACAAAGGTGCTACCCTTTTGCAATATCAACAGTCATGTATATAGCCAGCTACTCTACTGATTATGATAGCGCTCTATGCACTCTTTGATTATTTTCTTGGCTTCTTCTGCGTCACCCCAACCTAATACTTTGGTAGAGCCTGGTTTTTTAAGATCTTTATAATGCGTAAAATGATGCTCAATCTGTTGTTGCCATCTTTTGCCAAGATCATCTAGCGAATTAATACTATCACCCGTATTACGATCATCGGCTGGTACACAAACAATTTTATAATCCATCTCGCCATCGTCATCAAAGTTTAGTATCCCAACAATCTTAGCCTCAAGCCATACTCCCGTAGGAATAGGCTCGTCAGTAACAACTAAAGTATCTAGTTCATCACCATCTTAATAAAGAGTACAAGGAATAAATCAATAGTTTACTGGTTTTGCGAAAATACTTGGCTCTACTCTATCAAGTGTAAATGCAGCTCTTTTTCTATCCCACTCTATCTTGAGCGTTGAACCCTTAGGAATTTCTACAACTGTGTTGATGAGTCCGTCTTGGTAATCACCTGGTGTTAATACTTGATTAAAATCTGCCATTAATAACTCCTTTTCATATTCATACATTATACTATATATAATATGAAAAAATGGATGGTTGCTCACCGTGGTATAACCCTAGATGCTAAAGAAAATTCATCAAAAGCCTTAAAAGATGCTAATAAATACCATTTGGGATATGTCGAGTTTGATGTGAGGGTAACAGATGATTATATCGCCATACTAAGCCATAACCCAAAAATTAAGAATATGGCAATTGATAAATCATCTTATAAAGAGCTAAAGAAATTAGATAGCCACTTATTTACATTAAAAGAGGCCTATAAAATAATTAAAAATCACCGAGCTATTATTGATTTAAAATCTGACTGTTCATATTCACATGTATCAGATTATTTAATATCACATCCTAAATCATACGCAACGAGCTTTATATTACCAGAAATTCTTTCTTTAAAAGTTCGTGGAGTAAAACAATCTCAGACCTTTATAGCTCAGCATGCACACCCCTTTGGGCTAACCAAGAAGGCACTAAAAAATCGCATTGGTGGAATCAGCATTAATAAATTTTTCGTTAATCCATGGATATACAAACAAACCCAAAAATATGGATTAAACATTATGATTTACACAGTTAACAGCCCTTGGCTTGCAAAAAAATACAGAAAACTATACCCCAATGCACTCATATGTACAGATAGGCCAGATAAACTCCAGAATCTAAGTTAACTTTTTGCAATAAAAATGTAAGTATCGTTATATTTGAAAGATTCCACACTTAAAAATTTGTTTTTCAATTCATCTAAGGTTTTACCGTGGTCGATACCTATGGCTTGTCTATCTTTCGGTAAGTCTGACTTAATTTGTGAGATTATGATAAAAACACCACCCGGTATGAGCAAAGTAGAGATCCTAGATAAAAATTTCGGTTTATCATTAATGAAAGCATAAACATATTTACAAACTACCAACGAATAGGGTTGATAATGTAGTTTGCTAGTTTCGTCTTTTTCGATATCGAATAACAAATATTGTTGCCCTTTATTTTTATCCGCACGTAATTGAGCTTTATTTATTGCTGTTGTGGAAACATCTATACCACAAACAAGAAAACCTCGTTTACTGAACTCTCTACTTAGCTGCCCAGTCCCACAACCTATATCTAAACATGACCGATTCGAAATCTTGACAGAACTAACACTCGAGACTATTTTATCAATAGTAGTTTTATCTAAGACAGCAAAATCTTTATCTTGGTTATAGTATTTACTCCAATGAGTATCTAGATCATCTAACATTATTATTAACCTTATTTCTACTGAGGAAGAAGCACGGCGTCTATTGTATAAACTACGCCGTTGCTAACCTTTTGGTCGGATGTTACTACTTTTGCTTTATTGCCCTTGGAATCAATTACGTAGATATTACTGCCCTCTTTTTGGATCACAATTTCACCACCCTCAACAGTTTTTAGCTTTTGGCCATCAGAAAGCTGATCACTTGGTAGGTTACCAGCTACAGCCTGATAGGCTAATATATTATTCTGTGCCTTATTATTAGAAGTATTATTAAACACTACAGATGCGGTTGGCTGATCTAAATTACTAAAAGCTGTATTATTTGGTACAAAAACCGTAAATGGCCCATTACTATTTAATGTAGAAAGTAGCTCAGAGTCTTGCAAGTATTTGCTAAAGGTGCTCAGGTTTTTTTGAGAGGCAATATAAGCAGGAATGACCTTATTAATGACTGGCTTGTTTTTAGAGCTAGATGTAGTCGTATCGTCTATTATATTTGTTTGATTTTTGGGCTTAAGCCAAAACCAATAAGCTCCGCCAACAAGAGCTGCTAATAATATTATTAATATAATTAGGATAACTACTTTTTTCTTCATGTATTCCCCCCCAATCTAGATTATCTAAGCTTCTGTTATTACAGTATCACGATTAAAATCGTTTAAAAACTCTCTAATTCTTAGAGCTGCTGTAGCTCCTTCTCCAGTAGCTGTAGCAATTTGCATAGTTGCTCCGCTCCTAACGTCTCCGGCTGCAAATACACCTTTTACGGATGTTTCTAGCTGATCATTTGTTACAACAAAACCATTATCATCAAGCTCTACGGACGTATCTCTCAAAAATTGCGTATTAGGTATAAGCCCTACAAATACAAAAACTCCCTCCACAATAAACTCAACTTTTTTATCTGCAATTTTATCAGTACCAATTACCTTATTTACCAAATTACCATCACCAATAATTTCATCTGTAGTAGTGTTAAAATGCACCGAAATCTGTGGATGATTTTGTAGCTCATCGATTAGCACACCTGATGCTCTTAATTTTTCGCCTCTTACTAAGAGATCTATATGTTCTGCAAATTTAGTTAAAAATAAAGCCTCTTGTACAGCGGAGTTACCCCCACCTACAACAGCTAGATTTTTACCCCTATAAAAAGCACCGTCACAAGTCGCACAATAATGTACACCACGAGCATAGTAAGTATCCTCGCCAGGAATACCCAGTTTTTTATTATCGCATCCCGTTGCAATTAACACAGCTTTGGCAAAGATATCACCGTCTGTAGTATTAATTTTTACCAGATTATTCTCACGAGTAATATGCATAACTTCGCCAAGTTCTATTTTTGCGCCAAAGCGTTCTGCCTGCAAACGTAAGTTATCTGCTAGTTCTAGACCGGATAAACCTTTGGGGAATCCTGGATAGTTATCAATCCAATCAGTAACAGCTGCTAAACCTCCAATAACGCCTTTCTCGTACAAAGTAGTATCTATATCTTCGCGTGTTGTATAAATAGATGCCGCCAAGGCTGCGGGGCCAGCACCTATCATTACAACGTCTTTTACATTTTCTAAAGTTTTATCAGACATGCTTACCTTTCTATGCAACTGCTGGGGCTAATTTTGCTAAGTTATAGCCTACTATCACCTCTTTAGTATCATCATTTTTTGTAACAACAGTTACTGGGACAGCAAGCTGTCCACTGATTTCATATGGTTCTTTGCTACGCTCCGGGAAAGTGTCTAGATTGACCTCTTCGTAATTGATCCTTTTACTATTTAGCCATTTTTTTACCATTACACAGTAGGCGCATGTATTTGTTGTATATATTGTGATGTTTTTGGGCATAACTCTATCCTTTTAATATGTGTTTATTGTACTACGAAACGCTATATATAGCGTACTATTTACCTATTTTTACTAATTCTATGTCAAAAACAAGATCTGAATTAGCGGGAATATTAGCACTTGGGCTTTGAGCACCGTAAGCTAAAGCTGCTGGTATAACCAAACGGCGAGTACCGCCTACCTTCATACCTGGGACACCCTCGGTCCAACCTTTAATAACTTGATCTAGGCCAAAACTTATAGGATTACCGGTATCTTTTGAGCTCTGGAATATTGTTCCATTATTGGCAAGTGCACCGGTATAATGAACAGTCACAGTATCACCTGCTTTAACGACATCTCCCGTACCCTCTACCGTATCTGTAGCTTGCAGAGTTGTGACACTGCTTACTGGCGTAAAGTTTGCTAATTTAGTTCCTTCCAATTTACCCTCCTTTGATGTATTAGTACTATCCGCTTGTTGTTTAGCCTTAGCATCTTGCAGTGCTTTATCGACTGCAGCCTGCTGGCTATCCTGCTGATTAGCTGTCATCACATAAAATGCTACTATACCTATTGACGAAGCAAAAAATACTATAGCCAAAGTAAGCGTAAACACTCTTTGTGTTTTTGATGTAGACATTAATTCTCCCTCTTTTGCTTAAATATTATAGCAAGTATACAAAATAAAACTAAGCTATTTTTGGTTTACGTCTAAATTTAATACGCAAAAACTCTGCCCCTAAATAATAGTATGGAAATACAGTAACGACCAAGAATGTGCTAGATAGCAAACCAAAGATCAAAGTAACGGCTAGTGACTCCCAGAATGGATTATAGATGGCTAGCGGTATGATAGAAACCATGGCTGTAAGGCTAGTAGCAATTAATGGCCTAAACCTAACTTTTATAGCATTGGCTATAGAGTCAACAGGGCTATATCCTGCACGTCTTGATTGATTTGCATAATCAGTTAATAGAATGGTATTTTTTACGCTTAATCCTATTAAGGCAAAAAACCCAAGCATGCTAAAAAAGCTAAACGAATTGTTGGTTAATAGTAATCCAAGAGTAATACCAAAGAAACTAAATGGTATAGCAAAGAATATTAGTACCGGTTGC
>CAZTUU010000001.1:17710-26069 GCA_964616505.1 uncultured Candidatus Saccharibacteria bacterium
AATACATACATCGCTACCAGCAGTATTGGAAATGCAATTAATAAATTGTTAAACGAATCCTGATTTTGACTTTCTGATCCAAAATCATATGTAATGTCATTTGCATTCAAGCCAAACTTACTTAACTCGACATCTGTAAAATGCTCTTTAATTGATTTTTTTGCCAGCAAAACTAAAGCAGTTGTATCAGAATCCTTAAAATCTGCACTAAGTTCTACATATTGCTTATTATCTTTTCTGTAAACAGTCTCCGGATTTGTGATTGTTATTTGCTTAATAGTGACATCCTCACCATTACTTCTTTGTAGGCCAGTAGTTTCTAAGTATTTTTTAACCTCTAGTGCAGCATTATATGCTGATTGTTTGTTATCGCTAACAATTTGCAACTTAAATGCCCCAGCTGGAGGACCTACATCTTGTGGGGTAACAGATATTTGTGCGCCACCAAAGTTATTAAAGTTTCCCTGCAAGTCACTTACTAATTGCGGTGCGGTAGCCTTTCGCTCACTATACGGTATTAAATCAACAAACAACTGTGCGTTTCTTACATTACCGCCACCAAAATATGAACCTTGCAAAAAATTATCGCCTAAAACATTACCAGTAATATTATTAGCGTTTCGGCTGATATCTTCAGCTTGTTTTATATTCGTATTGGGCAAGAAATTCATGTTAACGTACAGACCATCACTATCTTTTGTAGGTGGAAAAATATTAAACGTTACCTTCTGAAAGATCATCCCACCGCCAACAATAAAACCAAGACCTATTAAAATCGCAACACTGCTTAAAATAATCAGTTTTTTTCTAGAATGCTGAGCCCAGTACAACGGCTTTGCAATACCATTAGCTGTCCATCTCTCAACCCCGCCTAACAATGCCTTATTAGTAAAGCCTCCTCCATCATTATTTCTACTCTTAGTAGTAAAAATTAAATACTTTGCTATAAATGGTATAAACATCAACGATACCACTAAGCTAACTAATAAACTGGCAATAACTGTTATGGGGATAGCTCTAATAAAATTGCCCAAAATACCCGACACAAATAACAATGGGGCAAAGGCGATCATAGCCGTAAATGTAGCCGCAATCATTGCTTTACTAATCTTTTCAGTAGCATGAGAGATCGCTTCTCGCGCTGACTTGATCTTACGCTTTTGAGCATCAATTGCATCTACCATAATAATGGTGTCATCAACAATCAAAGTGAGACATAAAATTAATGAGAATAGAGTAATTGTATTCAAGGTATAGTCTATCAGGTAAAGTACAACTAGCGTGGTTGCTAGCACTACCAACATCGAAACTACAGTGATTACAGATGCCCTTATCGCTATTAACAATGCACATATTATTAATATAGCCAAAAGACCTTCTAGTAATGATTTTTGTAATTCACTAATTTGTCGTTGGATACTACTTGCCAATCCAAAGCTAATGTTTGTCCGAAAACTATCTTTAAACTGTGGTGAACCATTTAATGAATTCAATGCAGTCTTAACCTGCTCATCTAGCTTAATAACATCAAAGTCTTCTACACCAGTTATACCTATAGATACAGCTGGATAGAATATATTTTGGTTATTTTGTCGAGTTCCAAACCAATCAAAAGTCTTTTGACTAATCGTCTCTTGTCCGGTTATGGGATTAATGCCTTTATCATATGGATTAATAACTTCAATCTTAGAGGCTAGAGGAATTAAATTACTAGCTTTAAGATATTCAACCGCCTTATTAGCGTTTGCAGTCAATTCAGCAGTGCTAGAATTTTGATTCCCAAAAAATGCTACAAGCATATCTTCACCACCAGATGTGATACTGCCGACATCTAATACCTTAAAATTAACTATTGCATTAACCGGTAAAATATTAGACTTTTTAACAGTTTCTTCTACTTCTGCATTAGCAGTTGCTGGATTTGTACCTTCTTTATATTCAATGATTATATTAAAGGAGTTAGCATTAGATTGAGCACTAGTAGTTTTTACATCTTTTATATTTGAAATTTCAGATACTAGCGGTTTGGTAACATTACTATCGACGCTCGAAGTATCATTAACTAAGTACACGCCATTTACTGTGCTATAGGGTGCGGCAATACTAGGAAATCCCTCACGTTTTAACAAAGTTGTGTAGTTAAATATACCAAATATAAATAAAGCTAACCAAAAAATTATTGCTATTTTGGGATGATCAAAAAATACCAAACTCATCTTGGGCAAAAATTTGAGTTTTTTTTGCTTTTCGGATTTTGAGTTTTTTTTGCTCTTGATCATTATTAATAACTACTCTAGCATGCAACTAGCTAGAAAGTTCAAATTCTTTAAGACGTTTTTCTGCTTTTTCTCCCTGAGTAGTACTTACGTGCAACAATTGTGAGTATATACCGCCACTCATTGACAGTTCCTCAGGACTTCCCACCTCATCAATTTTACCGTCCTTTAGTGTAACTATCTGATCGACATGAGCGATCGTAGTTAGACGATGGGCAATAATAAGTGTAGTACGACCCTTCATAAGGTTATTCAGAGCTTCTTGTACTAAGTGTTCACTCTTACTCTCCAGGCTACTAGTTGCCTCCTCTAAGCTTAAGCCCGCGCTCACCAATTTCACTATCATAGCCCTTATTAAGCTTTGATATAAATTCATCTGCGTTGGCTGCCTTGGCCGCTGCGACTATTTCTACTTTTTTAGCATTAGGGTTACTATATGCTATATTCTCAGATATCGTTCCACTAAACAAAGCTGGCTCCTGAAAAACTACGCCAATATTCTGCCTCAAACTACGCTGAGAAACCAATGCAATATTTTGATCATCTATTGAAATAGTCCCACTTTGTGGATCGTATAACCTCATTAGTAAATTGGTAATAGTAGTTTTACCTGCGCCGCTTTCGCCCACCAACGCAATTTTGCTATCCTTTCGAATATCTAAATCAATACTCTTCAGTATTTTTTGCTTATCATAGGCAAAAGAAACGTTATCAAATTTTATTTCTCCATTAGTGACTTTAAGCTTTTTTGAATCTACTACGTCACTTATTGCAGGCTTAATATTCATTACAGCAAAATAGTCTTTACTATCAGCAACTGCTCTTTGGGTATTTTCTACTAAGAAACTAATTGTAAAAATTGGGATCCTGATTTGATAGGCATACAAAATAAGCGCTACTGCCTGGCCTGCATTAAAAACTCCCCTAGCACCTTGCACAAATATTAAGACATAAACTAAAAAGAAAATAACATTTAGAACTAGTCGACGTTCAGTATCTCGCCGATGCCAAAGCTTAGACTGAGGACGTGTTAGACCAATTACTCTATTAATGTGTCCATTAAAAAATCCGATTTCATTCTTTTGTTGATTATAACTTTTAACAACTCGAATTTGATTGATTACTTCCGCAAAACGTCCTGTCGCTATATCTAGTTGTTTATTTATTTTAGTCTGATATGACATCCATTTACCGCTAGTTTTGATAGTCATAAAAATATATATTGGATAAAGTGAAAATAATAATAGTGCGATTTGCCAACTAAAATATGCCACTATTGCCAATGCAAAAATTGTTCCAAAAATAAATTGTAAAAAATTATTACTCATCATTTGCATAAAACTAGATATTTGCTGAATAGAACGATTTAGCCGATTGATTATTTTGCCAGAAAGTTCTGTGTCAAAATATTGTTGTGGTAGGCTAAGTATATGACGATAATATTGAACACTCAGTATTTTGTTAAGTTTTACAGCCATTTGATCGCCAAGATAGCCCATAATGTTATTAACAACGTTAGCAAATAAATCAATCACAAATAGCAATATAGCTAATATAAAAACATATTTAATGTTAGAGGTAGTTCCTTTGCCTATTTCTGTAATTGCTCTACCTGTTATTAGCGGCAAAAGCATACCAGCAGCACTTATAAGAACACTCAATATACTAATAGCCACATAATATGGCCATAATTTTTTACTAAATTTAAGTATTTTCCAGATATCTCGCATAGTGTCTCACTATAATAGTAGACTAACAGTCATTTTTAAAATAACTTTTTCTAAAACCACAATAATACTTATGAACTTAGAGAAAGTACAGGTGTTGTTTGTACATATCGCCACATGGTCACGCCCAGGGATTAAAATAAATTTCGGGCAAACACAAGGGCAATTTTGACGAGTGGGACCGTTCTTAATGAGGGAACGGTCCCACTCTTGCAGCTCTTGCATCAGTTGATGAACCGATGCTGATTACTACCGTCGGATTGGGAGGACTCGAACCTCCGGTCTCTGAAATAAAATCCAGCGCTCTTGCCGCTGAGCTACAATCCGTACGAGTGGGTCTGGAGCCCGGTGGGATTGTAAACCCCAGACCCACTCAGTGTGAATGACGGGATTCGAACCCGTAACTATAGTTGAACCACGATACATACTATTGTTTTTTCCGGGATCCCCCTGAATCCCTTAAACTACACTCACACCCATGAACCCTATCGAGGCTCATGGGGAAGGTCGCAGTGACATTGAACATCCCAAAACCACTACGACAAGTTTAAAAAAGTTATTATAGACAATTCTACAAAAACATAAATTTTATGTACTCATATACTCGTAGAATTGTCTATAACTGTACTTTAGTAAATTTTCGTACAATAACACCTGTTAAAATACAACACTCCACCATTCATGAGGAATGTGCGCCTAAGATAATACTATATTATCAGTGTTTTTGCAATAGTGGTCTACAGACGAACAGCTTTAAACTTCTGCAAAGCTCTATCAGCAATCTCATCCAAAAGATCATTTACATATTCATTTTTAAGTGTATCTACATAGCTACATATTTGCAGCCTCCAAGTCATATGCTTATATTCACAATCTTCAGATTGATAAATATCTAACGGAAATAGATTTACCACAGAACCTGTTGGTTTTTTACTATCTAATGCAGTCTTTATGCATTCGAATAGCTCATAATAGGTAATATTAGATGCTACTTTTAGTGATATATCTTGCTCTACCTTAGGAAATTTTGGAAGAGGCCGATAATTTAAGTTGCTTCCAAATGAACCCCATAACTTATCAAGATTAATCTCAAAGCCAGCAGAATTAATTGGTAGTTTAAGTTTTTGAATTACACTTCTCTTATATTCGCCTATAATTCCAACAACTTGGTTATCTCCGGCTATCACAAAAGCAGATCGATTAATATCAAATGGTTTAAATATCTGTTCATTTTGCTCTTCTTTTATAATTTCATATCTAATAAGTATGCCTATTTTTTTTGCAAGATTATCTAAGTAAGATCTAGCCTTAAAGTATGCAGCACCATTTTTTTTGTCTAGTTTATTATTTGATGAATACACAAGAGCTAATAAATTATATTCAGATGGCACTCCGTCAGCATCCAATTTGGACAGAATATTATGGCCTTTTCCAATCTCAAAAACTGCAAATTCACTATAGCCAGCTTTATGATTAGCATGTACTTTATCTAATAAACTAGGGGTTAAGCTGAGTCTAAAATATTGTAAACTAGGACTAATGGCGTTACTGAGTTCATATGCGTGAGTTTTATCTTGACCTACTTTTTCTAATAAATTACCATGCACAAAACTATAAGTTAAAAATTCATTTGCTCCATAATTTGCCAATATAGTGCGAATGTCGTGCTTTAGCAATATGTTTTTATTATTTTTTGCAGGATTAATCAATCTTTTTGGTAACTCTATGGGTAAATTATCGAAACCATATAATCTGCCTATTTCCTCTACTATGTCTTCTGGCTGCTCAATATCAGTGCGCCAATATGGTGCTTTTATGGATATCAGTTTTTCGCCCTTAACATCAAATTCTACGTTTTTTAGTAATTCTGTTATTTTTTCATTAGTAAAATCTAGGCCTAGTCTGCTATTAATGAACTCTTCGTTAACATCAATATCTGGGTATAATGAATTCCTTTGTTGAGATAGAACAGGTACATGATTATCATCAATAATCTGACTAGTAACTTTTCCGCCCGACATATCATTGATCATACTGATAGCAATCGAAATTATTTGCGAATTCTGTAGGGGTGATTGGCCCTTATTAAATCGAGTGACGGCATCTGTAAAAATACCATAGCGCATGCTTGTACGACGAATGTCATACATGTCAAAATTTGCACATTCTAAGATAATACTTTTGGTATTTTCATCTACTTCGGTATCTGCTCCTCCAATTACACCACCAATTCCTATCAAAGACTTATGGCTTGCGATTACAACTGCAGGCTCAGAAAATTCAACTTCTTTACCACCTAATATATTTAGCTTCTCACCTTTTATTGATTGTCTCACAATTAAAGTTGGTGTCTCATCACTCAAACTTTTTACTTTGTCATAATCATAGGCATGAAGTGGCTGGCTCGTCAACATCATTACATAATTAGTAATATCTACGATATTATTAATTGGCCTAATCCCAACTCTGCTTAAATAGCTCTGAAAAATAATTGGTGATGGTTTAACTGTAATCTCACTCATAGAAACAGCCATAAACCGTTTAACCAATTCTGGGCACTCATTTATCACGCTAATCGGCATAGATGGTTGCTTTACATCAATTTTTATTGGCTTAAAATACCAGCTAGGAGATACGAATTCATTATCGCAAATACCAGCAATTTCACGAGCTACCCCAAGCTGACCAAACAAATCTGGCCTATGCGTAAACATCTTGTTCTCTATATCAATAATAAAATCATTTAAATCATAAGCATCAGCAAACGCCTGACCAACTTTTGCATCGACGTCAATCTCTAAAATTCCTTCATGGCCATCACCTATTGCCAATTCTTTTGCACTAGCTAGCATTCCATTACTAACAATACCTCTGAGTTTTCTGGATTCAAGCACAAAGGGCTCATTTTCAAATGTTTCTGGAACTGTCGAACCTGGAGGCAACCATGCGACTAATAAGCCTTCACGCACATTTGGTGCTCCACAAACAACCTGCACATACCCTAACTTATCTCTTTCTACATTTTTTGTAACACCACCATCATCTATTAAACAAACATGCAACTTATCGGCATCAGCGTGTTTTTTGCAAGAAACTACTTTTGCAACTACTATGCCCTGATATCTTGAGCCTAAATCAATGACCTCTTCTATTGCCCCCAACTGTGAGCCAATTTTTTGAACCAATTCTTCAATAGATAAATTGACATTTGTGAATTTTTTGACCCAATTTAAGCTAACTTTCATTTTAAAACTGCCTCAAAAATTCTAATTTTCCACTTTCAAAGTGTCTTATATCTTCTATATTATTTTTCATCATAACTAAGCGCTCTATACCACCGCCCCAAGCAAAACCTGTATATATTTCTGGATCTATTCCAGCCATTTTTAAAACATTAGGGTTAATCAAACCACACCCGAGTAGCTCAATCCATCCAGCCTGACTACAAATACTACAACCTTTTTTGTCACAAAAAGGACAGCTTAAGGCAAATTCAAAACTGGGTTCGGTAAAAGGAAAATAAAACGGCTGAGTCTTTATATCGATATCCTTCTGATAGTACTCAACTAAAAATGTTTTTAAAGTAGCAAGTAAATTGCCAACATTAACACCTCTATCTACATAAATACCCTCTATTTGATAAAAAGTATGTTCGTGCCTAGCATCTAAATCTTCATTCCTAAATACCCGACCTGGTATTACAACTGCAATCGGCTCATCAATATCTAGATTTGTTTTATACTGTCTGAGTATTCTATTTTGCATTGTACTAGTTTGAGCTGGTGCAATAAACTGTTTGCCATTTTTATCTGTTTGTACAGTCATGAAAGTGTCATAGTCATCGCGCGCTGGATGCCCTTCTGGAAAGTTTAGGCTAGTAAACATATGATAATCATCATCAAGCTCACGAGATTCACTAATGGTGAAACCCATTTTCTCGAATATACTTAAAACTTTGTTCAATTCTTGATTTAGTGGATGAACCGTTCCATTGATTGCCGGTAACAATAAATCCCGACCATTAGCCTCCGAGTTAACATCAAACGGTGCAGTGACATCAATTGCACTACGGTCGTCTATATTAACATTTAATTTTCCGAGCCATTTTTCTATTTCTTGTTTTAAAGAATTTACCTCTGCCCCGAACGCCTTACGATCTTCTGGCGCAATAATTTTTATTTTTGCAAAAAGATCTTTAATTTCTGGCGCTTTTAGGATAGATTTTTTATCAGCTAGAGTAGCAAATTTGCCCTGTAAACTAGCTCTAGCACTAATAACATCTGGAAAAGTATAGTTCATTACTGATTATTATACATAAAAATCAGTAATTATTGAGGTACAATATATGTATGGCAA
>CAZTUU010000001.1:26079-31803 GCA_964616505.1 uncultured Candidatus Saccharibacteria bacterium
CGCTTTAAAAATTACAGGAGATAATGATTTTCATATAGATGCAATACTAGATATTGTAAGGAAAAAACTAGCGATAAGAGGCCAAAGTCAAAAATTACTAGATACTTCTGCCGATGCAACTACCACTAATTTAAAAACAACCAAAATTGTGACTCTTAAAAAAGGCTAGACCAAGAAAAAGCAAAAAAAATAACTAGCCTAGTACGTGATAATTATCCTAAAGTTAAAACCCAAATACAGGGCGATGAGGTACGTGTTACAAGTCCAAAAAAAGATGAGCTCCAAGCTGTGATGAGTCTAATAAATAATGCAGACCTAGACTACCCCATAGAATTTATTAATTTTCGCTAAAAAGCAAAAAATAGCATAATAAATGGAAGATCTAAAAAACCAAAAAATTATACAAAATACCGACCAACTATTATCAAATGCAATTGATGTCTTAAGGTCTAATGATCGTGGCACTCATACTATGCCTTCTACCGACATTTATCCGCACCAGTGGCTATGGGATAGTTGTTTTTCTGCAATTGGGTGGGCTCATATTGATATAAAACGTGCACAGCAAGAAATAAACAGTTTGCTAAAAGGACAGTGGTCAAATGGCATGATTCCTCATATGATTTTTGATATGTCACCAAAATACTCTCAGGATCGTAACGCCTGGAGATCCTGGGTATCTCCGTACTCGCCAGATGATCTTGCGACCAGCGGCATTACGCAGCCACCAATTATTGCAGAAGCCGTGTCTCGTATTGGCTCAAAACTTAATAAAATTGATCGACAAAAGTACTATAAAAAAGTACTACGAAACGGGCTTTGACAACACACCCCCCTGGATGAATGAGATCCGTGAGCATACAATGCCTTGGTGGATAAATATGGTTCAAAAATTAAAATTAGACCCACTTATAAATGTTGCTAGACGTGATACCAGACGGTTACCACCAGAGCAAAGAATGAAGAACCTAGATGCACTTGTTATTTGGGATGACGTGTTAAGGCTACGCCGCAAAAAATATAACATAGATAAAATACTTCACCGTTCACTATTTATTATTAATGACGTATCTTTTAACTCAATATTAGTCAGAAACAACACTCTTTTAAGAGATATTGCCCATATTGCTAGAGTAAAACTACCAAAAGAGCTAATAGAAAATATGACAAAATCAGAAAATTCGCTAGAAAATCTTTGGGATGAAACCTTTAATATATACTTTAGTCGAGATTATATAAATAATAAATTAATCAAAAGCCCGACAATCGCAGGGTTAATGCCCCTATATGCAGGGACAATAAAGCCAGAACATGCTAAAAAATTAGTAGATGACCTGACAAATAGCCACGCTTTTTGGCTTAAATATCCCGTGCCAAGTGTACCAAGAAATGTTAGAACATTTGACCAATATCGCTATTGGCAAGGCCCAACTTGGGTAAATACAAATTGGTTAATAATAGATGGTCTGCAACGTATGGGTTTTACAAAAGAGGCAGAACAATTAAAATCAAAAACAATATCAATGATAGATGAGAGAGGAATTTGGGAATACTACAATCCACTAGATGGCCATGGGCTAGGAGACCCAGATTTTAGCTGGACTGCAGCTTTAGCGATAGATTTACTAAGTTAACCTAGCTATACAAGTAGCACAAAAAAATTAGGAATCAAATCTTTCGCAATTATTCGGAAAGCTTAGTGTATCTAGTGGTGGCATACTGTTCGCATCTGTAATGCCATTGGCTGCATATGTAATTTGGATATATTCTGGTACCGTGGGAATATTA
The DNA here is from genome assembly GCA_964616505.1 of uncultured Candidatus Saccharibacteria bacterium. GTDB lineage: Bacteria > Patescibacteriota > Saccharimonadia > Saccharimonadales > CAIOMD01 > CAZTUU01. The sequence continues at coordinate 27,868 of CAZTUU010000001.1, forward strand.
TTACCAGCATCAATAATCTGCATAGCCCTAACAGCTCCATCAAAACTAACATCTACATACTTCATTCTTATTTGAATATCTTTAAAACTTTCAAATCCGTTACATGTTACTGTAACAGGTTTGCCGTCATAATCTTTAACATTATAAACGCTAATTTCGTCTTTTGGCTCTTCGTACGATTGTACATTTAGGGGGTCAGTAGTTTTAACTTCTGTGTTTGCCGTACAACCAGCAATACCAATAGTGCCAATAGATACAACAGTGCATACTTTTAATATATTGCTTTTCTCTTTATTCCAATTATTCATAACTAACAAATTGTATACTACTTATTGAATTTGTCAATTTTTTATAAAAATAACTATTCTTTTGTGATATTACAACTGCACTAGGTAATTAATCATCAGCGATGGGCTTATCTAAAAGTTGCGGGTCTACAGATTCTGATGTATTAGATATTTTTATGACGTCTTTATCCATTTTTTTAAGCTCTTTGTGTGCATTATTAAAGTGATTTACAGTTGTGCCCAAGCTATTACCCAGTTTTTGCATATAATTCTCGTGCTCGGCAATATGTTTTCCCAAATCACCAACCCTTTTTTGAATTTCTTTGGCTTGTTCTTCAATCTGCAAGCTCCTAAGACCTTGCATAACTGTCTGAAGATATGCCATTAATGTTGTAGGACTCACTATAATTACTTTTTTATCTCTAAAGGCATATTCTATCAAGTCACGCGAACTAGTATTGGTAGCTCCTACCTCATTAACAAGTAAATCATAATATATTGCCTCGCTAGGAATAAACATAAATGCATAATCTAGCGTGTCTTCGCTAGGCCGAATGTATTTAGCAGTTTCGTCAATGCGATTTTTTAGATCTTTTTTAAATAGTGAAGCAAAGGCTTCTTTTTTTGTTTTGTCTTTTTCTTCTATAAAACGATTATAGTTTTCTAAAGTAAATTTGCTGTCTATGGGTAATATACGCTTATTATCTAGCTTAATTATGGCATCTACAATCTCACCATCTTTAAACTTATATTGCATTTTATATACATGAGGTGGTAATACATTAGCAAGCACGGTTTCTAAATAAAACTCTCCTACGCCTCCACGTTGTTTAGGATTTTGTAAAATATTCTGTAGCATCTTAAGCTCATCGGCTACATCAACAACCCTCTTATTGGTCTCATCCAATTTAGTTAAACGATTTGTGACATCAGTAATCAACTTGGCACTTTCGCTAAATTGTTTTTGTATGGAATCACGCATTAGCTCCTGGTTTTTATCCATACGATCATTTACACTACTATTTAAGCTATCCTTAAGTTTATCTATACCTAAAGTCAGATTAGTAATATCCTGTTTTAGCATTGCGGCAGAAGCATCTTCTTTTGGTACGTTATTTTTTTTTAATAACATGTAAAATAATATGCTAAAACCCAGCACTATAACTACGAGCAAAGACATAAGTACTATAATCATGATCTTATTATACTTAATTTCTATTAAATAACATTAGTGGTACTTAAATAGCCTCATAAATAACATAAACCGGGTTTTAACCCGGTTTAATGGAAGACGAATCTTCCACTAATAATATTACTCTTTTATATCAATAAACTCAATAAAAAACCGCTCTATTTAGAGCGGTTTTTTATTGTAAATAGTATTTAATTAATTACTATTTTTTACCTTCTAATGAGTTTTTAGCCATGAAGCCTAATGAGATTTCCATCGCACCTGTAACTAGTGCAAAGAATCCAACTACCCATATCCACACTAATGTAGCGGGAGCTGGCCAAGAAACGATTACTAGAGCAACAACAATAGCTAGGATACCAAGTATAGCATTGTACCAACGAGTACCTGCAGATGAGCCACCGTCGAAAGCTAATACAATACCAATAACGCCTCTAGCCAAGAAGCTAATTGCTATCACCAAGATAAGTACGGCTATACTAAGACCAGTACCAATTTGGGATAACATATATACAGCTACGCCAACTTCTAGCAAACCTAGAATAAGAGTTAATATACCGCTAAAAAAACTTTGGCTAAAACGATGTGTTGCCCTGATTATGTTTATAACACCATATACGCCAATAAATATTGCAAGCAATATTGCTAATACCCCTATGGTAATACCAGGCCAAATAATAGCCACGAAACCAAATAAAACTGATACGATACCACCAACAATTAGCGTCCACCATGTACGCTTGTCTGTTTCTGAAAACTCAAAGACTTCTATCTTTGACATATTTTATTCTCCTAATTATTTAATTAATTGTAGGTCTACTGTATATCTATATATTTTTTGCGTCAAGTTAAACTTAAGCGGAATGTGGATAATCATTTTCGCTTGCTGGATTTTGAGATGGATCGGCATCTACCTAAAGACGCAAAAATTTCTAAAATAAATACTACGATTGCACTGCTTATTAATGCGCCCCAAGCTCCATCAACGGTTGGCGGTAGCCTAAACGCAAAAATAATAAATGATAGACCGATTAGTACCCATCCAATTTTAACCCGTTGTTCAGATACTATAAAAATCCAGCCTGGTAGTCCTTTATTATGACTAATTACACGTTTTATTACGCCATCAAATCCCTTATTAACATATCCCCTTGCCCATATTAACCAATTATATGGAGCGCTAATAATCGTAATAAATAGCAAAGCTAGAATTAGGGCTTCAAAACCCTTTGTGTGGGATATTAATGGCTGAGATATGATCCGGAAAACTGCAGATGCAGCAGCACTATATTGCGATGCTACCTGCGACCCTACTTGAGATTGCGCTATACCAATCGCTCCGATCGTTATAGCTAGACCTATACCACCAATAACCAAAATAGTTATTACAATCTTACGCCTTTTAGTACTTAGTGCAATTGCTATAGCTAAAGCAATTAACCCCACTAATGCTAACTGTCTGGTTGTGCTTTGCAGTAATTTTATATACTTCTGAGCCTCGGGCACGCCCTTAATCTGAGTAATAGTAATATTTCCTACAGAGGCAGGTAATTGATTTTTAAATAAAAATCCTATGGAGGTACCTTGAAGCTGGTCGGCAGCAATTTTATATAAGCTATCTACGGATATTGTTCCATCGTTATTAGGATTTTGTAGATAGGCAATAATATTGCTATGTGTTGCAGATAGTAACTTGGTCCAGGCATCAGCAGCTTGCTGTGACTTTAGGATCTTACCAACCTCTGTAGTGGCAAAAGATTTTACTTGATCTGCAAAAGGAGCAGCTATAAAGTCTAGATTATTTGGTAAGACCTTCTCGAGTTCCTGTTCTAAATTTACTCTAGAAAATATTTGATTAGTAATTTCCGTTTGCAAAGCTGCTTGAATATCAGGATCTTTTATAAGGGGTGACATCGTTGACACAAATTGATCATTATTTATTATAGTGTTTTGAGTCCAGTAAGAAATATTAAACAGGATTAAGCAAATTATTGCTATGGCCGCAGTAATACCAGCAAAAAATGATCGCCAAAAGGTATTTTTCTTTTGTGGTTGTTCATTTAGTACTTTAATTTGCCGAAGAGTTTCAAGCTCGCTCTCCAGTAGCTTCTTCTCTTCTAATAGACGTTTTGTCTCACTATCTTTATCTATTACAGCTTGATTTACTTCACTGACTTGACTGTTTGATTTATTAGATTTTGTCATGATAGATCCCCGTATCAATTAAATGTTACTTAATTTAGTAATTATGACACTACTAATTAATCCATCAAAATATTTTATTCATAATGTATACTGTTATTTATTAATAAGAAAATGAATAAATGAATATTAAGCAACACAAACTCCTAACGATTTGCCTGATCATATCTCTGTTGTTTGGAGCATACTTCTTACGCAAGTATTTTATTATGGTTGTATTTGCAATTATATTGGCTTACCTTTTTAACCCAATAT
>CAZTUU010000001.1:31813-37034 GCA_964616505.1 uncultured Candidatus Saccharibacteria bacterium
AAAACAGGGCAAAAATCTGGTCTTTCCATATTGCTAACTATAACAATCACCTTTTTTGTAATTTTTATTCCAGTAACTTTTTTATTGATACTCACGGCCATACAAGGTGCAGAAATGATAAACATTATTAAACAATCTACGAGTGGATCAGCCTCATTAGCTGACTTTCTTCAAAATTTTATCAACTATGCAAATAAATATATTGATAGGATTCCCGGTCATATCGCCAACCCTTTAAGTGTTAGTAGTATAGAAAACTGGGTCAATACAACAAGCCCAGAAATTGCCAAAACAACCATTAATATAATTAAAGATGTATCAGGTGGCCTATTCGAGCTAATTCCCAGAGCCATAATCTTTATATTTGTGTTTATTTCCCTGTTAAAGAATCAAGATAAAATTATACATGCAATTTATAGGATTAACCCGCTAGAAGAGAAAATCACAAAACTATACCTTAGTCGTATTGGCGCAATGATATCAGCAATGGTAAAAGGACAATTTGCTATAGCGTTCTTACAGGGTCTAGTAGATGCTACGCTGTTATATATTGCTGGAGTAGACTTCTTTTTCTTCTGGTTAATTTTAATAACTTTTTTGTCGATAATACCACTTGGGGGCGGGATACTAGTTATTCCAATAGGAATCGTTATGTTATTAACAGGCAATATCTGGCAAGGATTGTTACTAATTATTGGCCATTTACTGATCGTTACAAACATAGACAATGTCTTGAGACCTAAATTTGTACCCAAAACAGCCCAACTAGACCCAGCTCTAACGTTACTATCTGTTTTCGGAGGACTAGCGATGTTTGGTTTCTTGGGAATTATTATCGGCCCAGTAATTATGATAATAATAGTAACAACAATCCAGCTATACCTAAAAGTAAATAGTGGCGAAAAAACTGACGCATTCCCAGTCTCTTTAGATACTGCGAAAAATGAAAATAAACAAGTTTAGTCTTTTTGTCCTTGATCACTAACTGATGATTGTAAATTCTTAAGAGACGCGAACATTAAGATAGTAATTACCAAAAAGCAAACCATTGACATAAAGGGTATTGTTATAAAACCAAGCCAATTGATTTGTGCTTTTGCACAGGATACAGCAGATGTAAGAGAGCAACTCGTAACTGAGACATTGATGATACCCCATTGAAGCAGGGTATGATAAAAAGAAACTATTAATCCCAATATACTTAGCGGCAAGACGTAATATGCAACTTGTTTGTCTTTTTTTAGGATACCAACAGTTAATATAAAGACCAGAGGATACATACATATACGTTGCCACCAACATAAGTCACATGGGGGTAGTTTTGCAATTTCACTTAATACTAAGCTGCCAAATAAAGCGCCCGCAGCTATACCCCATGTAATATATAGATTTGTTTGATAAATTTTTTTTATTACTTGTTTCATCTATTTTTTAATGATACCAGAAATTCTGAAATTAAACTGAGGGTTTAAAATTTCTCTCTCAAATGATCCATACTAAAATTCCAACTTGCATCTGTTTTTTTATGAGGGTTAAAAATATTGCTAGGGTCAAAAATACTTTTTGTTTGCTTGAATAGATCAAAGACTTGCTTGCCATACATCTCTTCTAGCCATGGACCGCGAATCATGCCATCATTGTGTTCGCCACTTAGACTACCACCATACTTTAAAACTAACGCATTGACCTCTCTTAGGGCGGGCTCTAGCTTAGACTTTTCTTTTGGTTCTTCTATCTTCATTAGTGGAATAATATGAAAATTTCCATCACCCATATGTCCAGCTACTGTAGCAAGAAGCCCATACTTGTTAATTATCTTGCGGACCTGAGGCAAAAATTCTGGTAAATACTGAGGTGGTACTACTAGATCATCCATAAAGGGCGCTGTATGCTTGTCCTTAACCTTGCTACGTAAAATATTAAAACTTTGCCTTCGCATAATCCAAAATTTGCGACTTTTAGCTTCAGTATTATCTTCTTCAAATAATGCCTCATGACCAAATTCTTTCATATCAAGACGCATATTATGAACTTTTTGTTTCACTTCTAGCTCTGATTCTCCGTTAAATTCGATTAGTAAAACCATTTTTGGGATACCCCTAAGAAGCATTAGCGCATCTGGTATAAGTTGGATAGCTAATTTGATAGTTGCCCACCAACCAATTGTTTTATGAAAAAAATAAAATAATTTAAAACTTAGCATTAAAGTATAGTTGTCAAATCCTTCAAAAGTTGCCGGTTTATGCCTTAGTACCTTATTTATAACTTTGCCTAAATTGTCAGTTTTTCTTAAAAATACTACCAAAGTGCCCGCATACTTTGGTGCCTTAACTAATCTAAATGTAATATCCGTGACTAGCCCTAAAGTACCCTGAGATCCGACAATTATCTGTGTTAAATCAAAAATGCCAGTTTCTCTATCCCAGGCATTCCACAAATGATATCCTGTAGAATCTTTGCTAACACCAGGCTTCGCTGACTTAATTAAGTCATAGTTGTTATCCAAAAGTTCGAACATTTGCTTATACAAATTTCCCTCAAAATCATTCTGAGCCATTTTGGCAACTAATTCTAATTTATTTAAAGGCTTAACCAAGTATTCATTGCCATCTGCAAAAATAACTTTTAATTGTTTTACAAATTTCTCTGTCTTACCGTATTCTAGTGATTTTTCTCCGCCCGCATTATTAGATACCATTCCGCCCACAGTACATAAATCACGTGATGCAGGATAGCTAGGCATGATCGATCCATATTCTAATGTCATGGGTTCAAAATCCCTGTAGTAAACTCCTGGCTGTACCGTTGCTTCCAATTTATTAACCATCTCTGTTTTATTAAAGTAACGCGTAAAATCAAGTAATATAGACTGGTTAATTGCGGCCCCCGACATATCGGTACCTGCACTTCGAGCAGTAATTGATAAATCAGAGAACTTACTCTTATTAGAACAAACAAAATTTACGATAGATTTAATATCTTCTGCATCCTTGGGGAATACAACAAGCTTAGGCACAAGTTCAAACATGCTTGCATCATGACTAAAATTTTGTAAAGTCTCGGGGTTGGCGTCTACGTCACCTTTAATGATATCTTTTATTTGTGTTTTTAAATTTTCCATAATATTAATATTAGCATTAATAAATGATATAGTAATGCTTATGTTAAGAAAGCATGTAGTTATTATTGGTGGTGGCTGGGCCGGCATAAAACTTGCCAGAGATTTAGCTGATGTTGATAGAAGTAAGTTAAGAGTTACTCTGATTTCTGCTGAACCAAATTTTAGATATAGCTCTGCCTTATACAAAGTTGCTACTGGTCATAATGAACGTGAAGCTATTATACCTATCAGTGAAATTACAAAAAATATTAATAATCTTGATTTTGTATTGGCAAAAGTTAAATCAATAGATAAATCAGAAAGAACTATTACGACATCCAGTGGCCAAAAGTTTCATTATGATTTTGCGGTAATAGCACTAGGTGTTATCACAAGTTACATGGGTATCCCGGGTATAGAAGAACTATCTTACGGGATAAAAACACAACACGAAATTCAGCTTCTAAGAACACATTTGCACCAAGAACTAGTAGATCAACATGCACCAGATAAAAACTACGTTATAGTTGGTGGTGGAGCAACGGGAGTTGAATTATCCGCCTCTATGGTCTCATATATAAAACACATTGTAAAAAAGCATGGTATTAAACAAAAAAAGGTGAATGTTGAGCTAGTAGAGGCATCGCCGCGGGTACTACCACTCGGTAATCCAACCGCATCTGCCAAAACACTTAAACGACTAAAAAGCCTTGGGGTTAAAGTACTTCTTAATAAAAGAGTCCAAAAAGAAACAATCAATAATTTAGTGGTTAGCGGCAAATCAATTCCTACTCATACAGTTATATGGACCGCTGGTGTCGTAAATAACCCGTTTTTTAAAAATAATGCCAGCCAATTTAATCTAAATGAACGTGGGAGAGTCGTTGTCAATGATCACTTACAAGTAGATAAGCATCTCTATGTCATAGGTGACAATGCAGCTACCCCATTTAGCGGACTAGCTTTAACGGCAGTTCATGACGCAAAATATGTAGCTAAAGAGATCAAGAAAAAACTCAACAATCAAAAAGGTTACCGAGCCTACAAAGCACTAATACCTGCTACTGCTGTACCAGTAGGAAAACGCTGGGCAATTTTTCAGTACGAAAAAATAGTTATTGGTGGCTGGCTAGGTTCACTAATCAGAATTTTTGCAGACTTTGTATCATTTTGTGACATTATTGGTTTTAGGCGAGCGCTCTCTACGTGGGTCGGTGGTTATCGTGACGTAGAGTACTGTGCTGTATGTCGAACAAGAGTTGTTAAACACCATTAATTATTTTGGGAACATACAAATCTAAAGCCACGACGAGATAGAAAAAGACAATTAAGACTGTACGCCTAAAAACGATGTTTGAAAAACATGCCTAACTGGGATAACATTAACTGATATGACAAAGAATAAAACTCCCCGCGAAACGCATCGCTCTCATCGCTCACCCTGGCTCCGTGCTGCCGTACTTGGTGCTAACGACGGCATAATATCTACGACTAGTATTATGGTTGGTGTAGCAGCCGCGAATACCTCTACCACAATAGTGCTGACTGCCGGTTTTGCCTCACTTGCGGCTGGGGCGCTAAGTATGGCGGTCGGCGAATATGTGTCTGTAAGTTCCCAAAAAGACAGTGAAAAGGCCGATTTGTTGATCGAATCACGTGAATTAAAAAAATACGAAACGGAAGAACTACAAGAACTTACGGATATTTACGTGAAGCGTGGACTAAGTGTGAACTTAGCAAACAAAGTTGCTAAAGAGTTGCATGCTAATGATGCATTAAAAGCACACGCCCGCGATGAACTTGGTATTGACCTAAATAACCTATCAAAACCTATGCAGGCAGCCGTTAGCTCAGCGGTTTCATTTGCTCTGGGTGCATCATTGCCTATTATTGCAAGTGTATTAGCCGTACAAGGTTATGAATCTATAACTATTGTTATCGTGGCTTTAATAACACTCTGTATAACTGGGGCAATTGGAGCCACAGTTGGTGGCGGTAGCAAGTTCAAGGCAGCCATGCGAGTATTTTTTGGTGGGGCATTCGCCATGGCAATAACTGCACTTATTGGTAAACTTGTCGGCCAAGCACTTTAGTTGTTAAAATTCCTAATTACGCGATTGG
>CAZTUU010000001.1:37044-38306 GCA_964616505.1 uncultured Candidatus Saccharibacteria bacterium
TCTATGCTTCCATCATGCATAACTATTATATTTTTAGCAATCGAAAGCCCTAGACCATAGCCGTTGTCCTTATTTTTATTCCTAGACTGATCTGCACGATAAAACCTATCAAATATATACGGCAAATCCTTTTTGCTAATACCCTGACCGCTATCGGCAACAGATACAATGACTTTTTGATTTTTCACTTTAGAACTTAAAATAATTTCAGATTTATCATCACTATATTTGACGGCATTATCAAGTAGGATAACAAATAGCTCGGTCAAACTATCTGCGTTACCGTAAACATTTTTATTTTTTATATTATTTTGTATAGAAATTTTCTTTTGTTTAGCGACTTTATTTACTTTTTTTATTGCCTCATTACATACATTTTTGACATTAACTGCCTCCATAGGTATATCCTTGGTATCTTGTTTTGCAAGTTTAAGCAAACCATCAGATAAAGCACGTAATTTGGCAACTTCTTCTAGATTACTCTCTAATAATTCTCTAGATTCTTCTTTTGATAAATTTTTATCCCTCAAGGCTACCTCTATCTCTGTTTGCATTGCTGTTAATGGAGTTCTTAGCTCATGACTAGCATCTGCCGTAAAGCGTTTTTGAGATTCTAAAGCTCTGTCTATAGGCTCGAGTGTCTTGCGAGCAAGCGCATAGCTAACGGCAAAGCCGACTACCAATGTAATAATATTAACTACTATTAACCTCTGCTTTAAATTTGCACGTCCCTCGTTTAATCTCAGAGTTCTAAAATCATCAAATCCGTATAGACTTGTTTCTCTAAAAACTATTGTGGGTGGTCTACGTAACCCATTATTTAGCTCTCTATCAGAGATATGATACAAATATAAACTAAAAATAATGCTTAAAAACATTATTATTCCAAGATACGCAATTGTTAGTTTAGTTACTGCAGACTGTATCATTATTGATCACCAAAGCGATAGCCAAATCCCCTAGCTGTATGAATTAATATCTTAGAGCCCTTGAATGGTTTTTCTACCTTTGTTCGTAAATAGCCCATATAAACCTCTACGGTATTTGGCAAAATATCTGCATCAAAATCCCAAACATGATTCATGATTGCATCTTTTGTAACAATACGCCCGCTATTGCGCATCAAGTATTCTAATAAAGCAAATTCTCTTTTAGATAAATTGATCGGGGTGTTGCCCCTTTTGACAGCGAAGGTCACAGTATCTAAAGTTAGATCGTCAACACTAAGTACCACACCAGAATTATCATGTGGTCGACGTAGC
>CAZTUU010000001.1:38321-46207 GCA_964616505.1 uncultured Candidatus Saccharibacteria bacterium
ATGCAAAAGGCTTAACTAGATAATCATCTGCGCCCGCATCTAAACCTGCGACCCTATCCCTTATCTGATCCTTGGCGGTCAAAAATAAAATTGGACAATGATTATCTTGAGCTCTGAGTTGTTTACAGATCCCAATACCATCTATAGACCCAGGCAGCATTCTGTCAATAACAATCAAATCATAATCATCAGCCATGGCGTATGATAAACCACTATCACCATCATAAGCCACATCTACCACATAATTTTCTTGTGTTAATCCGCGTTTTATTGCATTAGCTATCTTATGCTCATCTTCTATAACTAAAATCTTCATACATCTATTGTACGATATTTAATGAGATTTAGCTGAAACACCCCAAGCCTAAAGATTAATCATACAAGTTCTTATTTATTAAGCTATAGGCTAGATTCAACCTTCCCAAATACTCTTATTCTTAATAATATAAGCCTTAAAGCTATAGTAAGAATATAGAGAAATAATGTAACAGCTATAATTGTAAGTAGTAACCAGCCCCAAGAATATAACTTATTTAAACTAAATATTCTATCTATAAATATTGACCCTGCCAATGATAATATATTTCCTAAAAAGTATATTATCCAGAAAATAATAATCAACAACCCTACTAACCTCACTAGGGTACCAGAGACAAAAGACAAAATTTCATGATGTCGAGATTTTGGATTTTTTATATTATCTAAAAACGTATACTCATCGTTTGTATTTTTTAAAAAAAATATACATAAATAGATACAACTAACCGAAATTAAGCCAATTATTAGCCACAAAACAAAATCAACTAAAGTAGCATTAATACTATTTTGAATAAGTATAAGTACATCTCTTATATTTGAACCTATGTTTGAACTATTTACAATATCAGATAAACTGCCCCCGTTTAAATAGAACCATATATTAGATATATTAATGATAAACAGAATAAATATGGCAATTACTACATAAAATATTAGTTCTGCAGGGTATGGTGTAACTAATCGTATAAATTCTTTCATTTTTTTTCTGGAGTAATAACGTTCCCGGGATCACCGTTTATATGAGGAGATGTGGTATTTTTGATTTCTATAGGAAGCTTCGCTGGAGTACTAATAAAATCTTTATTTACCGTTTTTAGGTATTTTTTATATATCAAAGCGGTAACTAAAATAATACAAATTATTAGGCCTATAATTCCCCCCACTATGTACAGAATATTAATGTTCTTTTTATTAGTGACGGTTAAAGTTTTGGATTTTTCACTAGAAGTGCCATCTTTTAAAATAGTTACTTCTTTAACATTAGCCGTGCCATTTTTTAACTTATTAGTATCAAGAGCAAACGGCGCTTTAGTAACCGATTGAACTAACTTTCCATTGTTATAATAATCAACCTGTTTTATCGATTGAGATTTCTGAATATTATTAATATTTTCTGGGCTAAGTGTCGTTAAACCAGTAACAACCGGACTCGAAGAACCATCTGATATAGGTGTAGTGCTGCCTGGAGAATTAATAATAACGGGTACGTTTGGAATTGGATTCGAATTGGATGTAGTTGCAGGTGTTTGGGTTTTATTTGGTGTGGTTGTTTGGGTAGGAATAGCTACAGCTGTTGAGGTTGTGGAATTCGTTTGAGAAGGAGTAGGTGCACTAGCCTGTTTTAAGCTAGATAAATAAGACTTTATGGCATTCCACACAGGTTTAGGAGAATTATCAATTCTAAGTATTCCGAAGTTTGACTGATGAATATCTGACTGTCCAGTATTTTTATCAGTGTAGAAAAATATATTAGTTACATATGGCCAATTTGCAGCAGCATACTTTATTGCTTCTACCGAAAAATCTGCTTGCTGTTGTTCGGTAACACCTAAATTCCAAGGCTTTGTAGAACTATTATTAGCATGAGTTGACCATCCAAGTTCAGTAATCCAAATTGGTTTATTACTATCCCCATTATTAACCATAACATTTCTAACGGCTGGTAAATGCTTGAAGTTATACCGATCGTCCTTAGCTATATCTGTAGGGCCGGCATTGGCAGGACTATTGTATGGATGTAGTGACAAAACGTCAAAATATCCTTTAATTCCATTGTTGTACAGTTCACTAATCCAGCCATCATCATTAGATGAAGGACCGCCGACTACTACCAAAGCATTAGGATCTCCCGCTTTAAATTTTGAATATGCAACCTTTACTAGTGTTGCGTAATTTGCCGTACCTCCATAAGCAGTACCAGACGGAGGTTCTGTCCAAAATTTCTGATCTGGGTCTGGTTCATTCCACACTTCCCATGCCTGGACTCTGCCCTGGTATCTATTAGCTAAAAACTGTGCTATTTCTCCATATTTTGACGGATCTTTAGGTCTAATATATGTATTGCCAGTGGTATTGCCAGTTGCCCAGGCGGGAGAACAATGTACAGCCGCTAATACTTTTACCCCCTTAGATTTAGCATAATTAATGGATGTATCTAGCTTAGCTAAATACCAATTTTGATACTGATTATCTCCAGTTTCTTCGATAGTACACCAACCCATATCAATTCTCACCCAAGTCATGCCAGCCTCTACAGCTTTATCAATAATCGCTTTATTATCAGTATCAGTATTCCAACCCTGACTCCAACCTGCGTGTAGATTAATACCAACCTGAGGAGCTATAGTAGTTGCTGCTTTAGAAGGTTTTAATAGTTTAATACCTAATAGGGCAATAATTACAGCAATTACTACAAATATAAAAATTAATAATAGTCTTTCTAATTTTTTTTTATTTGTCATTACTCTTATGATTATACACTACCCCGGTATTGACATACATCTAATATTGTGCTAATATTAACAACATTGTTCGATGATCCGAGTTGTTCATTTAGTTTTTTACTCGATTCATTGATTGCAATCAGAGTAATACTAAATAAATAGCAAAGGAAAATTAATTCTTATGTACTCAAATAACACACGCTTCTCTTCGAGAAGATCATCTTTTAATAGTAAAAAATCCTATGGAGGATTTTCTAAAGGCCGTGGTCGTTCTGGCAAACAGACTATTCATCCTAGTAAATTCATAAAAGCAGCTAAGCCTGTGGAATACGTCGAATATACTCCAAAATATAATTTTGAAGATTTTGCCATTCATCCATTAATACAGAAAAATATAAAAGAAAAAGGCTATAATAAACCATCCGCTATCCAAGACCAGTCCATAGAACATGGTTTGAGCGGCAAAGACGTAGTTGGTATCGCCAATACCGGCACAGGTAAAACAGCAGCTTTTGCGCTGCCTATGCTTAGAAGCTTTATGCATGACATGACCAAAAGGGCTCTTATAATTGCACCAACACGTGAACTTGCTGAGCAAATTGAATCAGAATGTAAAATATTCGCTAAAGGTAGTGGACTATTTGGTGCCTTGCTTATTGGCGGATCACCAATGATGCCTCAGATCAGAGATCTAAAAAGCAATCCTAACATTGTTATTGGTACACCAGGTCGTATTAAAGATCACGTAAATCGTGGAACTCTAAAACTAAACAATTTTAATATTATTATTTTAGATGAGGTAGATCGTATGTTAGATATGGGATTCATTGATGATATACGCTTTTTGCTAGATAACATCAATCAAGATCGTCAATCATTTTTCTTTTCTGCAACACTTGACCCTAAAATAAAGACTTTGATAAATACTTTCTCTAATGATCCAGTAACTATATCAGTCAAGACTGGTGATACTAGTGATAACGTTGAGCAAAATGTTATTTATTATCAACACAATTCCCAGAAGCTTGATAAATTACACGATATATTAATAGACGATAGCGTTGGCAAAACTCTAGTGTTCGATGAAACCAAACGGGGAGTAGAAAAGCTAGGTCAAGAACTTATAGAACGTGGTTTTAAAGTTGATGCCCTGCACGGTGATAAAAGCCAGGGTCAGCGTGCAAGAGCACTTAGAAGGTTTAAGAATAATGAGGTTAACATCTTAGTAGCAACTGACGTAGCTGCTCGTGGTATTGACGTTGCTGATATTACCCATGTTATCAACTATTCTCAGCCCAATAGTTATGATGATTATACCCATAGAATCGGTCGCGCAGGCCGTGCCGGTAACACTGGTTTCGCGCTAACTTTTGTTAGTAAATAAATACTAACCAAAAATCACTAAATCTTTATTTATATAATTTAATAAAAATATATAAATAAAGTAAACTTAGTTGATGGTAAAAAGTCATTCGGCAATAAGAATATTTGGGTTTTCAATCTTCCTAACGGTTGCTGCGCTATTATTTGTTTGGTTTCAAATGAGTATTGCAGCATTACTCATAACACTGATCTTGATTATAGTAGAGATTACTTTTAGCTTTGAAAATGCCGTTATTAATGCCAAGGTTTTGTCAAGAATGTCTAAAATCTGGCAGACATTATTCTTGACGGTTGGAATTATTATTGCAATTTTTGGAGTCAGAATAATACTACCTATCGTTATTGTGGCAATAGCTACAGATTTACCTTGGCAACAAATTGTCGATATGGCAATTAATGACCCTGTAGAATATGCTGAAAAACTAGAACTTGCCCACCCGTCTATCTCGGCATTTGGTGCCGGTTTTTTATTAATGTTAACTCTAACTTTTTTTCTTGATAGTAATAGACAGATTTTTTGGATCGACCGAATAGAAAAACCACTTCAAAAACTAGCAAAACCATGGGCGCCTGCTTTGATAGGTGCGATAATAATTATTTTGTGGTCATTAATTCCAACTAATGACCATTCCAGCCAAACGCTAGTCGCTGGATTAATTGGTATCTTTACATATTTTATTATATTCATGATTACTGCTCTACTAAACATAGCCCATAATTCAACTGCTATACACAGTGGAATAATTGCCTCACTTATGGGCTTTATATATCTAGAAATACTAGATGCAAGCTTCTCTCTAGATAGTGTTATCGGAGCCTTTGCCGTGACATCACAAATTTTACTAATTGCAATTGGTCTAGGCATAGGAGCATTCTGGGTAAGATCAATAACTGTATTTATGGTAAGAAGAAAAACACTCAACACATATAAATACCTAGAGCATGGCGCACATTATACAGTTGCTATACTTACTGCGGCATTATTAATTAGCTTACTTTATGACATACCAACTTATTTACCAGGATTGATAGGTATTGGAGTGATCATTAGCTCAGTCATATCTTCCACCCGCCAATTTGTTATTAAGAAGTAGGGGCTGTGTAATATAGGCTGCGTCCATTGATGAATACAATATACAGTCTCAATATAACAGAGTCATTACTCCTAGTAATCCTTCACTAGATCCTGAAATAAATTTCCTTTTTCTTCAAAATTCTTCCATAGTGAATAACTTGGAGAAGCAGTAGAAAGAAGGCAAATTTGCCCTTTTTGAGTATTTTGAAAAGCAAAATTAACTGCCTCTTCCATACTTTTAGTCTCAATGATATTAAAGCTATTTTTAGACCTTAAAATACGATTTCCACTATCCGGAAATAAAACAATATTTTTAACTTTATGTAGCCTCAGCATCTTTTCTAGTTCCACAAAGTCATAGCCCCTATCTTCGCCACCAAGAAGTATTGTGCCTACATTATTTAGAGCCTTAATCGCCATAATGGTTGACTCCGGGGTAGTTGAGATTGCATCATCGTAAAACTTTATACCTTCATATGTACCAATATATTCAATACGATGGGGCAATGATTTGAAATTCTTAATACCTTTTTTGGTAGCAATATCAGGTATTTTTAGCAGTCTAGCAACTTTAACTGCAGCCTTAATATTGTGTATATTGTGATCACCGAGTAAAGGAATGTCATCTTTATCTAAAGGTATAGCTTCTTCAAAAGGTGGTTTAATTGCAATATCTTCTGGTCTTTGATATTTAAAAATATTCTGTTTGGCTTTGTAATAGTTATCAACTCCATTATGATAATCCAGATGTTCCGGAAATAGATTCAACAGTAATCCAATGTTTGGTGAATACTCAATGTCATCTAACATATAGCTAGAAAGCTCAATCACAAAAATTTCATCAGGATCAATATCCGTAAGTAATACTTCCAGCATTGGATTACCAATATTTCCAATTAATCTAACTTTTTTACCAGCCTGCTTAAGAATTTCATAAATCAAGCTCGCCGTAGTGCTCTTCCCCTTACTTCCTGTCACACCAATGGTAAAATTATTAATTTGTGAGAAGAAGAGGTTTGTTGCGGTAACATACGATATAGCAACTTTTGTTTTGGATATTCCAGGTGTCTTTATGGCTAAATCATATTTTTCTTGTAGCTTAAGATAGTCATCATTTTTATCTTGATTTAGTATATCTAACTCTAGATGTGGATAGTATTTCTTTAAATACTGCTCTGACACCCTACCCTCTTTACCATATCCTAAGATACAAACCCTCTTAACGCCCAGTAAACGAAATTGGGTTGGAATAGTCGGAGAAATAGCCGTTTTAAAAACCTTATTTACAAGCTCTTGGGGATTCTTTATATATGGAAGAAATTTATTTACTATCACTTCATCATTAAATTTTTTGGAACATAGAAAAAGAGCTGCTTGAGATTCTTCAAACGTTCCAACACAATCAAATGGTTTTAATTTTCCAAATCCAAGTATGTCTTGATACAAAGGTATTAACGCATCATCAGCTAGAAGATTTTTCTTAAAAATACCTATGAGTTCTTTCTTCTCGATAAACGGAGCCAACATCAGAAAAACAAAAGCACATTTTGGACATTCCCCACACCATAAAGAAGTTGGCCTTTCTTTATGTACTTTGAAGTTTCTATTGCAACTACTAAACAATTTAAAGTATTTTTTATGCTCAGCGAACAATTGCGCAATTCTAATTTCATAAAATTGACGCAATAATGAAAAGTATATTATGTCAGGGCTAATAAACTTTCTTGTATACTCCTGTAGCATTTTTTCAAACTCAATTGATTTACTCCATTGGTGATTTATTTCTTCGCCCTTGTAAATTATATTGCCAAAATTACTACTATGTTCATTTCCAACTACCACATATTTATACTCATAAATTGCCGCCGACAAAAGCCCAATAAAAGCAAAAATTGCCGAAATTGGGATATGGCCATTATATGCTTCTGGATATTTATTAAATATTTTTGGATCAAGAAATCTAGAAACGCGGAGTGATGGTTTCCCTATTGCATCTATTATATGATCAGATATTACATCCTTCTGCTGAGTCTCAACCAAAAAAGTAGTTATACCAAAATCTTTCAATAACTCCGCAGCCACTATGGAATCCTTACCTCCACCAATTCCTAAAAGTGCACGATTATAAGTTTTGATATGTATTGGCTTAGATTCATTTTTTGAATATGGAAATGTAGCTATTGACTTTGGATCTAAGTTATTTAGATATATAAATTCTCCTAGCCCCTTTTTATAAACTGTATTCCAAAAATCAGCTTGATCCTTAGATAATGTAATGGTAGTTTCAATTTTTGGAGGGCAATAAAGTTTATAATAACTAATACCCAATACTAGGTGAAGTGAATCAAGAATATTTTTTAACGGTGTATGTTCATAGTTTTTTGGTGACTTTGAAAAGATAAGCGTTTCGGTAAAATCAATAGCATCACGATTTGAAAATTCCAGTCGGTAGTTGAATGTAATCTTGTTGCTTATATGGTCAAAAATATAATCACAAAATTTAAAAACTGTTGCTTTTGGTTTCATGCAAAGAAAATATTTATTCTCTAAACTTGAATTAATTAGCAAATGACTATGATTACCAAATTTTTCTCCAAATAATAATTTGCGATCAGAATAAAAGTCATGAAAATTATCATCATCTTCTATTTCCAATAATGTGTAAG
>CAZTUU010000001.1:46217-47627 GCA_964616505.1 uncultured Candidatus Saccharibacteria bacterium
GTAGAAGCCTTCCACCGGCTCGATGTGGATGATCGGCAGCACCTGATCGCCGAGCACGCCGACGGTCAGCTCCTTGCCGGCCACGTAGTCTTCGATCAGCGTGTCATTGCCAAACTTCTTGGCGTCTTCAATCGCAGCGTCAAATTCTGCCTGTGTAAGTATGCCACTTTCTTTAAGTTTAGCTAAATCTTGTAACTGATTAATCTGGTCGGCAGTAGACATGGATGCGGGTGCTGTAGTAGGTGGTTGTTGACCAGCCTCCTCCTGTTGCACTTTTTTTTGTTGATGCCGTGATACGCTTCCAGATACTGCGGTTGCAGTGCCAGCAACGACTGCTGTTCGTGCCATCATTCCAACTAGTCCAGGTCCTCTTCTTCTTCCAATCATTTCATGTACTCCTTTATTTAATTTTCTTTATTAGCAGCAACAGCAACTTCTACAGCCACTGGATCAATATACCCTTGCTCTAAAATCACTCCGCCGGCTTTCTCTACTTTATTTCTCAATTTTTTAGCCCACAGATGTTCATATACCAAGATCGCCGCCGAAGCAGCAATGAATTCAGATTACCAAAATTCAGGATTATCATCCTTTATAATAAATAACAGATCTACGACTCTTATGAGATCCTTATGAGATAATCTCTCAAGTTCTGGCAATATTTTGCCATTAAACTTGTTCCCATCAAAGGCTACTACAACATATTCTATTGGTCCAAACATATATTCTCCTTTGCTTACTAACTATAATTATAGCAACTATAGCCAACAATATTAGATAATTTGATGAAAATAGTACTAAATTATTACAAATTTTATAGATAATAACTAAAAATTATGTATATTTTCTGTAGTACTACTCAATACAAGACTAATTAATGCAGATTCTATTGCTAGGCGGTTTCTCTGATCTGAGTTCTCAACTACTTCTGGTCGGCCAGAATATGATTTAAGACTCTTGGCAATATCTTTGAGTTGCTTCTTCGTATGACTCATCTCCATTGGAAAAATTGCCATATCATCCGTTGCTATCCTAAGTATACTTAGTCCGTCATCAGCGTGTACGCCCCAACGACCCACATCAAAAACTTCTTGCTTGTTATCATAAACAAGGTTATATGTCTGAGGAAAGAATAGTTTTTTGGGATTTGGATTAACTTCCATATAAGCCTATTATAACATCTCCATGAAGTTTTGTAAATTTTATAGATAATAAATGCTATATAGTTTATAATTTCAGTAATGGAAAATAATGATAAACCGCAAACAATAGTAATAGTAGAAGATAACCCTAGTCTGGCCGAAATTTACAAAACAAGACTAGAACTACTAGGATACACCTGTTTTATAGCATATAACGGCATAACGGCACTGTATTTTATTCAAAAATCAATTCCAGATTTAGTATTAC
>CAZTUU010000002.1:0-5443 GCA_964616505.1 uncultured Candidatus Saccharibacteria bacterium
CAAAATACCACCATATTTATTTAACAATTTCTGAGCATTTTTTGGTGATTTTATGGCCTCGGCGTCTATCCAGCTAAATTTTAAATTTACTTTTTGCTGCCAGCTAGCGCTTTTAAGTGCCTCTATTACTGACATATATGTGTCTTCGTTATCTAAATATTTAGCTACTATAGCAATATTAACTGTCTTTTTAAATTTAGTTTGGGCATTTTTTGCTACTGACTGCCACGCTTTTAAATTTACCCTTTTAGCCTTTAGGCCTAGGCGATTTACTACATACTTGGCTATACCCTCTTTTTCTAGAGTAAGGGGCACCTCGTAAACACTATTCGCATTTGGTAGTAATGCGACTGCTGATTCATCTACTCCACAAAACTTAGCAAGCTTGGGTATTATAGACTTGGGAGCCTCTTTTTCACTTCGTACCACCAAAACATCGGGTATGATACCCAAACTACGTAAATCTCTGGCTGCTAGTTGTGCAGGTTTTGTCTTAAACTCTTTACTTGCACCCAAGTATGGCAAATATACCACATGCACAAAAAGTGCTCGTTTGTACCCCAGTCTCATCCCTAGCTCTCTAATTGCCTCTATAAAACTCAGTCCTTCGTAATCGCCAACAGTACCACCAATCTCTACAATATGAACATCGCTGCCTTCGCTTGCAGTCAAAATTTCTGATTGAATTTTATCTGTCACATGCGGAATAATCTGAACAGTTTTACCAAGATAATTTCCATTTCGCTCTCCCTCTATTATGGAACGCAGTACCCTTCCACTAATAAGAGAACTTGACTGGCTTAGCTCTTGATCTAAAAATCTCTCGTAATGACCTAGGTCAAGATCGGTCTCTGCACCGTCGGCTGTCACAAAACATTCGCCGTGCTCTGCGGGATTTAGTGTACCGGCATCAACATTTAAATAAGGGTCACACTTTTGAACAGATACCTTTAGGCCACGCGCCTTAAGTAGTGCTCCAAGTGATGCTGCTGTTATTCCCTTACCGAGTCCAGATAACACACCTCCAGTAACAAAAATATAAACCGTGTGCTTCTTTGGCGCCATACTTCTCCCAATACTTATGAACTTCTCTTGGATATATGTTAATCAAGATATGGTGTTTAGGCAAGCTTATTTTTAAAACTACATACCTTGTAACAACTCAAATTAGTCTCAGGGTCTAATTAATAATCATAGATTGGGCGATAGATGCTGGATCGAGTCTAGTATGACGGGTAAACACAAATGAGATTAAATTATTTTTTTAGTTTAGCAATTGCGGCATTAAGTTGAGCATCTACACCATTTTTGATATCTTCTGGTGATAAATCGATTTTAACGTTAGGCTCTATGCCGGCTTTATCTATATTTTTATCATTAGGAGTAAACCAACGAGCAATTGTTACCTTAATAATATCGCCGCCCTGGAAACGATTAACATCTTGTACGCTACCCTTGCCATATGATGTTGTACCAATGACTGTTGCCGCATTATTATCTTTTAGAGCACCAGCCGTAATTTCACTAGCGCTAGCACTGCCAGCATTAATTAATACCACAGTTGGAGTACCTACTAACTGACCTGTAACCTGTGCTTTAAATGATTTTTCTATTTTACCATCTCGCTTTTCTTGCAAAATTGTTTGCCCAGGTTTGAGCCATTGGCCAGAAACATCAACCGCAGCGTTCAAGTAACCCCCCGGGTCATTACGCAAATCTAATATTATTCCATTAACATTTTTTGCTTTAAATTCTTGAGCTGCTTTATCAACTAGTGCAGCCGTATCTTCCCCAAAACGCGAAATTTTAATATAACCAATGTTCCCATCTAAAATTTTATATTCTACACTAGGAATAGTTATAGTGTCTCGAACGATTGATATCTCTACTGGCTGGCCATCTCGTACAATACCAAGCTTTACAGTAGTACCCTTTTCTCCACGTATACGTTTTACGGCTTCGTCTACATTTAACCCCGTAGCATCTTGGCCATCTATGCTTACAATAATATCTTTAGATTTAATCCCGGCTTTTTCTGCCGGAAAACCAGCAATAGGTGATATAACCTCTATATTATTATCCTTTTTACCAAGCTCTGCGCCTATTCCACTAAACGATCCACTAAGTTGTTCATTGAATGATTTTGCCTCATCTGTATCCATATAAGTTGTATATGGATCACCAGCAGCTTCTACCAGACCTTTCTTCATTCCTGATACCAGTTTTGCCTCATCTAATTTTCCATCGTATTTTGCTTTAAGGCCAAATAGACGTTATTTACACTATTATAATCTAGACTATTGGGCAGCCCTTTGTTGGCGGCTACACCCTGCATACCCCCTGGCAAAACCCACGCACCACGGCCATACTGATAACCACCAAAAAATACCCCAGAAATTATTATGACACTAAAAAAACCTGCCAAAAAATACCTAAAAACACTCTTTTTTTTAGGTTTTGTAGGTGGTTTGTTTATTTTTTTCACCTCTTGCATACCGCTCTAGTTTAACATATCAAACCTGAATATTTGATGATAGTTTATATTTAAAAACGATTTTTATTCTAAACTATAGCTTTTGGTTAGAAGTGGATAAACTGCAAGGCACCAAGACTCGAGCTATCAGCAGAGATTGTCATCTCACTATAATTTCCTTGCCAATCAAAATTATATTGGCTTATAGTAACCATGCGTCCATTAACAGCCTCTACATACATTGCATGGCCATAATAACCAATAGTAGATATGGCAACATCACCTGGTTGTGGGTTACGAGCTACTGGTAGCCCGGCTGCCCGAGCATTACCAGGCCATTGATAAGCATTACCTACTCCGCCCCAATAAGGCATATGTCTGCCAGATTGAGCAACTTTAAAGGCAGCATAGCTTACACATTCTCTGGTATACATTCCCCAACTATCTACCATGGCATCAAGTGGAGCATTGTGCCAACGGCTAGGATACCCACCATTACTACCATCTCCAGAAGAAACATAGGAGCTGTTAGACTTAGACATTTGGGCAGCAATTGATGCCATAACCTGAGCTTGTTGAGCTTTAAGATTATTTACTTCTGCATCTTGCGCTGTTTTTTCACCATTCTTTTTAGCTAACAAATATGACTGCTCATTTACTGCAGCCTGAAGTTGTAACTCTTGTGCTTGTTGTTGACCAAGCATAGCCTTTTGCTCTTCTTGCTGAGCCGTTATTTGCTGCTTTAGGGCAATTACCTTTTGGGTAGAATCTTGAACACCGCTTTTAAGTTTTTCTAAATAAGTTTGGCCATCCATAAATTGACTAAAGCTATCACTACCAACTAAAAGCTCTACAGTACTAGCTCCACCCTTTTTATACAAAGCCTGAATACTAGCTTTTAGTAATATCTTTTGTCTATCTAGCTCGGCTTGAGTTTTTACCAAATTATCTTGGAGTTCATTAATTTTAGTTTTGGTACTCGTAATTTGACCCTGAATGCTTGAAACTTGCTGATTTATGTTAGAAATCTGATTTTCTATAGTATTAGCCTGATCTTTAAGTGCATTAGACTTGTTTCTACCATCGTTAATTTGCTGTTGCAAAGCAGAATTTTGAGCCCTAAGTTCATCTACAGACACAGCGAGAACATTACCACTGCTAACAACTAAAAAAGCAGCAGCCGAAAACGCCAATACAGAACGAGTTACAACTTTATAATTATATATTTTGTTTTTTTGTTTTTTCATGGCTTTACCAGAAATTAATGACACGGTGGTATTGTACCAATTATTATGCTTATGGTCAAGCTTACCAGCTCTTAAGTTTTAAGTATTTTTCCATTGCGAACATACTAGAAATTACACCAATTAAAATTCCGGCCAATATAGTACCTGCGTACATTGCAGCAATTACTTTTGGCTCCGTAAAATAATTGTATGTTTGTATAAATTCAGCCTGCAGGCCTATCTTATCACCCAAATAATACACTGCCCCTACCACTATACTAGCTGCTATTGTGCCAGATATTATTCCATACATGCATGCCTCTACTAAAAACGGGCCAGCAATGTAGCTTGGAGTAGCACCTACTAATTTCATTATCTTGATTTCTTCTGATCTTGTAAAAATTGCCATGCGAATCGTATTAAATATAATAAGCATACTAACTATAGCAAAAACAGCTGCTGCAATAATACTTGCTAAAGTTATAAATTTTTGAGCAGAAGCAGCTCGATCGATAGTTTTTTTAGCATCTGTTTTTCCTAAAGATATACTATCTACCGTAGCTGCATAAGATTGTTGCTTAGGAATATCTCCAACCTCTTGGAACTTTGATAGATTATTAACACTAATTTCAAATGAAGCTGGTAGCGTATTACCACCTACTAGCGCCAAGCCCTCTATTAGTTTTTGATCGCTACCAAAGCTTTCATTAAATTGTTGTTGTGCTTGATCTGTAGTTATATATGTTACGCTGGCGACATATTGGTTGCCAGAAAGTTCATTCTGTAAACGAGTAATATCTGTTTGCTTGGCATCTGTTTTTATGTAAACCGAAATTTTTAGATTTTTTGACAACTCTGTTATAGCATTTTGGGCTGCGACATTAAGTACGATAGACGATAATATTATAACTAATGCAACAATCATAACCGCCGTAGCGGCTACGCTTAGCCAAGCATTCCTAAAAAAATTTTGGGCACCAGATTTGCAAATTCGCCTAAAGGATACTAACTTTCGTTTCATTATTTTCTGTATCCTCCACCAGCTTGATCACTTGCTATTTGGCCGTCTTTAATAGTCACGACTCGCCGTTTTAGCTTATTAACTATCTCTTGATTGTGGGTTGTTAGTAAAACGGTGGTGCCATATTTATTAATTTTCTCTAAAACTTCAATTACATCCCAGGCGTGCTTTGGGTCAAGGTTACCAGTTGGCTCATCGGCAATTAATATTTTTGGCTGTCTAGCTATGGCTCTAGCTATGGCTACTCTTTGTCTTTCGCCACCAGAAAGTTCCCGTGGATAATTTTTAGCTTTGGCACTTAAACCTACTATATTAAGCACTTTGGGTACAGTATTCTTGATTTCTTTATTGCCCATACCAACAACCTCAAGCGCAAAGGCAACGTTTTCGTAAGCCGTTTTATTGGGTAATAGTTTAAAATCCTGAAATACAACTCCAATTTTTCTACGTAACAGCGGAATTTTGCGATCTTTTAATTTTTGATAATCTAATCCACCGACAATTATTTTGCCACTGGTTGGCTTTTCTTCTCTGGTTAGTAGCCGTAGTAAGGTGGTTTTGCCAGCGCCAGATGGACCAACAATAATAACAAATTCTTTTGCCTCTACATGCAACGAAATACTTTTAATTGCAGAACCACGTTTGTTATAGCTTTTTGTTACCCTGTCCAATAGAATCATACTGGTTATGATTCTAGCAGATTATGGGTTATATATAAAGCAA
>CAZTUU010000002.1:5453-8999 GCA_964616505.1 uncultured Candidatus Saccharibacteria bacterium
GCTGAGGTAGATATGAGAGAACTTTTAAATAATATTCTTGAAAAATACCCAACTGCAAGAGCAACCACTTCATTCGGTGGACAGCATGAAGTACGTGCCTTATTCGAAAGACTTAAGGACTCCATTTCTTCTTTGGGTTATATAAAAAGCAATCTAAGCTACCCGAAGGTTACGCTTAATTAAGCCTATTGCATCTTGTTTTATATACGATATTCTAGGTAAGCTAAAATAAAATCATCTATCTTACCGTTAAGCACAGCTGTGGTATCACTAGTTTCATGTTTTGTTCGAATGTCTTTAACCATATTATATGGGTGCAACACATAGTTACGAATTTGATTGCCCCATGCCGCTTGCTCATTTGGACCTCTTAGATCGCTAATTTTCTCTTTGTGCTGGTCTAGCTTTAACTGCGCCAACTTAGAGCGCAAGATAGTCATTGCTGTCTCCCTATTTTGCAGTTGCGAACGCTCATTTTGAATCGCCACGACTATACCGGTAGGCATGTGAGTAACCCTTGCGGCCGAATCTGTAGTGTTAACACTCTGACCGCCATGCCCTCCTGCCCTAAAGACATCTACTTTTAAATCTTTTTCGTCAATTTCTACCTCATCTGGCTGATCAATTTTAGGCAAAACATCTACCTTAGCAAAACTAGTTTGACGTAAATTATCTGAATTAAAAGGGCTAAGTCGAACCAAGCGATGAACTCCATTCTCTCCCTTTAACTTACCGTAAACCAAAAGTCCACTAATTTCTAGAGTAACACTTTTGATACCTGCTTCTTCGCCGCTAGATTGTTCTATAATTTGAACGTCGACGTTTTTACTAGCCTCCGCCCAGCGCAAATACATACGAAGTAACATCCCTGCCCAGTCCTGTGCATCAGTACCCCCCGCTCCTGCATAGATACTAACTATTGCATCATGATCATCGTATTGACCGCTATAAAGTAAATCTTGTTTTTTAGAATTATAAAGCTTATCAAGATTTAAATATTGATTTTGTATGTCTGAATATAAATCTTGATCGTTTAGTTTGGCAAGCTCTAGAAGATCCGATACATCAACATTTAACTTTTCCCATGGCTCTATAGAATTTTTTAGTTTAGAGATATTTTTTGTAACAATTTGAGCTTTGGTATTATCTGACCAAAAATCTGAATTTAGTGTTTGTTTTTGTAGATCATTTATTTGTAGATTAATTTTTTCTGTATCAAGCTGGTTTAGAGCACTATTAATATTACTTTTTAGATTTTTGATTTGGTCTATTAAATCTTGCATTTTGGCTTATTTCATATATGTAGACTTTATAGTTTTGTTCAGCTTATTTGTATCAATTTCTTCAGTTGCACCCAAGAACCCTAGGCCCCATAAGTTACTGCTTTGCAAACATTGAATAGCCATAGAAATTACTTTTTTATCCGTAACAGCCTTGATTGCAGCTGGTACTTTATAGTAATCATCAATCTCGCCGTCAAAGACAAATTTACCATAATAGTGGTAAAGTAAGCGGCTAACCGTTTGTATACTTTTTTGAAAACTTCCAAGCGCATAAGACCTGGCGTCTGCCATTTCTTGGCTAGTAAAATTACCATTTGCGACAGACTTAAGCTCTGATGATATCAGCGTAAATAATTTATCAATATTTTGTGGCAAAACCTGCCCAGCAACCCACCATATACTATTATTTTTGGTACGATATTGGCCATAATTTATACCATACACTAGGCCGCGCTCACGAGCTGCGCCAAAAATTCTAGAGTGCATGGTACCCATAAGAGTTGCAAAAAAGGCTCCTGTTGCTTCATCTTCAGAGTCAGATAAAACATGAGATTGTACTGTCTCCCATCTGTAAAAAACATTCTCTACTGAATCATTTTTAATATTTAATGGATTAGTTATAGATTTTAATTTTTCGTCTGGCAGGGCTAGCCTTTCTCCGCCAGACTTAATATCCATATTTTCTATTCTGGCAAGAATATCATTTTTTCTATTACCAATATTACCGGCAATAAAAAAGCGTAAGTTGCCAGCATAATGAGTTTTTTGATAATGCTTTTTTATATCTGAAAGATTAATATCGCCTAGTTGCTTTGCGCGCTCACCATATGTAAGCTCACACTGACCCATAGCCTCTCCCATAGTTAAGCTTAGTTCGCTAAAATGATTGTTACGACGGCTTTTTAATTCTTCGCATACGTTAGCCTTTTCAGCAATAAATTCGCTTTCTAGTAGTAGGGGAGACTCAATTGCCACGCACAATAAATCTAATATTCTGAACGCCTCAAAGTCCGCACACTCTGCTTCGTAACTCATATGAAACTTGCCAGTGGATGCATTATTATAGGCACCATTTTTACTAAATTCTTTAGAAAAATCAGATGATTTTTTATATCTTTTATTAGCACCTAAAACCATGTGCTCTAAAATATGTGCAGTATCCATTTTACCTTTGGGAGACAAATAATCACCTGCCCTAAAGTTAAAATCGTAGCACATAACAGTTGCATCAGGTACATCAATAACTAAGCCTTCTGCGCCATTATTGAGCCTTACTTTTACAACCGAATGCTTCATTTAGTGACGACTTTTTTTGCGATTTTGTCTTTCGCTTTTACGGGCTGCTTTCTTTTTTTTGATATCTTTATTTTTATTAACTTGTTTTTTTATCTTAAAATCATCTCCGCCGAGTGTTTCGGCTTCTATAATTTTATCGGCATTATCAATTGAATGTCTAGCAGCTTTAGTAAGATCTGTCTCTCTAGTTTCTAGCTGTGCAACATTTGCCGGCATTGCGTGCATTAAATTACGCAAAACCTGACGCCTAAGCTCATGTTGCATTGTCTCAAACATGGCTTGTGATCGTCTACGATATTCTACTAGTGGATCTCTTTGACCTACGCTAGCCCAGTGTATACCCTCTCGCAGATGATCCATATTTTCTAAGTGCTGCATCCATAGATTATCTAGTATCTGAAAATATACATCACGCTCTATCATACGCATAATCTCTGGAGTAAAGGCAGTCTCTCTAGCCTCATACAGTTCTCGTGCTTCTTCTGTAAGTACCTTAGCGAATTTATCAGCCTCGGCATCAAATAACCTATCGAGTGTTGGCTCATCAAATGGAAAAACGTCTGTAATTATCTTCTCATAATTATCATCATTACCAGGTAAGGATGCCATAATAGTTGATTCTTCTTGAATAAATTGTTGTATACGATCTTCAATATTAGTATTTTCTAGCAATGCTCTTCGAGTTTCATATGTTACTTTTCGATGACGGTTCATGACATCATCGTACTTAACTACGTTTTTCCGAGCATCAAAATTAAAGCCTTCTACTTTTTTTTGAGCACCTTCTAAACTTTTGCTAATAACACGATTCTCTAAAGGCATGTCCTCATCCACTTTTAGACGATCCATAAGTGCCGCGATTCTCTCACCACCAAAAATTCGCATCAAATCATCTTCTGTACTAACGTAAAATTGTGTTTCTCCGGGGTCACCTTGACGACCAGTACGACCTCGTAACTGGTTATCT
>CAZTUU010000002.1:9041-13998 GCA_964616505.1 uncultured Candidatus Saccharibacteria bacterium
CACTACCCAGCACAAATAGACCACCAAGCTCTTTTACACCACTAGCTAACACAATATCTGTACCACGTCCTGCGATGTTAGTAGCTAATGTCACAGCACCTTTATGGCCAGCCTGAGCCACAATTTGTGCTTCTTTTTCATTATTTTTGGCGTTTAGCACCTGATGAGGAATACCCGCTTTTGTTAATGCACTACCAATTTCTTCGTTGTTTTCTATAGAAACAGTACCAATTAATACTGGTTGACCTTTTTGTTGCATTTCTTTTACGGCATTTACTATTGCACGCACTTTTGCTTCGCGAGTTTTATATATACGATCCGTCAAATCCTTACGAGCAATTGATCTGTTAGTTGGAATATCTACCACTTCTAACTCATAAATCTGATGAAATTCTTCACTTTCGGTCATGGCCGTACCAGTCATACCTGCCAATTTTTCGTATAGTCTAAAATAATTCTGGAAACTAATTGTTGCCAAAGTCATTGACTCTTCTTGCACAGGAACACCCTCTTTTGCCTCTATAGCCTGATGCAAGCCCTCATTATAACGACGTCCATTTAATAAACGACCAGTAAATTCATCAACAATTACTACCTCGCCCTCACTAGTAACAACATAGTCCTTATCACGAACAAAAAGAGTTCGTGCTCTTAATGCTTGATCGACATGATATATATTACGCATGTTGTCTTCTTCGTATAGGTTTTTGATTCCAAGTAATTTTTGAACTTTATCTACACCATCTTCTGTTAGTACAACCCGCTTTTCTTTTTCGTCGACTACGAAGTGCTTTTCTTCTAATTTGCCAATAACCTTAGAAAACTGTTGATAAGCCTGTCCGCTATTTGTACTTGGTGCGCTAATAATTAGCGGAGTTCTTGCTTCATCAATTAAGATAGAGTCAACCTCGTCAACTATCGCAAAATGAAGCTCACGTTGTCGTAGCTGGTCTACCTCTCTGACCATGTTATCTCTTAAATAATCAAAACCGAGCTCGTTATTAGTACTATACGTAATATCAGCCCTATAAGCTTCTTGGCGAGTGCAGGGTTTTAAATGCCTAAATCTCTCGTCTGTATGATCTTCGTTTGTAAACTCTGGATCATAAATATATGAGGCATCTGGAATAATAACACCTGTGCTTAAACCTAAAAAGTTGTAAACTTGAGCCATCCATCCAGCATCACGCTGTGCCAAGTATTCATTTACCGTTACAACGTGCACACCTTTGCCAGTTAACGCATTTAAATATACTGGAGCAGTAGCAACTAATGTCTTACCCTCACCAGTCTTCATTTCGGCAACGTTACCCTCGTGCAGTACCATGCCACCAACTAGTTGCACATCAAAATGTCTTTGACCAAGTTTACGCTTGGCCGCCTCACGCACTACCGCAAAAGCATCTGGTAGTATTTTATCTAGCGATTCTTTTTTTAAGCGTTCCTTTAAAACCATAGTTTGATCAGATAGTTCCTTGTCGGACATAGCCTGATACACGGGTTCTAATTTATTAACATCGTTTGTACGACGTTTTAATCTTCGAACCGTCCCTTTTTGATTATCACCCAACACCCTCTTCAGAAAATTACTCATAACAAATACGGACCTTTCTATACCCTCTCATGTTCATCGGTATATTGTAACCTATTTAGTGTCAGTTTTTCGAGTAATTTTTCCAAAAAAACTTTTTATTGTAGAATCATGCTTGCCAGTTTGGCGCCCAGTATTCTGGGTTTTATATTTACGAAGCTGTCCTTTTAGTTTTTCCTCTACTATGTCTATGGCTGCAAACATATTCACCGTTGTTTCTTTGGCGGTGATAATCTCACCTGGAACATACAAAATAACTTCACAAGTAAACTGCTTTTTATCTTTGGCATTAGACTCTTTTAGTTTTATAAGCCCATGCACACTATCTCTAGAAAAACGAGGTAAATAAGTATCTAGACTACCTATTTTTTTGTTCACATATTTAGCAACATCCTTATCGGCCCCTGTGTGTATACTGGCAATCTCCAAATTATTTATCATAACTCCCTTCCATTTAAATACGGTTTTAATGCTTCTGGCACGGCAACATCTCCATCTTTTGTCTGATAATTCTCAATTATAGCAATAAGAGGTCGCTGAGAAAATGCCGTTGCATCATTAGTATGAACAAGCTCTATTTTATCTGCTCGTTTAACTTTGGTTTGTAGCCGCCTAGATTGATAATCTCCCATATAATCTGCTGTATGCGTTTCTCTGTAATTATTTTGTCCGGGTAGCCAGGCATCAATATCAACACCATGTGCATTAGGCTTACCAATATCAGCCGTACATTTATTAAGTACTCTGTATGGTATCTCTAACCCTTGCATAAGCTTCTCTTGTATAGCAATCATTAATAAATGTTCACTATAAGAGTGTTCGGGGAGGCAGAGGGATTCCATTTCAAGTTTATCAAACTGATGTAACCTAAAAATACCCTCCATATCCTTACCGTAATTACCAGCTTCTTGCCTAAAACTAGTTGCATAGCCTAGGTATCTAATCGGAAATTCATCCTCATCTATAGTTTCATTAGCATGCATAGAGCCCAAAACATGCTCAGCGCTACCTTGTAACCAAAGCTCCTCACCTTCTATTTTATAACGATCTTCTCTCGGCTCTAGCCTATCCATAGCATCATATAAATCCGTCCTTATCATTAACGGAGGCAGGACCAGCAAAAATGGTTTCATGGAAACATTAAGCTGCTGTTCTTTGGCTACAGATTCTATAAATTTTTTATCAGTCAATTTGTTAATTGCATACTGCAATACAGCCCAATGTAGTAAGGCAAGATCTCCCTTAATATAAGCAAATCTGCTACCTGCTACTCTAGCTGCTCTTTCTTTGTCTATCCAGCCTTTAGACTCTGCAATTTGAGCATGATTTTTGGGTTTAAAATGAAACTCTGGCTTAGTCCCCCATTCTTTACTCACAATATTTTGGTCTTCACTTGCACCAACTGGAACATCTTCTAGAGGCATATTTGGAACTTTTTTTAACAAATTTAGCCAACTACTTGCAACATTATTTAATAGCTCTTCTTGCTTTACGAGCTCTAGCTTTATTTGCTTACCATCTTCTACAAGCGAAGGTTCTGGCTTACCACTCTTCATTTTGGCAGCGATCTCGTTACGTTTTTGTCGTAGAGCTTCTACGCCACTCAACAGTTCTTTGCGCTCAATGTCTAGTCTCAAAAGCTCGTCTATATCAACAGGATAGCCTTTTTGCTTAGATTTTTCTTTTACAATTTCTGGATTATCGCGAATATACTGGATGTCTATCATATTAAATATTATACTCTGTTATTTAAAACAAATCGTTAGTTTTTTAATTTTTTAATATGTTGCATCGTTAGCTCTGTCCTGCTTCGCGCATAAGCACAATACTCACATTCTCCACCCATAATGGCAATTCCCACTTCTGGAATATCACCATCTAAACATTGCTTCATCTTAACAAGTGTTGGTTCTACCCAATCGTCGGAACCTGTATGCGCTATAACTTTTGTTTTAAATGATAACTGATCTCCAAAACTTGGTAGG
Organism: uncultured Candidatus Saccharibacteria bacterium; assembly: GCA_964616505.1. Classification (GTDB taxonomy): domain Bacteria; phylum Patescibacteriota; class Saccharimonadia; order Saccharimonadales; family CAIOMD01; genus CAZTUU01. The sequence goes on from CAZTUU010000002.1 coordinate 12,618, forward strand.
TCTAGTCTGGCATTTGTATATACAAAAAAGCCAGTGTTACTTACCTTAAAGTTATTTTGACGCAAAAGCCACTGATAAACTTCTAGCTGACGTTTGTAGCAAATTTGCCAATCACTGTCTAAGTTAACTTCTGTTTTTTTGGCAGTTGCCTTATAGTCGACTACTATGAGTTCATTACTAGGTGTAACCCATACGTCATCTACTGCTCCAAAAACTAGTAGATTGGTTGGTTTGTGCAATGCCTGTATGCCTATAAAGTTTTCACGCCAACTATTTAGATCTTTGTGCTGATACGGGATGGCATCAATATTGTATTCGGCCATAACAGGATGTTGAGTTTTTTTAGACCTATGAACATCAAATTCTTTTTTAAAAAGCTCGTCAATTGCTTTGTTAATCTGAAAAGGAGGGCTACTTGGCCTTTTTATTTTTAATCTTGCATCAAGCCAAAAACAACGTTGACACTGACTAAATAGCTCAATCTTACTACGACTTATTTTGTAAGGCTCAGTTTGATTTACTATATATGGATTACCATATTTTTTATAAGACATGTATACCTAATTGTATCAGACAAAAGACGGTTCAATACTTTGTGTTTGATTTTCTAAAACCACAGTACCTATCTGTTTATTTCGTCTTCGTTCATCATTAGCATTTTTGATATTTATTAATTCGTTTAGGGTTAATGTAGCCTCATCAAGTAAGGCAATTCCAGTTTCTATATGACCTAAGTCATGGCCATAATATGGTTGTCGATCCAGTCTTGACACGGCTACTATTTCCGACGAGCTATCAATCAATTTACCATTATCTCTATCAAAATGCTTTTCTATATATATATTATCTCTAGTACTACTAAAGTTTATTCTATAATCTTCTTTTTTTATGCAACCAGCATATAAACCTTGCGTACGTAGTACATTTGCCCACCGCGAACCATCATTGTCTACCAATGTAGAGGTTGGCGCATTGCCTGCTATATTCCTAAATCCCTCACAATAGCTTTTAAGATCTGTATATCTGCCTTCTATATACTGATCGTATTCAGTTATTTCTCTTGTTCTAATCGCCCCTTCATTTTCAGACAAGCTCGAAAGTCTTGACCGCAAAAAAGACATTTGTTTTCTCCCAATTTAAGCCATTAATGTATGTTTTTTCGGCTAATATATAATGGTATACGCCCTTTTATTAACGATTGCAAGAACATTATTGAGTAGTAAGTTTTGATGCGGCAACAACAGAGGCAGTCTCTGCCCTTAGGGTGAAATATGATAGATTAATTGTACCTAGTTTATTGTCTCTAAAGATTTGTTTTTCAATGTCACTCCAACCACCCTCTGGCCCGATTAATACCCCAGCCTCTTTTACGCCCGCAATC
>CAZTUU010000002.1:14008-42904 GCA_964616505.1 uncultured Candidatus Saccharibacteria bacterium
TATACTCTGCTAGTACCTCACTAATCGTAATTGGTTCGCGGATATTTGGTATATCAAACCTGCCACATTGCTCAGCGGCCTCTATAATTATTTTTTTAGCTCTATCTATATCAAAACTGGTTTTCTCACTTCTGTCTGCCAATATAGGAACAAAGTTACGCACCCCAATCTCTGTAGCTTTTTGAATAACCCAATCATTTTTATCTTTTTTTAGTAATGACCACATAAGATAAATGTGTTTATCTGGTAACGTTGGATCAATCTCTGTCACAAAATCCAGCTTTAAGGCACGAGGATAGTCTATTTTTGTAACTTTATAAAGTCTTTCTGATTGTTCGTTAAATAAAATAAGGTCATCACCAACTTTATATCGCAAAACTTTAAGCAATTGATTAACAAGATGCTGATCGTCTAGCCATAAAGTTTGAGATAAAATTAAGTCTCCCCACTTATTATGAACTTGGCCTACGTAAAATCTATGTAATCTCATCAATAATATTATATCAACTTAAAATTATCATTAACCACATAAATAATGCTAATAACGGTAAAATACTGGCTATAAATATACTTTGTACCTGTTTATGGTGTGAGTTTTTATAATAAATATAGAATATAATTTGGCTACCAATAAACCAGGTAATGTAATTTATTATGTTTGGTTTTACATCTGGATAGTTCCACAACCCCACGCTCGTGGCCATTTGCTCTAAAACTAAATCAAAAATTACAACTAAAGCTCCACCCAGTAAAAATTTATTAATTAAGCTTAATCTACCATAAGATCCAATCTGCCAAGCCGACAAGGTAATCATTAGCCAAAGAATGCTAATTGCCACACTGACTCCCAATAGTTTATAGCCAAACTGTGGGTTGTATATGTAACCTCCAATAGTTTTATCTCCAATAAATGCGAAAATAAAACCCAAACTTAAAACTAATACTGTAGATATGAGTTTATTTTTTGGATTAACGTCCCACTGCCACAACATTAGGCTTGCGATAATAGCAAAAGCCAACGGTATAAATTTTATAGAAGCAGTTATGCCAAAAGCATATAAAACTACACTTACTAGCAACATGAAAATGCAGATTACACTTAAGATATATTGCAAATTATGATCTAAAAATTTTTGATATTTACTTTTCATAACTTAATAAACTTTAGCTGATATTCTATAAATGAAGTTCTGGGTATATTGATTTAGTTACTTCGTCAACTTCGCTCTTTAGCTGCGGAAACGGTACACCCTCTCGTGCAGACACTCCCTCAAATATCCAAAAGACACGTTCACTGAAACCCCAACCACATGCTGGAGGCATTCCATACTCTAACATCTCTACAAAATCTATATCTAACATCATTGCCTCATCATCACCATGATCGCGCAAACTTTGCTGTTCTACAAATCTATTAAGTTGATCTACGGGGTCATTAAGCTCACTAAATCCATTACCTAGCTCGCTACCAGCCATAATAGGCTGAAAACGTTGAACAGTATTATCATTGCCTGGATTAGATTTTGCCAGTGGACTAATAAATTTAGGCGTGTTAATTAACCAAACAGGACCAGCCACATCTTTTCTAATGTTCTTCCATAACTTATCTATTCCTCGAGCTTTGTTTTCTGTCTTGGCAACTTCTAACTTATTATCAGCTAAGGCTTTTTTTATTTGGTCTATTGTACAGTTATAGACGTCTATGTCATATCTTTTTTTAATGGTTTCGGCATAGTCCCATTGTGTCCATTCTTTAGACAGATCAATCTCAAACTTACCTAGCTTAAACTGCAAAGTACCAAAAGTTTTTTGCAATACATATCTATATAAATCTGTCATAAACTTCATGCCTGTTTGCCAATCCCAATATGCCGCATACCATTCCATGGCAACATGCTCTGGTAAATGCTCGTCACTATAATTCTCATTTCTAAAGCGTGGGCCAATATCAAACACCCTTTCGTAGCCTCCACCCAATAGTCGCTTTAGAGGTAGTTCGTGACTAATTCGTAAATAAAAATCTTGATCTAGGGCATCCATATGAGTTACGAATGGGTTAGCATCAGCCCCACCAGTTGTATGCTCTAAAACCGGAATATTAATCTCATAAAAATCATTTTTAAGCAGGAACTCTCTGGTTGCTTGCCAGAATTTACTACGCCTAATAAAGCGTTCGTAAACATCATTATTAACATTAGTATCAATGTATCGTCTACGTAAACGTTCTTCTTTATTAGTAAAACCATCTTGTGTGGTTGGCATTGGCCTAAGTGATTTAGTAAGCAATCTCAGTTTTTTAACTTCTACAGAAACCTCACCTGTTTGAGTTTTAATTACGGTTCCGGTTGCTTCTATAAAATCACCACTATCAAGTAAGTTAAGTTCTTTTAATGAAAGTTCTGAGTTGGGATAGTTAGGGTAATCATCTAAAATACCTGATTTTATAAATAGTTGAACTTGGCCACTACTATCTTTTAAGACAATAAAAGCCAGTTTTCCAAACTTTCTAATGCTTACAATCCGCCCGACAACTGTTACCTCTGTAGATTGTAAAACCTCAAAGCCACCACTAACCTCACCCGCAAATTTTGTTCTATTTGCTCCTGCTGGATAAGGATTAACACCCAATTGTTTTAAGTCATGAAGTTTGCGTAAACGCTCATCACGAAGTTCTTTTAATGTAGCCATTAGCCATTAGTATACAGTAAACCTATAGTAGTTTACAGATCTAGCCAAATAGACATCTGACATTCTTACCTGAATTACATATTATATTCTAAAAAATTAAGAGATTTCGGTAATTTTATATGTAATGGTTTCGGCAGGAGTAATAATTTCTACTTCCTCGCCTAAATTTTTACCGACTAATGCTTGGCCAATTGGTGATTCGTCGCTGATTTTACCATTCAAAGGGTCAGCCTCTACGGTACCCACAACCTGAAATTCTTTTGCTTTGCCACCATCGGCTTTTAATTTAACAACTGAGCCTAATTGCACTTTACTTGCACCTTTTGGCTTTTTAATAACTTCTGAATTTTTTAATATAGCTTCTATGTCGGAGATTCGGCTTTCTGCCCAATCTTGCTCTGCGCGAGCAGATGCATATTCTGCATTTTCGCTTAAGTCACCTAGTTCTCTTGCAGATTTAATTCTTTCGGTAATCGGCCCACGTTCTAAAATAAGTTTTTCACGCTCAATAGATAGCTCGTCTATGCCTTGTTGTGTCAATTTAAATTGTTTTTTCATATTAATTATCCCCTCTGTAAAACAATACCGATATAGCCAACCCTTAGTCCCCGGTATTGGTATTAAATTATACGATAATAATCGTTAAACTCCTAGCACCTTATTGAGCTGAGTTTTGTTAACTTGTTCTGATTTATCATCTGTTCTTTTCTTTAGTTCATAACAATTTTCATTAATAGTTTTTTGACTAACTATTACTCTGTATGGAAAACCATAAAGATCTGCATCTGCAAACTTATCTCCGGCTCGTGTTTTACGATCATCACAAAAAACTTTGACTCCTGAGTCATTCAAACTATCATAAATCTCTTGGCAGGCGCTTATAACCGCATCATCTTCGCCTAGTTGTACCAAATATACCCTAAATGGTGATACAGCCTCTGGCCAGACTAAACCCTTACCATCAGAAAAATGCTCCGCTATAACACCCATTAATCGGGTAACACCAATGCCGTAAGAACCTAAAATAACTGGTTTGCGCTGACCCGTTTCATCTACATAAAAAAGATCTAATTGCTTAGACTTTACATCACCAAAACTAAAAATATTGCCCACTTCGGCTGCTTTTAGCTCCTCTAGCTCCTCCCGTTTTACCCCAAGCTGATTCATTACATCATCTGTTAATACTTCTTGATTAATTGCCAGTTTTTTTTGCCTATGTAGGTAAATAATATCTTCGCCTGCATCAGTTATGGTCTGAAACTCATGGCTAAACTGAGTAAAAGCACCTCCTGATGCGAATGTAGTAAAAGTATATTCACCTAAGCCAACTCTACCAAAAACCCTTAAATAGGCATCTATCACGCCATCATAAAATTTTTGATGAGATTCATCATCTAAAGAATACGAATACATGTCTTTCATTACAAATTCACGTCCACGCATAATTCCACTTTTTGCACGTAGCTCATTACGCAACTTAGTCTGAAATTGATACACGTAAGCTGGAACGTCTTTATAACTATTAATAAACGGTTTCATCATAGCAGTAATTGGTTCTTCATGAGACCACCCAAAACCTACATCCGTACCACTTTTAAGCTTAGACTTAAACCATACATCAACAGTTTTATCATCCCAGCGATCTGTCTTTTCCCATACTTCACGTTTTTGCAGAGCCGTCATAATTATCTCTTCACCGCCAATAGCATTCATCTCATCACGAATAATACTTTTGATATTATCTAGCACCATTAATCCTAATGGCAAGTAGGCATAAACCCCAGCCATCTCTTTATGAATAAAGCCAGCTTTAATAAGCAGTTGCGCGTTTTTAGCAGTCTCATCTGCTGGAATAGTTTTAGTTGTCTTTGTGAATAATTGTGATGCTTTCATGTAACGAATTGTATCAGTTATTTTATAGCAAATACAAAAAGTACTAAAAATGCCATAAAATTTTTAATTGAATGCAGTATTATACATACCCAAAGGTTCTGAGTTTTCTCTAATATAAATATCATGACTAATGATAGTACAAATACATCTACCGCCACATTCCATTGCAAATGAACTAAGGCAAACAGGCTACTGGCTATTAATGCTGATAGAATTTTTGGCCATTTTGTAGCTAACCCTCTATATAAAAAACCTCTAAATAGCATCTCTTCGGCTACTGGTGGAATAACCACCAACCCGACAAATGCCAAAAGCAATTGCCAGCCCCTAGCCGAACCATATCCCACATTTTGAGCCTGATTAACATCAAAATTAGGGATAAAAGAAGCCGCTAGCAACGCAGTAGAAGTTAGCGCTAAGTAAATAGCTATGCCTATAATAATCCACAAAAAATCTTTTTTGATAAACTTGCTAAAACCTAATGACGAAAAGCCAGTTTTTTTATATTTTAAAAAAAGCCAAAGCACAAGAATTAATATTAATGACGAAAAGCCTGTGAGTACCAAATTAAACCATGTTGAACTGCCTATACTACTTTCTATAGGCTCGCCAGGATTAAATACACCCCAAGCAGCCAACGGCAAAAACATACTAATCTGTGCAGCAAAGTATGCAGCAAAAGCTACGATTAGTGCTGTCCACGGACCCCAGGGCAATACATAATGTTTTTTATGTTGGGTAATGGTACCTGTCTTTAAAACCATAATATGCTAAAAAAATCTCTTTATATCTACAAAGGTAATAAGAACAAACAGTAGCATCAATGCTACAAATCCACCCCCATGTATCCATTCTTCTGTTTTAGGTAATAGTGGCTTTTTTAGAGTATGAAAGATAAATGTCACAAAGGCACGACCGCCATCAAGTGCAGGTATTGGTAATGCATTCATTATAGCCAAAGTTAGGCTAATTATAGCAATAATAAATAAAATAAATTCTATACCCAAAGTAGTACCCTGTTTTAAAATTACGAATATACCTACTGGCCCTGAGACGTTTTGGCTAGCATCACTTGCCTCTTGTTTGGCAGTTTTAGTATCGCCTACAACTGCATGCCCCAGAGCCTGTGCTAAGTTTGCAACTATTGTTGCTAAACCTTTAAGTGTAAGAACAGTAAACTGAATTGTTAACCCAACTGCTTGTATTGGTGCTGACCAAGTTGCACGTTCAACCACATAAGGTGTAGGCACAACCCCTAAATAGCCTTTTGGGCTATCAGTTTCTAAACTTGCTTCTACCTCTTGAGTCGTTAGTAAACTAACCTTAGTATTGGTCACTTTTCCCTTTAAAGAATAACTAATAGGTACAGTTTTACCAGCATTACTACTTGTAGCTACTCGTAGTTGATCTGCAGTTACTATCGGCTGATTATTTATAGTATTAATAACTGACCCCGGAACAATACCAACGTTAGCAGCTGGTGACCCTGGGGTGACATTTGCACTTATAACTACTTCTTTAGTAATATTACTATCGCTCTTTATCTTGTATTGATTTGGCACAATTTGTGGCATCCCAATCCAAGCCAAAATAGTAAACATCACTAAAGCGACTATTAAATTCATAGCTACACCAGCGAGCATTATGCGATATTTAGCGGGTAGACTAGCCGCCCCATAAGCACCCTTGGTTATATCAGCATCATGCTCGCCCTTAAGCTTCACAAATCCACCAAGCGGCAATAGGTTGATAGTGTAATAGCATCTAAAAATACCCTTACCTATTGTTTTACCAAATAATTTAGGCGGAAACCCAACGCCAAACTCTTCTACGTCAACTCCGTTACGTTTAGCGACTAAAAAATGGCCATACTCGTGTACTACTACTAGCAGTACAAATAAAAATAAGCCAAGAATTAGCAACCACATTACTTAACTCCCAAATCGCCTTTTGCGATTTGCATAATCTTTTAAAGCAAGCCCAAAGTCATCATTACTAAAATCTGGCCATAACACATCACTAAAATACATCTCAGCATATGCTAAACGCCATAGCATAAAGTTGCTAATACGTTTTTCTCCAGAAGTTCGTATTAACAAATCAACCCGTGGTAGATCTGGAGCATACAAATTTTGCTCAATACTACCAATAGTTAATATCTCTCCAGACTCAATCACTGCCTTAGCAGAATCAACTATCTCTTGTTGGCCACCATAATTAAAACACAAACCCAAAGTACCACCGATATTATTAGCCGTTTTCTCCTCAGCATTTTTAAGAGCTTTCAATAATTTATCGTTTATTCTGTCTTTACTGCCTAGCCATAATAGTTTTATATTTTTTTTATGTAGCTCATCAAGATCTTTAGTTACCATTTTATAAGCCAAATTCATAAGATAATTAACCTCTTTTTGAGTACGTTTCCAGTTTTCTGTACTAAATATGTAAGCGGATACATATTTAACGCCGCTATTAAATGCAAAGTCTACTATAGTTTTTAGATTATTATAGCCCTGCCTATGACCCTCAACAGATGGTAGACCCTTAGATTTTGCCCACCTACGATTGCCATCCAAGATTATTCCAACATGTGTAGGAATTTCACTAATATTTGACATTATACAGTTAAAATCTCACGTTCTTTCGTTTTGGCTAAGCCCTCAATTTCTGCCTTAGCCTTTGCCATAGATTCGTCCATTTGCTTTTCTAATCTAGAGTAATCATCTTGGCTAATTTCTTTGTCAGATTTTAGTTTTTTGGCTGCGTCAAGCGCATCATGCCTAATATTGCGACAGACAATATGAGATTCTTCTACCTTTTCGTTCAGTTGCTTAACTATTGCTTGTCTGCGCTCTGTAGTAAGAGTTGGTATAGGAACCCTTACAACGCGCCCATCGTCAGACGGATTTAGTCCTAATGCTTGATTATTACGTATGGCGTCTGTAATAGCCTGTATATTATTAGGATCAAAAGGAGTTATTTGTAATAATTGCGCCTCTGGAGCCGTAATATTACTAACCTGGTTAATGGGCATTGGCGTACCGTATGCAACTACCATAACTCCTTCTAGCATACTGGGGTGAGCCCTACCTGTACGAAGTTTTTTTAGCTCTTCACTAAAATGAGAACAAGCATCTTTTAATTTAAAACTTGCATCTTCAATAATTTGGTTTGGATTCACAATAAATTTACCTCTTATATGTATCTATTATTGTAGTTAAAAATAGTGGCTATTACTTGCAACTATTTTTATTAGGTCTATTTACTTTTTAACTAACTTCGCCAAGAGCCTTTCTGTCAAAGCGACGTACGACTATGTTTTCACCAAGTTTAGCAATACCTTGCTTTACGTATTCTCCAACAGTAATATCTGGATTTTTAATAAAAGGTTGGTCTAGTAAGCATTTCTCTGCAAAATGTTTTTTTAACATTCCTTCTACAATTTTTGGCACCATATTAGCTGGTTTGCCATCGCCCGTAGCCTTCTCTGTAAATTCTTTTTCGACCTGAGTCTTATCTTTAGCCGGAATATCTTCTGCGCTAACATACAAAGGACTAGTGGCTGCAATATGCATAGCTAAATCCTTAACGAGTTCTTTAAATTGATCGTTACGGGCTACAAAATCAGTCTCGCAATTTACCTCCACCAACACACCAATGCGGTTATCGTGTAAATAGCTGCCAATTACACCTTCGCGAGCCTCACGCTCACCACGCTTGTCGGCCTTGGTTAAACCTTTTTTACGCATAGCTGCCAAGGCTTTATCAAAATCTCCGCCTGAATCTACTAGGGCTTTTTTAGCATCTGTAATGCCGACACCAGTAAGTTCACGTAATCTCTTTATTGATTCTATATCGATCTTAGACATTATTACCCCCTCTTAGTCCTTTTTAACTTCTTCTTTTTTAGATTCTGCTGTTTTTTCTGCTTTGTCTGCTTTTTTAGCTACCGCACTTTGACCTCTAGTCACAGCTTCTTTGACATAATCACAAACAACAATAATTGCTTTTATAGCATCATCATTACAAGCCACAGGATGAGTAACTAAACTTGGATCAGCATTAGTATCTACTAGAGCAACTACTGGAATACCTAATTTCTTAGCTTCTTTTATAGCATTATCTTCTTTTACAATATCTACTACAAACAAAACTCCCGGGCGACCATTCATATCTTTTATGCCACCAAATTTTTTGTTCATATCGTCTATTTGCTCTTGGAATCTTTGTACCTCTAGCTTGTTATACTTAGAGGCTAACTCACCACTAGCCATTTTAGCCTCAAGGTCTTTCAATTTCTTAACCTGAATATTCATAGTGTTAGTATTGGTAAGCATTCCACCAAGCCAACGCTCGGTGACATATGGCTGGCCCAAAGAAGTGGCAGTCTCTTTAATAATATCTTGCGCTTGACGCTTTGTACCAACAAACAAAACCTGCCTGCCCTGAGCTACAGTTTGCTCAATAAATGGCAAGTTTTTCTCTAGTTGGTCTACAGTTTTAGTTAAATCAATAATATGATTTTCGCCCCTTTTACTATGAATAAACGGTGCCATTTTTGGATGGCGACGGCTAGTCTTGTGTCCAAAGTGAGCACCAGACTCTAGTAAAACTTTAATATCTACATTATATGTATCCGACATATCCTTTATCTCCTTCTTCGCCTATGTTTTTTGCCCCGAGCGGGGAGGATATTACACATAGGTTGATTCATTAATAATTAATTGCCTGCATATATTAACAGATATAGATAAGATTGTCGAGGTTTTTGTTACTAATAAAACAGTTCGATTAGATTTTTTAACAAATCAAGATCTTCTCGGTGAATAGCTTTGGATTGTTGATATTCATTGTAATAGTGATATTCCTCGGCAAGCATTTGTTCTTTTATAAAAGATGACTCAATATCGCTCAGGTTTAGGCGCATATATTCTGATTCTACTAATCCATTTACAGTTTCTACCCTACTGTATAATTCAGTTGCATCTATATCTTTTTCAAAATAAAAACTTTTTTTATATTCTACGGAACTATACTCCGAGACCCGTTCTTCTCTACTAAATATTGCCTTAAAATTTGAAGTCAAAATAGGTAATGATTGATCGGCATCAAGAGCAAAACTATCATCTTGATATTCTAATGCAATGCTGCCCCAGCCTTTGTCTGAAAATCCCTTAAATAGTATGGAGTAATTATCCAAAATGATACGAAATACATGACGATTCTTGTCATCAGTTGTAAACTCTCCCTGAGCAACAATAATTTCTATTAGCTCTTTATGGATATTAACTAAATCTTCAGATATTGTATTGCCAGATTCTGGGCTAATATTGTCAATGGATTCACCCATAACTCTACCATTATCTCATAACCATAGATTTTTAGAGCTTCAACCCCTGTATATTCTTGACCTAACTCACTTTTTAAAGTATACTTGTGCGGAACAAAGAACAAATAAACTAACTGCGGTGACTCGCCGCTAACTAGTGTTCTACAATAATTAAAGAGTTTACAGGATTTTTATGAAGAAAGAATTACACCCAACAGATTATCGTACAGTTGTGTTCGAAGATCTTAACAATGGTTTTAAAATTTTAACTAAATCTACTATTAAGTCTACCGATGTAGCTGTCTGGGAAGACGGCCAAGAATATCCAATAGTAAAAGTGCATATTAGTAGTGCTAGCCACCCCTTCTACACAGGCGACGAAAAGCTGTAAGATATACAGGCTCGTGTCGACAAATTTAAAGCTCGACAAGAAGCTGCAGCAAAAGCTAAAGCCGCCAAAACTACAAAAAGTAAAGTGACTAAAACTGTTGTAGACACAAAAAGTATAAAAGAAGATGTAGTTGAAAAATCTTCAAAAAAAACAGATAAAACTAAGTAATATATTAAAAAACAATCAAATAAAACAGGGCTGGGCAATCACTAAATGAAATTTCAGATAGTAATTGCCACAGCCCTTTTTGATAGTTTGTTAATCCAGTCCTATCAACTGGATATTTGTTCACACTTCACTTCCCTAACCAGAATGACCAACTAATAAGATACTCTGTGTAGTTATAAATAACGTTGGTAGCAAATAGCAATGCCACCGGTATAACTGACCATGGAGAAATTATTAGCTTAAGCCACCAGGGACTATGTACATGGTCATCTGGATATTTGCCGCGCTTAAGTTTAACCAAAAACCGCCGCGTGACATATACCCTGTACGCACACACACGAGTCAAAAAGTTGAAAAGACCATACAATGGATAAACCAACACTACCCAAAGTGGACCTTTTCTACCTATACGTACCCAAGAAATAACCTCTAAGATCGTATAAGTTCCCCATGTAATGAAAAAATACCATGGGTACAGCAACAAGATGGGCAGCGTTAACGCACGCAAAGGATCTAGAGCAAGTACCGCAAAAAGGTTATATGCGGCATCTAGCCTTAGCGATCTCCGAACTCCCTTTTTAAAAATTAACTTAAAGTAGTTCGGTATATTTGCGTACATCCCTGGCCACCAACCAAATACCCGCTGATTCCATAATTGATTTATAGAATTTGGTGCTTCGGTTATAACTTTACTGTCAACTAATGCTACGCCTCTGGTGTTACTAAATAGATGTAGAAGTAGTGTACGTTGCAGATCCTCACCCGGAAACTCTGTAGAGTGCATCTCTATTTGTTCGAGTAGTACCTCCCTTCGGAACAATCCAATTGCTCCAGAAATATTCTGGACCGACCCAGAACTGCCATGTGCTTGCTTTGCGGCATTTGATTTACGATACTCAAATGCCTGTAAATCAGTTAGCCAATTACGATCAGCTACCTCTACACTATAGGCTACAGCCCCATAGCCTTTATCTAGCAATTCGGTTGGGATACTCGTCTCCTTTAGCAAACAAGTATCATCATCCAAAATCAAGACATAGGGGCTTAGAACATTAATTAAGGCATTATTAATCGCCCTAACCTTACCGATTGGCTCTGGATTATTCAAATATCGAACTCCCAGATTTTTAACTAGTTTGAGCGTTTTACCGCCATCTGTTGCACCATTAATTGATACGACGATTTGGTTAGCCGAGAATCCTTTAGCAAACAGACTATTAACCGTGTTATCAATAACTCCAGCACTATTATGAGCCGGAATTATTATGTTTACTTTTCCCAGATCCTCACTACCTGTGCGAGCCGCATTTGGTAACCGAAGTTCTATATACCAACGTATACCGTCGATTAACCAGATTGGCATAAGCACTAATAGATATGTCCAGCTAAAGCTCTCTATAACAAAACCATTTGTTTGAATAATTGCATATGCAATAACATATGCAATTATTAAAATCAGCATCATGTCTGCTGACCATTTGTCTGAACGACTTATCAGGCATACTTCGATCCACTCTACAAATCGTCTTATTCTTGTGGTTGTGAACAAACATCCCACCTCCTTAAAAAAGTACAAATTCATAGAATAATTCCATGACTTCTAATAATATACTTTACACTTTTTTTGCTTTTAAGTCAATTATACAACAGAGGTAATTATTATTTATATAAACAACTATAAACTACGTGCTGTTATCTGTATAATTGATATATTATGGATCAAAAAATATCGGCATTACAATTAGAGCTTTCTGATATTAATGATAAATTAAAGGATCCCGCTATTTTTAGTGACCCAAACTACCCAAAGCTTGCGCGAAGGCAAAGTTATTTAAAATCTACAATCAAACTTCACTCCGATATTACCCGTTTGCAAAAACAATTAATTGGAGCTCAGGCACTATCAGAGTCTGGCGATGAACTAGCCGAACTGGCCATTGCAGAAATTGCCGAATTAGAAGAGCAAATAAATGATCTTAATGCCAAGCTAGAAGAAGCACTTACCCCTAAAAATCCAAATGATGAACGTGATTGTATTATAGAAATTAGAGGTGGTGCCGGTGGTGATGAGTCTAGCTTATTTGCTGGCGAATTATACAAAATGTACTTTAAATACGCCGAACTTAGTGGATTTAAAGTAGAGATCATTGACGAATCACCAAGTGAAGTCGGTGGTTTTAAGGAGATTATTTTTGCCATCAAGGGCAATAATGCCTACCGTGCATATAAATTTGAAGCCGGTGTTCACCGTGTACAACGAGTACCAGCCACTGAAAGCCAAGGACGGATCCATACCAGCACTGTAACAGTTGCCGTATTACCAGAAGCAGAAGAAGCTGATATAGACATTAAACCTTCAGACCTACGGATCGATACCTATAGAGCTAGCGGCCATGGTGGCCAAAGTGTTAATACTACCGACAGCGCTATTCGTATTACACATATTCCAACAGGTTTAGTTGTCACATGTCAGGATGAAAAATCTCAAATAAAAAATAAAGATAAAGCTATGAAGGTTTTAAGATCACGTTTACTACAGCAAAAAATAGATGACGAACAAAAAGCGCTCAGTGACGCTCGTAAAAAACTAATTGGTAGCGGTGACAGAAGCGAGAAAATCCGAACCTATAACTTTCCGCAAGACCGTATTACTGACCACCGCATTGGTTATAGTCGTAGCAATATACCGGCTGCACTTACTGGTGACATTCAAGACCTCATAGACAACCTACAATCAGCCGAACGCCATCTCATCCAAGAAGATAAATAAATTACCCCTGTTAGTATGATAAAATAATAGAATGACTTACGGTGAGTGGCTTAATATTGCTAGTAAAGAATTTGCTGCTATTGGTATTGAATCAGCGCGACTTGATAGCTTAATGTTGCTTGAATTTGTTACAAATACTAACCGCGCATATATACTTGCCAACCCAGAAAACCCCTTGCAAGGACAGTCACTGCAAAGACTAAACAAACTACTAGAGCGAAGAAAAAACCGAGAGCCAATTGCTTATATTATTGGTAAAAAAGAGTTTTATGGACGTCAGTTTATTGTTAACAAAAAAGTTTTAGTTCCACGGCCAGAAAGCGAAGACTTTATTAATCTTTTAAAAGATATATTATGCAATAAAACCTCCTTTTCAGAGGTTCGAAATCTTGAGAAGAAAAGACTGATAGACGTTGGTACTGGGTCTGGTTGCTTAGCTATTACTGCCAAATTAGAGTTTCCAGATATTGAAGTCTTCGGTTCAGACAAATCAGAAAGCGCACTTTCTGTAGCCAATAGTAATTCCAAAAATCTGGATGCAGAAGTTACTTTTAAAAAATCAGATCTACTTAGTAATGAACCTGTAGGTTCAATCGATATTATTTTTGCCAACCTACCCTATGTACCTTTTGATTATATAGTATCAAAAGAGGTTATTAGTGAACCATCAGAAGCTGTTTTTGCAAATAAAAACGGCTTAGATTTAATCTTTAATCTAGCTCCTCAAGCACATAAAACGCTTAAACATAATGGCATATTATTTATAGAATCACTGCCAGAGCAGCAGCTAATAATTAAGAATCTATACAAAAAATCTGGATTTAAATTTATTAATAAAGCTGGGTTGGTACAAGTATTTTTAAAATCTAATTAGTATTTGGAGAAACTTCTAAAGTAGCTTTAACATTCTGTTCTTTGCCATCTCTATTTATGGTTAAGTCTACTACTTCTCCTACTTTATATTTGCCCAGCAAGCTAGCTAGCACATTTTTTTCAGTTATATCTTTGCCGTTAACTTTAACAATAATGTCTCCTTCTTTTAGACCGGCTTTATCCGCTGGGCTACCGTTTATAACGGCCAAGTTTTGGTCTGTTGCTTTAAGCCAAGCACCATTGCTAGCTGGTAAATTATACTTTGCCTGTAGTTCTGGGGTTATAATTACGTAACGTACGCCTAAATATGGTACTTCTAACTTACCAGTATTTAAGATACTTTCTATCTGCACTTTTAGATCGTTAATTGGTATAGAAAACCCAATATTTTGGGCTGTGCCACCAGCAACTGCTGTATTTATGCCTATAATCTCACTGTTCATGTTAACGAGTGGCCCACCAGAGTTACCTGGATTTATAGCTGCATCCGTCTGAAACAAATTAGTCAAAGCCTCGGCATTAGTTGACCCACCGCCTGCAGTAATTGGACGTCCTTGACCAGAAATTATTCCACTAGTTACTGTATTTTCGAACTCACCCAAGGCATAGCCGATTGCTACAACACCATCACCTGTTTGCATTTTAGAAGAATCACCCAATTTTGCCGGGGTTAAACCTTTTACGCCGCTAATTTTTAAAAAGGCTACATCAAAATTACTGCGTGGATCTCTTGCTAAAACCTGAACATTATCATACTTTTTTCCATCATTTGTGGTGACACTTATACTACTAGCCGTGTTTGGTATAACGTGCTTGTTAGTCACAATAATACCATCGCTTGATAAAACAATACCTGTACCAGCACCAGTAGTGGGCTGAGTATTAGAATCACCAAATATTGGATTTGTTGCATTGGCACTTGCTGCGCTTTCTATGTTAATCGACACCACACTAGGGCTAACATTTTTTGCGATAGAACTAATAAGCTGACTTTGACTAGATACAATCTGTTGCTGACCATTTGGAGTATTTAATGATGTTATACGAAGTGGCATTATTCTAGAGCCCAATAGCCCACCCACAAAACCAGCAATCAACGCTAAAACAATTAATATCGTAGTTGTAATTTTATGCTTATTTTTAGATGTTTCTTTTTGACTATTTGAACTCACAGTTGGTACTTGCTCCGATAATTACAATATTTACTATACTGTTTTATCCTGCCAATCTGAGAAAATGATGATAACAAGTAACAAAATTGCCATTACGCTAATTAATTGGACTTTTAGTGCTGATTTTAGACGATTATTATCATGCAAATAATATAGCGTCGCTAGACCGTAGCCCAAAACTGTTAAAACCAGCGCTATCTGAGGTAAGAAAAGATAGTCTATCATCCAATGGCCTAATATCCAGGCCATTACAGCACCAAACCAAGCCCATATTTGTGATATAGATCTAACAAGAGGCTCCTCAAAAGCACCCAAAAAATGTCTGGCACAAGCATAGCAGATTACCCAAGTTACTACTATACCTATAAGTAGTGAGCTGCCCGGAAAGGCTCTATAAAATGCAATTAGACCAAGCGCCTGTGCTAAAAGTGCCTGAATCATAACTGGTATAGGTTTCGATTTTGGCTTTATCCATAGTAACCATGCAATATAAAAAACCATCCAAAATAGCTGCGTATACAGTTTTGTAGTTCCTGCCATAAAGGCAACAACAGATAATCCAATAAGAATATCTACCAAATTAGCTCTAATATTTGATAGCCAGTATCTAGGTTTTATTGCTAAGGTACGCCATTTAGATAGTAATACTAAAGCAATAGCAATTGGTACAAAGTTCATACGTACCAAACATAAAATTAGTATTGGCAGTAATGCATTAAGTATAAAATGCAAGGCATGCGCCATACCTGATTCTGGTCTAATTTTATTAAATAATTTCTTCATATTTTTTAATTATTGTCCTACTACAACCACAAAGTCAGCTGAATATGGAGTTAGGTCCATCCCTTTAATACTTTTAACAGCTTTGGTGCCTAGTCGATTTTCTAGATATTTTTGAGTATATTTTTTAGACCCTTTTGTATTATCTACTAAAGTTGTTCCATACACCCCACTACTTGGAGCATCCGCCACTTGAGTAACATTATAACCGTAGCTCTTTAATTCATCAGCACGTTTTTGTGCAGCACCACTAACGCCAGAGCCGTTAAGCACAATAATGCTTGGGTTTTCTTTAATAATATATCCATCTTTTAGCTGACTACGCACAAAATTAATAACCGCTGAATAGTTATCTATGCCCGCTACAGGTAAAACGACAGACTGGCTGCCAACATTACCGGTAGTAACCACAGCCGACTTAGGGTCTGCTAAATCTACATGATTAATACTGCTAGAATTAATCTTTTTAGATAGATCATATAAACGCATCATATTAGTAATAGATAAGTTAGTTTTGACCCTATTACCCAGAGTATCAAGCAACCCCGTGACTTTTACTGGGTTAGAAAAAGTACCTAGTGAAAGTACTTTATCTTTTATACCTACCATAATGGTTTGTTGGTGTTCGCCACGATCAAAATCCCCTCTTTGGGCACCATAACGAGATCTAGCATAAGCTAATGCTATGCCGCCATCTAGGTGTTGTGGACCCTTTTTAAGACTAAAATATTTTTTACCTACAAGCATGGTTGGATCACTGTAATCTTCTGGAATATTTACATCAATACCACCAATTGCATTAACCGCATCCTGAAAAGCTGTAAAATCTACGGTTGAATAATAGTGTATGGGCACGCCCATATAATCTTCTACTACTTTTTCTATCGCCGCCTCTCCAGCTACCTCTGCCGCCACCTTATCTTTAGGATTTTTATACAATGACTGTCCTTTGGCACTTGTATATACAGCATTAATTTTCATTGGCCAAAGACCGTCTGGTTTTACCCATAAATCACGAGGTATACTCAGTAATGTCACACCATTATTAATGGGGTCAATGCTGGCAATCATCATGCTATCTGTCAAATCGCCGCCCTCGTGTGCTTCACCGCCCTTACCCATCAGCAAAATGTTAACTCTACCATCACCTTCACCATTTAATTTGTTAGCGTCTACTTTGCCATTTAATGCCAGGGAATTACCTCCACCTTTTAATACTTTATGGGCATTCCACCATGCTTTTCCAAATATCCAACCACTAACACCCAAAACCAATATCACAACAACTAGACTGCTCCGCATAAATATCTTCCAGCCTTTTGAACGTTGTTTTTTGCCTCTATTTTGTCTATTTGGTGGTAAATTAGCAGGAGATGCTAATTTACGAGCTAACCTTACGCTGTCTAAGTTTTGCTTACTGGCATTTTTATTGTTATCTAGCGGACGAGCAACTGCTCTAGCACTAAAACCTTCCGGCTTATTAAAATTATCAAGTAATGCAGGCTTATTAGCTAAAGCCGTGGGCTGGGACTTTTCCTGAGCAGTATGTAGTCTTAATCTAGGCTGGCGTGGCCCAGTTGCCAGCATTCCATCCATTGTTCCCTTTTTATTTGGTTTATCAGATTGAAATTTATACATACAAAAACAGCTTATATTATATCAAATTTGTGGTATCTTGCGAATAATATATGTAAAACGTGCAAACCACTGTTATGCCAATAGTTTGCCATCTAAATTTTATAATTTTAAATCAAAATATAGTTTTTTAGTTTACAATTAATTACTATGCAAGACCCAAACCAGCCAGTTCCCGTGATTAAGCCTAGTGCAGGCAACTTAAATAATCCTGATAATAATATAAAAAAATCTAAGCATAGCAAAGGTGATATAAAAAATATCGTTTATACCATATCATTATTTGTTTTGGCACCATTATTTGCCCTACTTATGATAATTTTTATTTTTCAAAGTTATGTAGTTGATGGTTCTAGTATGGAACCTACATTGCAAAATGGTAATAGAGTTTTTATTTTAAAACTACCCAAGACCCTATCATCACTACAAAATAAATCTTTTATGCCAAAACAGTACGAAATTATTGTTTTTAAAAAACCCAGCGAGCCAGATGTGCAACTCATCAAAAGAGTTATCGGTTTGCCTGGTGATCGAGTCGTGGTGCAAGATAATCATATGACAATTTATAATGCCAAACATCCTAACGGCTATAATCCAGACGAAAATACAGATTATGGACCAACGCTCGTTAAAACGACTGGTGGCAGTGTAGATATTACTGTCGGTCCAGAAGAAGTCTTTGTAGTTGGTGACAATCGTAATCCAAGTGCTTCTTTGGATTCTAGATTTCCAGGTGTTGGATTAGTACCAGTCGAAAACATTGTGGGACGATTATGGGTAAGATACTTCCCGCTTAACGAAATTAAATTATTCGGAACTATATCGACGATGCCTATAGAAATCAAGTCAAATTTATCAAATACAAATACTAAGCTACTCTAGGATTTGCTTTATTACATTAGATAATGCTATTTCGTTTTTGTAGTTAATAATAAGCTTCCCACTTCCCCGTACAGAATGCCTTAGTATAATTTTAGTACCTAGGCGTTTTTGCAGTTTATCAATCTGAATATCATTCACGAGCTTGGGAGTCTCTATTTTTTTAGGTGTATCATTCTTAGCTTTTTTAACTTTTACTACAAATTGTTCTGCCTCACGTACACTAATATGTAATTTTAATATCTTGTTAAATAGCTCTTTCTGGCTTTCTGGAAACTGCTGCAAACTAAGTAAAGATCGTGCATGACCCTCCGATATATTACCCTCAGCCAATGCTTTTTGCATGACAGGAGGTAAACCCAATAGTCGTACAATATTATTAATTGTTGTTCTGGCCTTACCTAGCCTTTTAGCGATTGTTTCGTATTCTTGGTTAAATTGGGTATGAAGTCTCTGAATTGTTAGAGCAAGCTCTATGGCAGTTAAATCTGCTCGCTGAACGTTTTCGAGTAATGCAAGCTCTAGGCTTTCGTGCTCGCTAGATGTTCTAATGATTGCTGGTATATCTTTTAACCCAGCAATTTGTGAAGCTCGCCATCGCCTTTCGCCAGCAATAATAGAATAACTATTTGGTTCAACTTGGCTAACTATAATTGGCTGCAGTACCCCGTGCGACTCAATTGATTGCGCAAGTTCACGCATTGCTTCTTCATCAAAATATTGCCTAGGCTGATCATCTTTTGGTACAACAATATCTATGGCTAACTTATGAATACGCTCATTAGGAGAAGCAGTAATATCAGAAATATTTACCCCCATCGGAATTAGCTCATCAAAGCCTTTACCTAGACCCTTATTATTAACCACGTTTCGTCACCTCCTTTGCCAAATTTTTATACGATCTTGCTCCTTTGGACCACTTGTCATAGTCGGCAATAGGCTTTCCGTGACTTGGAGCCTCTGCTAGCTTAATATTTCTTGGAATAACTGTGTCAAAAACCAGATCCCCAAATACGCGCTTTACTTCATTGCTGACCTGTTCGCTCAAACTAGTACGCGAATCATACATTGTCATAACTACGCCAAGTATCTTTAAGGTTGGATTAAGTGAAACCTGAACCTGCTGCACTACCTGTAATAGTTGACTTAGGCCTTCCATAGCGTAGTATTCTGTCTGAACAGGAATCAAAACCTCAGTAGCTGCAGCTAGGGCATTGACCGTTAATAGTCCAAGACTTGGAGGGCAATCTATTAATATGTATTCATAATTAACTAAAATTTCCTTTAGTGCTATCTGTAACTTTTTTTCTCTGTTATATAAATCCACCAGCCTCACTTCCGCTACAGCCAAGTCTGAATTAGCGGGTAAAATATCAACATTTTTTGTATTAGTATTTATGATAGCTTGGGCCGATGATACATCCGCAACTATTACCTGCAGTGTCGTTAGACTTATAGAGTGCTTATCTATGCCTAGCCCGCTCGTTGTATTTCCCTGCGGATCAAGATCAACAACTAAAACTTTTTTATCTTGTTTCCCAAAATATGCAGCTAAATTGATAGTAGTAGTAGTCTTCCCTACCCCACCTTTTTGGTTTAGTATTGCAATTACCCTGGTCATTATTTTATTTTTCCCTCTTTATCATTAGATTACCACTTATTACGCTAAAGGTAAACTATCTATCTCTTGCCTTAACTAGCCTGATAGTACTAGCCGTATTTGGATAATTACCGATGTGTGTACCAGCATACAGGAGGTTGATGGTACCGCTTAGAATTTAAAATAACGCTCCTGGAGAGCGTTATTTTAAGTAAATACTATCTATAATTCTAGGAGATCTTGGTTATAGCGATCTTGGTATGCTGTTGTCGATGGCCTCTTGTGACCTTTACTCGCTTTTTTGCTTTGTATCTAATGCTTGTTACTTTATCTGCTTTTACATTTTGCGCTTCTATTTTTGCAGATACTTTGGCACCATTTACTGTTGGCTTACCAACTTGTATCTTGTCGCCATCTATTATTAGTAACGGTTCAAAATCTACAGATTTTTCTTGTTTTAATAACTCAACCTCAATAACATCACCCTCACTTACGAGATATTGTTTGCCACCAGTTGTAATTACGGCTTTCTTCACCTTATATTTACTTTCTTATTTAAGTAATAATTAATAGTCAGCTGATATTCTAACAGATATAATCTTATATAGCAACTACCAGCTTATTTATTTTTTATAATATTTATGTCGGCCTTTTTATTGTCAATTTTTACTTCAATACTATAACCATCTTCTACCTTGGTATATTTTGCTAAAGTTTCAAGTTCTATAATGTCTTGATACTTAGCGACGGCCCTAGCAAGCTCAGGGTCTTGAGTTACTATATTTAGACTGATTCTGTCATCTACCTCTAATCCTGCCTGTTTACGGGCATTCTGTACAGCTCTTATGACTTCTCTGGCTAGACCTTCTAGTTTTAGATCTTCGGTAATTTTTAAATCTAGTTCTATGTAGGGCTTATTGTCAATTTTTACTTCTACTTCCTTAACATTTAATTCTTCTCTTAGTATTTCACAAAGCTCTTTTTGTTCTTTTTCTGAGACACTTATACCAAAACATATAGTTGCCGTAGATAAGGGTTGCCTAACTTTAATAGCCGCAGCTGCACGTTGACTTAGGCCATCTGTGATCAGCTCTCTTGTTATTGCCATCTGAGCAATTATTAGCTCTTCTACGTGACCAGATTTTGGCCAATTTTGTAAATGCACAGATTTTTTATCTGTAAGTTTTTTGTATAATTCGTCGCTTAAAAATGGAGTAAACGGAGCCAGTACTAAAGATAGCTGAGCCAAAACATAATGTAGTGTTTTGTAGGCATCATCTTTATCGGCATCATTGTCGCTCTTCCAGAATCTTTTACGACTGCGTCTTACATACCAATTACTAGCATCTTCTATAAATGGAATTATTGGTTTTATAGCATTTGGCAAATCATACTTTTGCATATGCTCATCTACATCAGCAATAAGTTGATGCAATCGAGATATTATCCAGATATCTAATATATTATTTAGTGTTGGTAATGGATCTTCTAGTTTGCCATCCCACCCCCAACCGTCAACATCTGCATATAGAGTAAAGAAGTCATACATATTCCACACCATGCCAAGCTTGCGAGCAATGTCTCCTACCTCTTTATCTAAAAGAGTTACGTCTTCTCCATTTAGCACTGGTGAGCTCAGCATAAAATAGCGCAGTGAATCTGCAGAATATTGATCCATTAGAATATTTGGATCTGTAAAATTATTCAGACTTTTACTTAACTTACGACCATCCGCTCCCAATAATGTACCGGTGGTAATTACATTATTATAGGCATTTTTACCAAATAGCCCGACCGATACGGCATGTACATAATAAAACCATGCTCTTACCTGCCCAACATATTCAACAATAAAGTCACCCGGAAAGTTAGCTTCGAATTTTTCGACATTTTCGAATGGATAATGGAACTGAGCAAAGGGCATACTACCACTCTCGAACCAACAGTCTAAAACCTTATCTATCCTCTGATACTCTACTCCATCAAGCGTGAATTTTATATCATCTACCCATGGTCGATGGTAATCTTCTAATTCTACACCGCTTAGATCTTTAAGTTCCGCATAGCTACCGACTACTTTTATACGCTCTTTGCCTTCTTTATCTACACCCTTCCAAACTGGCATAGCAGTTGCCCAGAACCTATCACGACTCAGATTCCAATCTGGGGCAGCCTGTATAGTTTTTGCAAAACGTCCATTTTTTAGGTGATCTGGAAACCAATTAATATTACTATTTTGTTCTAGCATTTGTTGTCTCTGACTATCAATATCAAAAAACCAACTTGGCCAAGCACGATACATGAGCTTGGTTCCACATCTATAGCAATGAGGGTAAGAATGCCTGACGTATTCTATCTTCCAAACGATTTCCTGTGCATGCAAATCTTTGGCAATTTGTTTGTTAATTTCCCAAACATTTTGGCTTATATATTCTCCCTCAATATAATTTCCATTATCATCAATTGTATTTACAAGCGGTATGCCATTTTGCTTCGCAAGCGCATAATCTTCTTCTCCAAAGGCTGGAGCAATATGTACTATACCTGTGCCGTCACTAGTACTCACATAATCAGCATGCCAGATTTTATGAGCATTTTTACCATGGTTTCCAAATAAAGGTTCGTAACTTTTGCCAACTAAATCTTTGCCCTTAATATATTTTGCAAGCTTATAATTTAGAGGCTTGTGCTTCTCGTCAGTTAAGACTTTAGCTACCAAATCTTTAGCAATAATTAGATTTTGACCATCTATTTCTACCAAACAATAAGTAACCTCACTATTAATTGCAAGTGCAGTATTTGCCGACAAAGTCCAGGGCGTAGTAGTCCAAGCAAGTAGGTACTCATTCGTACCGGCAAGCTTAAATTTTACATAAACACTAGGGTCGGTAACATCTTGGTAAGTACCCGAATCCATAGTAACTTCTGCTTTACTTAGTGGTGTCGCATCTTGGGTACAATACATTAAAATTTTCTCACCTTCATAGATTTTGCCTTTATCATATAAGGCTTTAAAGGCCCACCATACGCTTTCCATGTAATTCTTATCCATGGTTTTGTAGGCACCTTTAAAATCTACCCACCGCCCAATACGGTCAATTGTATCTTCCCATAAGCCACCAGTAGCTACCATATTTTCACGACAAGCAATAATATACTTTTCTAGACCATAATCTATAACTTCTGGCTTACCTTTAATTCCTAGCTTCTTCTCTGTAAAAACCTCTGCCGGTAGTCCATGACAGTCCCAGCCCCATACACGCTCTACGTGCTTTCCTTTCATTGTCCAATATCTTGGCACTGCATCTTTTACAATACTACTCAATAAAGTTCCATGATGTGGTGAACCGGTAATAAATGGAGGTCCATCATAAAAAACATAGGCATTAGATTTTGGACGATCGTTTAAAGATTTCTCGAAAGTTTTATCTTCTTTCCATATTTGTACTAGATCTTTTTCGTATTCTAGAGCTCGGCGGCGTGTTCCTTTTTTAAATTTCATAATTTCTCCTGCTGTTATTTTACAATATAAAAACCACTGGCATAACTTTCGTTATATATTCGGATCCCACCTTAGTGGGAGGTACCATCCGAATTACCAGTGGATTAAAGTCTCTTTGGTCTCTTATTTACTGCTATTTACGTAAGCATCATAACGTCGAGTTCTACTTAGACCAATAAATGGTCCGTTCTTCTCAATGTTTTCATGGCTGATAACCACTATTCCTTTTTACAAGAAGGAGCACATCTCTCTAATTTTCATTGAATAGCTAAACTTAACAAATATGGTTCTCTTATTTTGAATTGTCGTAATACATTACTTCGTTAATTAATGGAAGATTTTCACCGACCCATAACTGTAGCAACTGCCCGTCGTCGGCTAAAGCCAACACTGCAGGATGTTGCATGATGTCATATAACGAAGCGGTAGCATATCCATCACGTGTATTAAGATCATACATGGTGATTTTATGCCCAGTCCGACGCTCGTACTCCCTGTTATAGTCTAGCACTGACCGTTCGAACTCACTGTTACTACGATATAATATCGCAATTCTCATAGAGCTTCCTATCGTTTTTTGACGACTGCATTTTAGTTATTACAATAAAGTAACAAATTAAATTTATACAGATCGTCCAAGTTTATTTGTTTAGCTACAACCCGTGGTTGAGCCGCAAGCGGTGCATACATAACAACTGCCGGCGCGCTGAGTTTGATTACCACAGTTATAGCATAAAGGTGCAGTGGTGTCTTTGGCAACCCTTAAAGTTGATTTTGTAATATTTTCTCGATTTAAATTGGCAGCTGGCTGAATATTAGGAACCACGTCTTCTGCTTCTGTAGTGTTATCAAGCAAAGTCGTCTGTGTATCTGGCATATCATCTATGTCAGCAAGGCCAAGCTCTAGCCGATCGTCAAAAGATAAATAATCTAGTGCTAACCTACGTAAAATATAATCTGTTAAAGAGCTTGAAGTACGGATTTCTGGATCATCTGTCATGCCGGCAGGAGCAAAAGTGGTACCCTTTAGCGTTTTGACATAGCTTTTAAGAGGTACGCCATACTGCAATCCATGACTAACAGAAATCGCAAATGAGTCCATTAAACCAGATAAAGTAGAGCCTTGCTTAGCAACATTTATAAACAATTCGCCCGGAGTACCGTCTTCGAACTCGCTTACAGTAAAGAAACCTTTTAGATCAGACAGTCTAAATTCATAAGTCTTACTATTGCGACGCTTTGGTAATTCTCTACGAACAGTACTTTTTGCTGTATATGAATCTTGTGTTTGCAGCTTATCTGTAGTTTGCTTTGGATCATCGGCTTGACCTTCTTTTTTAGCCATAGATAATGGCTGAGCAACTTTGCAATTATCACGATAAATAGCCACCGCTTTAATACCCATCTTCCAGGCATCTATATGAATTTGCTCTACATCTTCTACGGTTGCTTCTTCTGGCATGTTAACTGTTTTACTAATCGCGCCAGAAATAAATGGCTGTACAGCGGCCATCATTTTTACATGACCCAAGTAATGTATAGAGTTATCGCCCATAGAGCACGCAAAAACTGGAAGATGTTCTGGTTTTAAATTAGGCGCGCCTACTATTGTTTTTTCTACATCAATATATTCCACTATTTGATCCGTCTGAGTTTTTGTATAACCTAAAGTCCTTAAAGCACGAGGCACCGTTTGATTAACGAAACTCATAGTACCGCCGCCCACCAGTTTTTTTAGTTTAACTAAACCAAGGTCTGGCTCGAAACCGGTCGTGTCACAGTCCAGCATCAGCCCAATTGTAACTGTTGGAGCCAAGACACTAGCCTGGCTATTTCGCACACCATTAATATCAGCAAGCTCTACTGCTTCATCCCAAGACGAAGCAGCCGCACTTAGTAAATCTTCTGGAACATAGTGAGCATTTATTTTACTAACTTCTGCACGATGCATTTTTAAAACTTTTAGCATGGCATCACGGTCTTTATGGAATCCAGCAAATGGACCAACTCTTTTGGCAATTTTAGCACTAGTAGCATACGCCTGGCCTGTCATTAACGCTGTTATAGCACCGGCCTGGGCACGACCCTCGTCAGAATCATATGGTAGACCCTGAGCCATTAATAATGCTCCGATATTTGCATAGCCAAGTCCTAGCTCACGATAAGCTCGGGCATTCTTACCTATGCCCTCTGTTGGATAGCTAGAGTATCCTACCAAAATTTCTTGAGCAGTAAATACTATATCTACAGTATGCTTAAAAGCTTCTATGTCAAAACTACCGTCTTTTTTAAGGTACTTAAGCAAGTTTATAGATGCTAAATTACATGCAGAGTTATCTAGGTGCATATATTCACTACAAGGATTAGAGCCATTTATACGACCAGCATTAGGTGCGGTATGCCACTTATTAATTGTCGTATCGTACTGCATTCCAGGATCAGCACACTCCCAAGCAGCCTGAGAAATTTGCCTAAACAGCTCCCGAGCCTTAACCGTTTTTACAGTTTCGCCAGTCTTGATTGCTTTAAGATCCCAGTTTTTGTCGTCTTCTACAGCTTGCATAAAATCATCAGTTACACGTACCGAATTATTAGCATTTTGATACTGCACGCTAAAGTTATCCTTACCATCTAAGCTCATATCAAAGCCATTCTCTTCTAAAACTCGAGCTTTTTTCTCTTCTAAGGCTTTGCACCAAATAAATTCTTCTATATCCGGATGATCTACATTTAAAATAACCATTTTGGCAGCTCGTCGAGTTTTACCACCACTTTTTATAGTTCCTGCGCTCGCGTCAGCCCCACGCATAAAGCTAACTGGACCAGAAGCCTTTCCACCACTTGCGCCCAACCGCTCTAAGCTAGAGCGAATAGGGCTAAGGTTAACTCCCGATCCTGAACCACCCTTAAATATTGTGCCTTCTTCTACATACCAATTTAAGATTGAACCCATGGTGTCTTTAACACCTAAAATAAAGCAGGCACTAGCTTGCTGAGCACGACTTGATACGCCAATATTAAACCAAACAGGAGAATTAAAAGCTGCACGCTGGGTGGCTAAAATATATTTAAGCTCCTCTGTAAAAACTTCTGCTTCGGTTTCGTCAATAAAATAACCTTCTTGTAAACCATGCCTAGCAACAGTATTTACGATACGATTTATTAACGTTTTAAGAGAACTTTCTCTATCTTTTTGCCCGGGGGTACCGGCAAAATATTTTTGAGATACGATATTTATTGCATTTAGCGACCAATCTTCTGGAAACTCCACACCAAGTTGCTCAAAAACTGGCTTTGTAGTTAACGGGTTAACAATTACTGAGTCACTTTTTACCCAATTTATTTGATCATAAGCCTTTTTTCCGGTCTTTGTAAAATATCGGTTTAATCCGAGCTCTGCTGTTTGTGCCATATTTTTACCCTCACTTTTTTAAATAATATTTTTTTATTGTTTATTTGAAGCTCGCTGATTAAAAATTTTGTTTAGTAACTGTCTCTCATAATTACTAATTAAATTTACTTTAATCATTTAAGCGCGCTCTGCTCAAAAAGTTAATGCCTCACTAAGCAGAACGTACTTTACTTGCTTTTATCAAGAGGAATCTTTGTTATTTTTTAAACGAATTTTTACTAGTTCAGATTCAAAACCAGTGACATCACTAAATCTTCTATAGACACTTGCAAACCTTACATAGGCTACTTCAGAAAGTGGTGCCAAACCTTCCATCACTAAATCTCCCACTTCTTTAGAATTAATTTCTGGCTCACCCATGTCATAAAGACCACTCTCTATGTTTGCTACGAGCGATTCTTGCTGCATACCAGTAACGGAAGTTTTCTCACAGGCTCGCTGTATACCAGCCAGTAGCTTAGATCTATCAAAAAGTTCCCTAGAACCGTCTTGCTTTATTACTATCAGCTGAGGACGCTCTAGACGCTCATACGTAGTAAACCGCGCCCTACAGTTACTACATTCACGTCTACGACGCGTTGATTCTCCGTCTGCAACATCACGAGATTCAATTACTTTAGTATCTTCGCATTGGCATTTATGACATTTCATTTAATATCCCCTTGATTGCTTTTAAACGTGCAATCACTACATATAGTGTTCGTGATAGTTATGTTATACCCTTTATATAGCGTTTGCAATAAAAAAGTGTCGTATAAATTAAAACGATTTTAGACAGTATAGCTGTTAAAAAGTCTACTCCTGGGACGGAGTATCATCAGTATCTTTTTTACGGCGAGTTAAGCGGCGCAAAAAAGATGGTTTGTCTAATTTGTCCTCTTCTTTGCTAGCATCATCGGCATCAAAAGACCAAATATTAGGAGCTGGAGATTCATCCTTAAAATCACTAGCAATTGCAGAATAGTCCTTATCGTCTTTACTCTCATACTTATTATCTACTATTTCATCATTAGGTATTGTTTCTTGACTAGGAACTTCCACTACTTCTTCTATTTCAGTAACCTCTGGATCCTTAGGCCTGTCAATATCTTCTATTACTTCAACCTCAGCAACTATTTCTTGGATCGAAGAATCCTCTATTTTTGGCTTAACAGCAACATGACGATTAGCAAAATATGCTGTATCAAAACCAGTTGCAACTACAGTAATGATTATCTCACCCTCTAGCTCTGGATTAATTGTAGCTCCAAAAATTATATTCGCGTCTGGATCAGCAGCGGCAGTAATTGCTTCGGCAGCAGCGTTAATCTCATGCATAGACATATCATGCCCGCCAATAACATTAAATAAAATACCCCTAGCACCGTCTATAGATACCTCTAGTAGGGGCGATTCTATTGCTTGATGAGCCGCTTCCACAGCTCTATCATCACCGCTGGCTCGGCCAATGCCCATTAAAGCACTTCCCGCATTACTCATTACCGTTTTTACATCTGCAAAGTCAAGATTAATTAAACCATGAACAGTAATAAGATCCGAGATACCCTGGACACCTTGACGCAAGACGTCATCTGCTACTTTAAAGGCTTCTAGAAGTGGAGTCTTACGATCAATTGTTTGAAGTAAACGATCATTCGGTATCGTAATTAATGTATCAACATTACCCCGTAATTTATCAATTGCATATTCGGAATTTTTACGTCGTTTTTCTCCTTCAAAAGCAAAAGGTCTTGTAGCAAAGCCGACTACTAGCGCACCTTCATCCCTTGCTGCTTGGGCAACAACAAAACCCGCACCACTTCCC
>CAZTUU010000003.1:0-4020 GCA_964616505.1 uncultured Candidatus Saccharibacteria bacterium
TCTAGTGGTTAGGATATCTGGTTCTCATCCAGAAGATCGCGGGTTCGAATCCCGCAGGGGTCACCAGATTAGAAATAACAGATAGAGATTTACTAAAATACTATAGGTTTTTACTTTTGTTAAAGAGATAAGTCGTTCGATTCCCAAAAACAATCTTTCATATTATGGTAATTAAGATGAGGGTTTTGTATTTACACAAGAAAGCATAGATTGGTTTTCTCGATATTATTTATCCGAATTACCCTACAAAAAATATAAACTTAAACTAGAGGAGAAAAGTTAAGTCATGGCTATCTGTGCGTTCGCAGCTATTCGAAAAGAAAACAAAGTGCTACTTGTTAGAATTGCACCTCCGTTTGCCGAAGCAAGAAAATGGAACTTCCCAGGTGGTGTAATCGAGGATAGCGAAGATATTAGAGCGGGTTTGATCCGGGAAGTCACCGAAGAGACAGGCGTGGTATGTTCTGTTGGTGCTATACGTGATAACTTCACAACAACCAATCCAGACAATGATATCACTATTTTCGATGCAGTGTACCTACAAGGGAAGTTTGTTATACAAGAGGAAGAAATTCTTGAAGCACAATGGTTCACTATCCAAGAAGCATTAGCTCTAGAACTAGCATTTAATATCGATAAGTACATCCGCTGCCTGTAAAAAAGATTGCAATAAACTATATTGATTAGTCCTTACGAATTGAGTAATTTTACTAACGAAGTAGAGATGTCGATAGTGTATTATCGTAAAATTGCAAGACACGGTGACTAGTTCCAGTAATCTAGCGATATCTCTATATACTAGAGACAAACCCCTCATAGGGTGATATAGCCTGTTGAATTCCATAAGGATATCGTTCCAACACGACTCGACGAGGTTCATCAGGCATATTTAGATATTTACAACTTTGATACTAAAAGCGTATAGTACTAATTGAAAATAATAGGAATATAAAAATGAACATAAAAATATTACGCCTGTTGCAAACTTTTATTATATTTTGCTTAGCGTTTTATGCACTTTTGATATTCATTGGTAATTTAACAGATTATGATTCTAATTATCAGTTTGTAAAACATGTACTGGCTATGGACACAGTTTTTCCTGATAACACCTTGACTTGGCGTGCAATTACCAATGATACACTTGTAACTATTGCATACTGGGGAATAATATTAACAGAGGGGCTTATTGCATTATTTGGAATGCTTTCGGCTGTGTTTATGCTAATAAATGTTAGTAGGTCTACTAACAGTTTTGCCAGAGCTAAAATCCTTGGATTTATATCATTTGCTCTTGCTATAGCCCTATGGTTTATTGGTTTTTTGTGCTTTGGCGCAGAGTGGTTTTCTATGTGGCAATCTAGCCAATGGAATGGCAAACAGACAGCGATGGATATCGTACAAATTGTTGGAGTGTTCTTGGTAATATATATGTTGCCAGAAAGTATCTTTAAATTACCCAAAAAATAGCCTAAGTTTTCATAATTTTTAAGGTATAATTAGATATTATATGGAGAAATAGTGATGCAAGATAAAACTGGTAACCCTGCGTTTGGCGCAAAAGCTTTGGAACGGCTACAGGCTACAGAGTCCACTAGCTATGCTACTGTTGGCGGAACAACTATAAAAATCCTTATTCTTTTGGCTCTTGTAATTGCAAGTGGATACTTTGGATGGCAAGGTGCAGCTCATAATTCTACAAGTATGGTGTTTTTGATGGCTGGGGCTGCTATTGGATCTTTGGTTTTTGCCTTGCTTGCAATATTTATGCCAAAAACAACTCCAGTTACTGCCCCACTATATGCTTTGGCTGAGGGATATTTGCTTGGGGTTATTTCTAAATATGCAGAGGTATCTTACGGTGGTATTGTGGTTCAGGCTATTGCCCTGACGGGAGTTATTTTGTTTACAACTTTGTTTTTATATCAGGCACAAATTGTAAAAGTAACACAAAAATTTAGATCTATAGTGATAATATCTACGGTTGGCATTGCAGTATATTTTTTATTAGCGTTAATCCTTGGTCTGTTTGGAGTAGAAATGCCACTTATATATAATACGGGTACATTTGGCATAATATTTAGTCTAGTCGTCGTATTCGTCGCTTCGTTAAATTTGTTCTTAGACTTTGATTTTATTGAGAGAACAGCATCAAGTAAATCAGCGCCAAAAGTATTTGAATGGTATGGCGCTTTTGGACTAATGGTCACACTTATATGGCTGTATATATCGATAATTCGCCTTCTTAGTAACAGTAGATAATTTGACATATCTTGATAAAAAGCGTATAATATATCTAATACATTATTAGATGTGTTTTATTTATGGTAATAGTTAAAATTACTATTTTGACTACGTATAATTGCTAGTTTAACTGGCGAAGGTGTTTTGTGATTATGGATAAGCTGCGATATTCATATAAGGTATCAAATATTTCCACCTATTTTAAGCTAAATGAGCTACATAGGCTAGTATATATTTTACCTAAAAAAACAACGACTATATGTTTAGTATTGGTTTGTATCGTAACTGTATTAATTAGCCCTATGTCTACAATCACCGCAGTTTCTAATTCTACTAGCCATTATAATCTCAATAGCATAAGTGAATCAGGTAATTTTTACCTAAATTCCATTAATAAACTAAGAAAACAAAAAGGCCTAAAGCCACTTGATTATGACTATAGGCTTGAAGCGTCCTCTTTGAGTAAAGCAAAGGATATGGTATCAAATAATTACTGGAGTCATGTTTCTCCGCATGATGTGCCATTTTATAACTTTATTTGGCATGATAAACCAAGTGCAAAGTACGCAGGTGAAAATCTAGCAAGATGCTATGGGTCAGCTCAGGAAACATTTGATGGTTTAACGA
Organism: uncultured Candidatus Saccharibacteria bacterium; assembly: GCA_964616505.1. Classification (GTDB taxonomy): domain Bacteria; phylum Patescibacteriota; class Saccharimonadia; order Saccharimonadales; family CAIOMD01; genus CAZTUU01. Next base: position 2,872 of record CAZTUU010000003.1, read on the forward strand.
ATAGCACTACTCACTATAATGTTATGACAAATAAAAAATTTAAGTATTTTGGCGTATCAGAAGTAATAAACCAAAACGAATACTGTATATATACAGTCATGCATTTTGCCAATTAATAATTAGACTATAATGTAGATTACATCGATTAATTTTTATACTTACGTAATGGTTTATATTATTTTTGTCTATAATGTGATTTTTAAATTGATGTTAAATAGCCTATAACTAGATAACCCATGCTGGCAATAGATGTATACTAATATTTATGAATATACCACTTGCCGAAACAATGCGACCAAAATATCTAAAGGATGTTATTGGACAGTCTCATTTACTTGGTAGTGGCGCTATTATTAATGAGATTATTGCTAGCAAAATGCCTGTAAGTTTAATTTTGTGGGGTCCTCCGGGCAGTGGAAAAACTACATTGGCACGTATTATTGCGAGCCAGACTAATGCAGACTTTATAGAGATTAGTGCAGTAACTGCAGGTATAGCGGATGTCAAACAAGTAATCAAGCATGCAGGTGAGAATCGTCGATTAGGAATGCAGACAGTCTTGTTCGTTGACGAAATTCATAGATTTAATAAATCTCAGCAAGATGCATTTTTGCCACATGTTGAGAGCGGACTAGTAACACTTATTGGTGCCACGACAGAAAATCCTAGTTTTGAGGTCATAACACCACTTATCTCTAGGACAAGAGTTTTAGTATTAGAACCATTGGCCAAAAAAGATATATTAGTAATTTTAAAACGCACTTTAAAAAATTGTAGTATAGAAAAAAAAGTAGACCCAAAAGCATTAGATTATTTAGCCGAAGTATCGGGTGGTGATGCAAGGATTGCATTAGGCAATTTAGAGCTCGCACTATCATTGTCTAAATCTAAAAACAGTATTACTTTACAAGTGGTAAAAACTGCTGCTCAAAAACAGCTACCAGTTTATGATAAAGCCGGTGAGCAACACTATAATATTATAAGTGCCTTTATAAAAAGTATGCGTGGCAGTGATAGCAATGCCTCTTTGTATTATTTAGCACGAATGCTAGAATCTGGCGAAGATCCTAAATTTATTTCTAGACGTATGGTGATATTTGCTAGCGAAGACATAGGAATCGCTGGCTCGGCTGCCCTAAACTTAGCAGG
>CAZTUU010000003.1:4030-8793 GCA_964616505.1 uncultured Candidatus Saccharibacteria bacterium
ATGCGGCAGTTCCAATTCATATTAGAAATGCTCCAACTAAATTAATGAAGGATTTAGGGTATCAGAAAGATTATAAATGGCAATCAAACTTTCAGCCAAGTGATGGTTTTTTGCCCGACGAATTAAATGATTTAGACTTATTTGGTGAAAGCAAACAGAATTGATTTAGGAATTATGCCTGGGTAGCTGATAGCTTATTTTTAACTATCACCAACATAATTAGACCAGCGCTAACAGCTAAAGCAGTTGGTGCGGCTATAGAAGTTCCAGCAATTGCTAGGGTTAAAAAGGCAGCAGTTAGCGGTTGGCGCATAGCAAGTGTTATTAATCCTGCTATAGTACAAGAAATAGCCAGCGCCACTGGCGCATGTAAAAAATGATTAAAAGCTAGCCCAAGTACCCCACCGGCAAATATCGACGGAAAAATAATTCCACCAAAAAACCCAGTCCTTAGTAATACACTAGTCGCAATTAATTTGGCGAAAGCTAATAGCATCAATGCTATAAAAGATGTAGTAGCCGCGGTGGTAATTACATCTGGCAGCACATTTTGCCCACTAAACATTGTGAGGGGTGCGGCGTAGGCTATTAAACCTGCAATTACTGCCCCGATTAGGCTTCTGGTTATTACTTTGCGGTCTAGTTTTTTGAATATTGGCTCGGCTTTGTGCATAATAATACCGACCACTATGGCAAAGATTGCCCCTATAATGCCAAATACAAATGCTTTATACAGGTCTGTAGCTGTCGGTCCAGTGTAAGCTGGTATTCCAAGGTCAAAAACATAGAGTTTGTTAAAAAGCACAAAAAAGGTTGCCATTCCAAAAGCCCCTGCGATCATACTATAGCCAATCATTTCTTGGAGTTTTTTGATGTGATCTTTTGATGTTTCTATAAACATTACGGTTGCTAAAAATGGGTTTGATAATAATGACCCAAACATTCCAGCTATTGCCGATAAATTTATGGCTCTTGATGTTGCTAATCCCATATTTGTTTTTTCTGCTGTATAAGATGCTACCCCTGCTGCCAGAATTGAGGCTGGAGCCTCAGGCCCAAGGCTGGCACCACTGGCAATTGAGAAAGTACTGATAAGTAAATCTTTTGGAACTTTTCGCCACTCAATGTGCCCTTTATCTAGCGACTCTCTAATGAGTACTTCTATACCACCGCCTGTTTTACCATATTTTTTATTTAACAGTCCAACTACTAGTCCGCAGATAATCAAAACAACAACTACAGCGATTGTTCGTATTGGAGCATCTGGGTTTATTCCAAAACCCTTACTCCAGACGAGATCTATAAGCTCATCAATTACAAAGATTACGGCGATAGTTAGTAAGCCGCCGATTGTTCCAAAAATTGCACTTAGTAGATATAGGATTAGAATTCGTTTTGGTGAAGATTTTGCAGACATAGTTTTATTTATACTCTGATTTGATATAATCAGTAAATTTTTTTCTGAATTTGGATAACTTTGGATTAATTACAATTTGGCAGTAAGCTTTATCTGGATTAGACTCGAAGTATTTTTGATGATAGCTTTCGGCTGGATAAAATTTGGTAAGTGGTTTTATTTCGGTTACGATGGGGCTATCCCATTGTTTTTGTGCGAGTTTTAGGGCATGTTGAATGATATTGTTCTCTGACTTGTCTTTGTAGAACACGATTGATCGATATTGTGAGCCAATATCAGCACCCTGCTGGTTTGGGGTTGTTGGGTTATGGGTTGCCCAAAAAATTTCTAAAATTTTACCAAGACCAATTTGAGCAGGCTCAAATGTGATCTCTATAACTTCAGCATAGTTAGTTTGCCCTGTGCAAACTTGCTCATACGTGGGATTTTTTGCTAGACCTCCTGAATACCCACAAGTAACTTTAGTAACACCAGTTAACTGAGAAAAGGTAGCATCTAGGCACCAAAAACAGCCACCCCCTAAAACGATGGTATTATTACCAACCACCGCCACCACCTCCACCGCCTCCACCGCCAGAGAATCCCCCGCCCCCAAAACCGCTAGACCCATTTGATGATGGAGGTGCATAGCTTGCTATGCTACTTGTATTAAAATCGCCGAGACTACCTATTAGATATCCAGTGTTAAATGCTGCCCAATTACCAACATACCAGTCTGGGGGAGTTGTATTTATGGCTTCGAATTGTTTTCCCCATTGTTTTTCCATGCCAAATAACATGGCATATGGTAGCAAGGACTCAAAAATATGAATCATTTGTTTGGGGTTATTGGGGTTAATTCGACGTCGCTCTGCACTATCGGGGCTATCGTGGAACCTGATACGATCTTGTTCTGCCATGTCTATATATAATTTTAGGCCTAGTAAATAATCGTTGAGTTCTACGCCACTGAGGGTGCGGGCAGGCATTGCTTTGGATACAATAAATAAGATTATCCCACTAATAATTAGGCCGATACCAAGACCCATTATCATAAAAATTGAGCTGCCAAAAACAAAACACAAGAACCCTACAATTAGGCACAAACTACCGTACATTATATATTTTTTAGTACTTTTAGACGGGTCGGTTACAAAATAACCATCTTTGGTAACAATCTGTGATAGATCAGATGCCAAAGCTTTTGTTTGTTTGCTTAATTTATTTTTTAGACTATCTAGATCAATAGTTGTATTTAATGATGGTGAGACACCAAATAACATTTTTACGACAGTTGCCTCCTCTGGTTTTAGGTCAGTGGGAGCTTTAATTAGTTCTAATGAAAATACGTGTTTTTTACTTGAACTATCTTCTGGATCATCGATAATCCTAATATAACCATCAATAGCTAGATTAATAATTTGTGCTGTAATAGCCAAAGGTCTTGATGATTCTTTTACTACAAAATCATTTACTAGCAGGCTAGTTTTTTGAGGCGGGTCATATTGAGCAATAATGGTGCCCCTAACCCTGGCGTCTCTGCCATATTTTCGCCATTTGTTAATTACAATTAATAAAGTGATTAGTGGCATGCCCGCCATAAGAATATAGGGCATATATTGTCCAATAAGTTGCCAAATGCTAGGTTTAGCTTGGGTAAAAGTACCAGAACGAAACGCTATATCAAAACTAAGGTTTTCGCCTGCACTTAGCGCACTATTAGATTTTACAATAACCTGGGTATTGCCATTGGTGAGTTGGTTGAGTTGTATATTGCAATCTTGTGCCTTACTACCCTGTGCACCTGTAAAACAAATATGCTCAGTCATAGCTGAGGCAATATCTTTAGGCATAATAATAATCGCTGATGTTTGATTAATCGGCTGTTGCCACTGTGTGCCATTAACGTTCCAATAAAATTCGTCTTGGTTATCAACAAACTTGATAACATTTTGCATTTGGTATGCGATATGAAAATTTTGTACACCATGTACGTAACTATTTGCGCTACCGATTTTAAGAACCAGATTACCATTACTTTTTGATGTGGTATATGGCCACTCTTGGGTAGCTGGAGACAGAGAGTTTTGGGCATTATCAATTTTTGCAACATTAACATCCAGGTTTGATTTGTTATAAGTTAATGGAAGTGCTCGCAATATGCCATGATTTTGATCGTATTCGGGAAACTGCGCGGTAATGTACTCGTCGACTTGTAGCTGAGAGACATTTTTACTATCTTTGGTAAGATTATAGACTGCACTAAATGATGAAATAGTATAGTCTTGTAAGTTCTGGACTTGCGCATTAGCTGTCTGCCGTATATTAATTCCCAGTATAGATATAAGTAGAATAAGACATAGTGGTAACACTAACTTTTTCATTTTATTATCTTTACTTTCTTGCGTTTAGTTGATCATCTATATTGCAGTTTAGTGGCGACAGCAATACCTACTACACCGCTTGCGTTAACTGACCAATGTACTAACCATGGGGCTACTATACTATTAGCCAAAATTCTTAACCATCCAAAAAATAGTCCGGCAATTGAGGTAAGGATTATTACTCCAATTACCGAACCAGCCGCTCGGGGAGTTTTGTGCGCAATAGCTTTTGCGGCTGCAGCATTTGATTTCATAGAGTCCATAGTCGGGAAGATGTGCCATAAGCCAAAAATAGCTGCCGCAATAACTAATGCTTCGAATGTAGGATGGTGTTGTAGCAAAAGCCCAAGTAGTACACCCCTAAATAATATTTCCTCAACAAGTGCTGTACCAAGTGGTATTCTTACGGCGGCTTCGAACGCGATTTACTTACCATTGGCATTACTTAATTTTTCACCGATAAAAAATCTTCTTAGTATTGGTATTGTCGAAATAACAAGTATAAGTAAGATTATTGCAGCAGATATGATGAATGCCCAGTATATACCTGGTAATATTCTATCTAGAGCTAGACCCATATTTTCTAGGGATAGGCCGAATGCTAAACCAAGAGTTATTGCAACGGCTGCAATACCAATATTTAGGTATAAATGATACTTTTTGGGTACTAGCCTACCAAGAACTGTACTATAAAGTAAAATAAGGATAATCAGAACAATTTCTTGGGCGACTTTTTGGCTTATCATTACTCTATTATTATACTGCTTAGATTGTTATTTTGATTTATGGTTTTGTAGTTTGTCCATTTGTACAACTGTTAGATTTACACAATATTGAAAAGCATATTGGCCAACATTTTGGAGGCGATTTAGGCTCACAAATTTTAGATTAACACACACTTAAAATCCTTAATCTCCAATAGATTGAAGCAATGGCATATTTATATACTTAAGAGCATAGCCCCAGCGACAGCCATTTTTGTT
>CAZTUU010000003.1:8803-18211 GCA_964616505.1 uncultured Candidatus Saccharibacteria bacterium
TCTCATGCCAGATAGTTCGCTTAATTTGTTCTTTTAAATTTTCTATATCTGTACTATTTTGACAGATCGGATTTTTAAAAATTGTTATTTTATCTGGAGGCACTAGGTTATATGAATTACTTCGGGCTGTCAGAGGTATTCCTTCGTATAGTCCGTAAAGCAACTGATTATTAAGTACATGCATTCTGGCTAATTGCTCCTCTGTCGGATCTTCTTCTACAACTATAGCTACATTATCCATGTTATCTATATATTGTTTGGGTAATGAATCAATAGCACTGGAGGCCATTGTCTCAAAATCTTTTTCGCTAATATTTACCATAACTATTATTTTACATGCTAACTTGATTTTAGATGTACAATATTAAGAATGAGCTCCAAAGATTTGACACATAAAATGACACAAAAAGACTATGAAAAGCTTGGCAAAGCTATGGAAGAAGTATACCTAAGTGGATATTCTAATGCTCCACGATTTTTATGGTTTAGCCTTATGAAGGGAATAGTCTACGGGATTGGCCTGTTTATAGGAGGTACTATAGTAGTTGCAATACTACTATCGATATTAACCCAATTTAATGATGTTCCTTTTGTAAAAAGAATAGTAGATACAGCTAGTCGGTCGAGGATTCAGTAATAAAACTGGATAGAATTGGCGATACTAAACTAAAGAAAAGATGTGATATTGGTTTATTTTCTAATGCTGTTCCAATGCCAAAGACGGTAATTTATATTAAATATTACACTACCCGATAACCACTACCAGTGGTTAATAATAATACCTTAATCTAGTATAGTAGTTGGTATGAGCAAAATAATCGTTATTAGTAAAAATATTCGAGTAAATCGAGTGGTTGCGGCAAATGTTGTAAGAAATTTCATTTATGGAAATATTTTGGCTCTAGTGAGTCTTGTAATACTTAGTAACGATGATAATCCAACAATAAAGAGCGGTGTGGTTGGTATCTCTCTGGGGATGTTGGCAGTATTCGCAGCTCATTTTTATGCGGACAGTCTCTCGAAAAGGTTGGTCTTACAAAGAAGTCTTAGCTCGAAGCAAATAGGAGATATTATTAAAGAATCTTCATTTATTTTGGTACCTGTTATTTTTCCAGAATTTTTTTTGCTACTTACCTTGCTACATTATTGGGACATATACATGTCTATTTTACTAGGTATGATTAGCTGCATGTTAATGCTATTAAGTATTAGCATCATCAGCGCAAAATTAGAGAAACTGAGCATTATAAAATCAACAGCACTTATAGCAATCAATTTATTTGTGGGCCTTGTAGTTGTGGGTTTTGAAATTGTGGTGCATTAGAAAAAATGCTATTTAGTGTCTGCTCAAACTTATTCTAGATTTTTTCTTTGGTGATGTAGCTATGGCAAATATTAAGATCGTAACTATTATTATAGCTATTAAATAGTGAGGGTACTCAAAAAATTGATCAGAAAATAGCACAAGCGCCAAAATAAGCATAATATAGTGTGCTGCTGTCTCTAGGTCTGGATACTGGTTGTCTACACCCTTACGAATAAAATATATAGTTAATGACCTCACCCATATTGCACCTATTCCCAATCCTATTACAATAAGTGCAACTTGATCGGTTATGGCAAATGCTCCGACAACACTACCTAAACTAAATGTGTCTCCTAGAAGCTCTAGGTACATAAAGCTTATAAAAGCCGCAAAGCCCGTAAGTGCATATCGATTTTTCTTGTTGTGTTTTTGGTGTAATTTTTCTAGTTTTGTGCTGACCCAATTGATAAGTAAAAATAATACAATACCCGATATTCCAGCAATTAACATTTTATGGGTTTTTAATCCCCAGGGTAATAATGATAAAAAAACTACAATAGATAAAGTTACTAGTGCGGGAAAATACGATGCATTAAGTTTCATAAGTTGCTTTTCTATAGGTTTTATCCATATATTTTTGCGTTTTTCAGTACAAAAATAGGTCAAAGCTAACGTTAGTAAAAAAGAACCACCAAAAGAAGCAATAATAGGGTAAACACTTTTAAGGTGTTGTGTATATTGTGCTGGATTATCGAAAGCAAGTTTTACGACTTCTACCCAAGATAACTTAGTAACTTCACTAACAATTGCTACGGGTATAATAAACCGAACACCAAAAACGGCAATAATAATACCAACTGTCAAAAAAATTGTTTGCCAAAAACTGCTGAGCTTAGATAGTTTATCTGCATTAATAATTGCGCTGTCTGCACTAAGCGAAATTTCTATAATGATTAATGTAATAAGTGTTAAAAGAATACCACTGCCCAGCTTTGTTCCAGCAAAAACAAGTGCAATAACTGTTATTATTGCTGAAAGGCCAAACACTCGAGCGGGAGATCCTTTATTAAGCATGATAGAAGGCTAAGCTCATTATTCCAGATAACTCTCGCTAGGTTTTTTACCATCAAGAATATCGCTAGTAATTTGCACTAATTGATGAGGCGTTAACTCTGCTTTTATGAGATAACCATCTGCCATTGATTCAATCTCAGTCCGCGAGCTATCTTCTTGGTCTAGATTAGTTGTAATTAGCACCTTGGCTTTTAATTCTGGAATTTCTGCCCGTAGACGACGCAAAACCTCGAAACCAGTTATACCGGGTATCATTAAATCTAGCAGTATTATGTCAAATAAATTGCTCCGAGCCGCCCTTAAGCCATCTTCCCCGGAGAGCATAGTTGTTACATCATAGCCGGCTCGCCTTAGGGCACGAGCATAAAGTTCGCTAATAAAATACTCATCTTCTATGCATAGTATTCTTTTGATTTTGGAACTATCTTTGCTCATGTAACCTCCTATTAATCTCTATATAATGAATGATTTTTTATCCATCCATGTGCACCACGTATGATTTCACCATTATCTTCATTTTTAATATTATCTGCCACGGATAAATATGTAGGCAAGCTAAAGCCAAAAGTACTTCCCTTACCCTCTTTGCTCTGAACCCACATGCTACCACCATGTGCGGAGATTATTGACTTGCACAAGTAGAGACCCAACCCAGTTCCGCCAACACTGTTTTTGCTTGTATGAGACCGATAAAATTTGTCAAAAATATGGTCTAATAGATTATCCGGTATTCCAATTCCAGTATCAGTAATAGTGGTCTCAATAAATCCATCTTTTTCGTAGGATCGAATTATAATATCCTGATCTGTATGCATATATTTGACGGCATTGTCTAGTAGATTGTTAACAACCTCATAAATACTTACTCGATCTACCGCTACTGGTGGCAGATTTTTATCAATTTTAAAAATCAATTTTTTGCCGCGCGCCTTAGCTCGTAGCTCCATATCTTTACAGGCAGTTCTTAACGTCTTGTCCCAATCTTCCTTAGTAAGCCGCATAACAAGTGCATTCTCTTCTATTCTAGCAACGTTGAGTATATTTGATACAAAGGTGCTTAACTGCTGAGCACTAGCCGCCATGTTATGCATAAAATCTTTCTGCTCTCTATTTAGCTTATCGGCTAGTTCGTCCTCAAACACTTCAATATATCCTCGCATAATTGTTAACGGTGTCCTAAGTTCATGAACAGCCAAAGATACAAAAGTTAAGTCATGATCGTCTGTCTCGTAGAGCTTTGTTCTATCAAAAAGGAGCAGGATTGTCTCGGCACCGTTGGAGCTATCTTTGCTGAAGTGTGCTGCTAAATCAAATTGTTTACGCGATTTATCAGGTAGGTTTAAGCGGACTCTTTCCCATATAGAACTTTGGGTAACGGCATTTTCTTTACATGTATCCAACCAAGCATCAAGTGTCATTTCGCTTACAAACGACATATTGAGAACATCGTACAAAGATCTACCTTCTATATCTTCCTCAGATAGTTGTGCATAGCTTATAGCTTCTGGGTTTGTGTAGGTGATTGATTGGTTTTTATCAATAACGATAACAGGTATAGGGATGTTATTAAGGACAGCTTTGTAATACGATAACTGGGCATTTACATTTTCTTCCTCATGTTTAGCTGTAGATTTTAGTTCGTATATATCATTTGCTAAACTTAGCAAAAAGTCTTTAGAAGCACTGAGGTGCTGGCTGCTTGGTGCTTCAAGCGGGCTGTTGGGGCGAATAGTTATCAAAATTACTTGGGCAAGAAAGTTAGTTGCTTCGACAGAACTTTTAGAAATTAAAAGACCTGCCAGAATGGCGAAAACAACTGTTAATAATACTGAAACAGCAATTGCTAAAATGGTTTTACTGGGCAAATAGCTAATTATAATAATAATTGAGCTTACTGACAGTATACTAGAAGCGATTATCAAACTAGATGCCTGGATCCATATACTGTTTTTTAGTGGTTTAAGGTAAGGTATCATTTAATTAATTTGCTATGGTTTATAACTAATATCGCTACTAGATCCAACAATTGATACCCATGTTTGTCCGGCATTTAGTTTCATTGGAAGTCCATTGCTATCTTTGAATATAAATTGGCTTTTACGATCTGATTTTTCCCATGTTCCCTCACTAACGATACCGTCCTGGAAAACATACATTTTGCCACTTCCGGTGTCTTTATAGGCGGTATGGTAACCATCTGGCATAGTTGTTTGATCCATAACTAAAACAACTACAACTTTTGGAGAAATTTGAACCTTTGACTGCTCGTCTATATGGGGTGTCCCAGCTTGAAAACGCTTATATGAGTTTGTGACTGGATCATATTCGAATCTCGGGCTGTATAATGGTCCTGATATTGATATATCAATAATGCTCGCCGTTGGAGTTTGCTTAACATCCTTTTTACGTTCAAAAGGTGTAAATTTGGTGAATACATTGTTTTTTAGTTTATTTAGTTCATCAAGTTTTGCAAAACTAGTGTAAACATTATGGGGTGCATATCTACTAGTGATTCTTTGGAAAAAATCACCATTGAAAAATTGGTCTAAATCTTTAACACCCAAAGATTTAATGTCCGATAAGGCATCAGGGCTTCCGCCTACGTGCGCAAAGCTGCCGTTAAATGGAAGAATAAAATCTAAATAATATGGCCTTGCGCTACGTATAGGGCCTATGTATTGCGGTTGAGATTCTTGATAAATGGCTAGGAATCTTGTAACGCCACCCTCAGCAATCGCTTCGTAGACTATGCCTGCATCTGTTAGGCCACTTTGCGGACGGGCATCAGGACTATTTTCTATCATAACTCCAGTGACGGGCCGATTTGCTAGTTCTGCACTTGCCAGCTCTAGGCCTGTAAGTAAAGAGATCGGTTTTTTGGCAACTTCTGACTTTTTAGTTTGCACTGGCTCATGATTTATTGGCGTTGAATCCTTTTTTATAAAAAACCAATAAATAGACACAGATGATAGTAATGCCAAAACCAAAACTACTACGCATGTAATTATTATAATCTTTTTCTTGCTTCTATGTTTAGGACTAATGCTCAGATTGTACTTATTTTTTTTAGGTAATTTTTCTTCACCTGGAGTATCTAAGTCAATCGTGTTCAGGTTGATGGTATCACTATCGGAACTAGTAGTAACATTAATTATAAATTCTTTTTTTGATTCAACAGGATTAATAGCCAAATTTTTGCTAGGTAAATCGGAGCTAGCGGTTGGCTTGGTTACTTTCTTTTTGCGAAGTGTCTTAATATCATCCATTTATTTTTGGCATTCCACTTATGCTTATTATTGTAACATAATGTCTGTTTTATATAGAGATAGAACTGCTTGCAGCTTTTAGTCTTGATAAGGATTTTTCTTTACCTAGAACAGCAAGGCTGTCTGCAAGGCCTGGACTGGATGGCGCCCAAGTACTTGCAATACGAATGAGACTAAATAAAACACCAGGTTTTTGTCCAGTTTCTATTAGAAGTTTGTTCAACCTAGAACTAATATCATCAGTAGAAAAGTCACTATTCGAAAGACTTTCTATAGATGCACTAAGCAACTGTTTGATTTCTTTGGTGTTTAATTTTTTTAATTGCTTATTGTTAGTTATAAGTTCAATATTTGGGGCTGGTTCTATAAAAAAGAATTCTGTTAATGCTGGTATCTCACCCAAGTACTTTAGCCTTTCTTGTATTAGTCCCAGAACTTTAAGCTTGTAATCTTTATTATAACTGTCTGCGCTTTTTGGCCAATAGTTCTGGCTTCGTTGGTATAGATCATCTAAAGATATAGATCTAATCCATGCTCCATTCATCCAAAGTAGGCGCTTTTCATCAAAACGAGCACCAGATTTTTGTACCCTATCAAGGCTAAATTTATCTATTAACTCTTGCTTTGTGAATATTTCTTGCTCGGTTCCATCGTTCCAGCCAAGTGATGCCAGGAAATTAAGTACTGCTTCTGGTAAAAAACCATCTTTTCTATAATCTAATATACTTTTAGCTCCATCTCTTTTGCTAAGTTTTTTGTTACCATCTGGCGACATAATATGGGGAGCATGCGCTAATATTGGAACTGGAAATTCGAGAGCATCATACAGTGACAAATACTTTGGTACAGAAGAAATGTATTCTACACCACGGATAACGTGAGTAACTTTCATCTCGAAGTCGTCGATAATGTGTGCAAAGTTATAAGTTGGCAAGCCATCGGATTTCATTATTATAAAATCGTCAATCGCCTCTTCGCCTGCCGATAGATCCCCCATTATTGCATCATGCCACTTATATATTTTTGGGGTACATTTAAATCTTAACGGCATACCTTGCTTCCATTGAGGTATATTAGTTGGTCGATAATCACGTGCCAAAAATGGCTTATGTTTAGATTTGGCATCTTCTCTTATTGCCTGGAGTTGATCTGGCGTTCTTGTATCTGCGTATGCCAGGCCTTTGTCAACTAGTATTTGAGCCCAATTCGTATATGATTGTTTTCGTTCAGTTTGTATGTATGGTCCAAATGGTCCACCAATGTCAGGGCCTTCATCCCATTGGATACCCAGCCATGCTAGAGTGTCATGAATAACTGCAACAGCACCTTCAACTTCTCTAGCCTGATCGGTATCCTCAATTCTTAGAATAAATTTACCATTTTCATGTTGTGCAATAAGCCATGGGTATAGTGCTGATCGGACATTACCAACATGTAAGAAGCCTGTAGGGCTTGGTGCAAATCTTGTGCGTACGTTACTCATTCTCAACATTATCTCATAAGATAACTTGATTTACATACAGTTAACTTGGTTGATTATTGTAGATTTCACATAGACCCAGCAATAGCTAATAATTGCTGAGATGATAACGCATTTTGTCCTGTGATCGTATACCATACTCCGTTATTAACCCAGGTTGCATTATTGCCTTCATAAACGTATATAGTTAGGCCTTTGTCCTGATAAGTTTGGTAGTTGAGTTTAGATTGTTTGAAAACATTCGATAATAGTGATTCACTGCTCCAATTAGATGGTTTCTGAGATATTGCAAACTTTCTACCGTCGCTATTAGATATATAATTTAATATGATACTACCCTTAGTAGACTCAATTGGATTTTTAAGTGAAAATCCGGAAGGGGCATTATTGGGTAAATGCCCACTGAATCCCGCTTTACTAGCAGCAACTTGTAATGATAACTGGGGGACCCTATTATATGAGAAGTAACCAGCCAATCCTGCAATAATTAGAATACCAGCGCTGATTATAAAAAATTTTGGATTGACCCTAGGCTTTATATTAATTTTTTGCCTTTTTTGTGTATGACTTGTGGCCACTGAAATTGCATGATTTAGATCGTATTTTGTTACCTTATCATTAGATGATATGTTTATTTTTGTTAGCGGTGGTGTATGGGATGTTACTGGTTTTGTAGAAGTTGGATGTGCTTTTATCGTTAATTTATGACTTAAGGTTGGTTTCACTGGGTGAGATATTTTGGTCGCAAATTTTGAAATATGAGGGCTTTTTGTAACTATATTTGGGTCTATTCGGCTATTGCTAGGTGGTATGGGTGTTCTTAAGTGTGATGTTTGCATAGCTGGTTTTTTTATTCCAGAAATACTATGTATATATGCTGCTTTAGTCGATGGCTTACGCACGATAGATCTTAAAAGAGTTTTTGACTTTTGAGGCTTTTTGATTGGACTAATAGAGCTTACGTTTGTTCGTGATATTGATTGATCTATATTTTTTTTATTACCATGTAGTGTTATACCATCGGACTGTTTTGACACTGTTGCAGATGGCACTTTACGCCTACTGAAACCATCAATTTTTTGTCCATTTGATCTATGTTTAGTGGGTAATTGTTTCGCTACAACTTTACTATCATCGGTGTTCTTAGGTGAAATTTTCTGTTCAAGAATCTCACCCGTTCGAGCATCATATCTACGACCATTTATTTCGATTACCGTCCTCACCTCAAGCTACCTCTTTTTTTATTGCTTATGTCTATATGATCTAATATTACGCTGTCATAAGATAATATTGCAAGTAAAAAGTAGGTGTAGGTGTTAGAATATTAACTATATAGTATATATTAAATCAAAATATGGAATTTTTAGACCCCGACACCAAACGAGCACGAACAGTTAGATTATTTACAGGTTATATATTGATTGCAATTGGAATAGGCCTTATGTCTCTAATACTTGTATATTTGGCTCAGGGTTTTGGTTACGATAGAAAAGCGGGTATTGTGCAGAGTGGTCTTGCAATTATTGACTCACATCCCGTATCTGGCAATGTTTATGTAGATGATAAGCAGAAAGGCAAAACGAAGACTCAGTTCACGCTTAAAGAAGGCGAATATCAGATAAAAATTGCACAGGCTAAGTACCGAGATTGGCAAAAGACAGTTAGCATTATCGGTGGCTCGGTGAATTACTTAATGTATCCAATATTGTTCCCAATAAATATTGCCATAAATGATCTGCAGCCATACTCCCAGGCTCCAGCATTAGTTACCCAAAGTCCCGATAGACGATGGTTAGTAGTGCAGCCAAGTGCTGTGGCACCAACTTTTAGTATCGTGGATCTACAAAATCCTGATCAAAGCCCTACATCGATAACAGTGCCCCAGTCAGTTATTCCTGCTAAAGATGGTCAGTACGGTAGTCTTGCAGTATCCGAGTGGTCTGATGATAACAAACATCTAGTACTGACACGGTCACTCCAGGGTACGCCTTCTGATTATATCTTGATCGACAGGGAGGATGTTGGGCAGTCTATTAATCTTACAAATAAACTAGGATTAAAAGCAGGACAGCTATTAAGCTTACGTGACAAAAAATATGATAAATACTATGTGCATTATAGTGATAATGGTGAGCTTCATACTGCTGAGCTTAAAAATGGCATACAGGCTTTACCTATGATTACTGGCGTAGTTAGCTATAAATCTTATGGAGATAATCTGATACTATACGTTACTTATGATGGTGCTCAGGCTGCTGATGCGCGTGTTATGGTACAGAGCA
>CAZTUU010000003.1:18221-19075 GCA_964616505.1 uncultured Candidatus Saccharibacteria bacterium
AATAAATCCGACATATATTACATACAGACCTTTGCACGCAATCCAGATAATAGATACCTGCTTGATATGGCTCAGTTTCAGGATAATTGGTATTACGGTATTAGCAATATTGTTACAAATAAAGCACAGATATTTATCAATCCTTTATCAGGCATAAAGTCCGGTAACGGAAATCAGGTGTTGCCAAAACAAACTCTTCTGATAAATTCGCCTCAGGCTATTTCGTTTTCTGATAACACTAGATTTATGGCACTACAATCTGGCAAAAGATTTTTGGTTTCAGATAATGAACTACATAAAGTATATCGGTTTACTAGCCCGTTAAATATTGCCGACAATCAAATTGCAGACTGGATGGACGGACACCGCTTTAGTATCGTTACGGACAGAAAGGCTCAGGTTTTTGAGTTTGATGGCAGTAATCAACAAACCTTAACTGATAGTCTGCCTCAATTTAATCCATACTTTAGTAGAGATTATAGTAATCTTTATACGATAGTTGCGCATAGTGATAATAATGTAAAATTACAGCAAGGTAGTTTAATAGCAAAGTAGATACTTATGGCTAGGCAATATGTTTTCGGGCATAAATAGCGGTGTTTTAGTATAGTTTTGTGAATAAATCTAAGAAACTCTCTATGGCTGCTGGATATAGAAAAGTGTCAATTAATTATTTGAAAATGTAATCAAAGCCAACTAAACATTTTTTTCAATAAATTAGGTGGATTACCGGGTATGATTGCTGGCTCTTTAATAGCATTAGGAGTAGCACTGGCAACATTAGTACTAGGAGTAGGGCTCACCTGCTCTCCAACTAAGATCAGGCGGTTAATTGAGGTACCTGGGGGGTCGCA
>CAZTUU010000003.1:19085-20247 GCA_964616505.1 uncultured Candidatus Saccharibacteria bacterium
GTGGCTGTTGCCGGTTTATCTGCTGGACCAAGTACCGAGACGTCTGTTGGTTTGACAATTTTCCGTACATAGATTTTATATAAATATCTTTTTCCGCCATGGGTTAATATAAATGTATCACCCTCTTGAAGTCTATTTAATAGAGCAAAGGCATATTTGTATTTACCGTTATTAAAAATATTATTTGCGGAGTGGCCAATAATAACAGTATTACCAAGTTGACCAGGCTCGGGTGAAGTTGGGTAATGTACAGCACCATTCTCTAGGCCTGACTGTATTGTTTTTTCATCGATACTATTAACATTGTATACAACTGGAATCTCAACATTAATCTTAGGGATGATAATTTTATCGGCCAGATCTATGCTGCTGGTTTGGGACGTATCAGTAATGATTGGTGTGTTTGAGGCATTTTTACTTGGAGTGATAAATGGAGCAATAAATCGTTCATTAAAAAATCCAAACATAAAGATAAATATGACCACTAGACCCATACTTACTCCAAAAATAATAGACTGAAGATTATGTTTTTTAGATAATTTACCTCGAGTACTTACTTTTTTTAACAGACTATCTTTAATATCTTTTGTAGTTTGTGGCTGTGTTGGTTGGTTGATTTTATGCAAATCACTACCGATCTGTCCAATCTTGTTTATGACTTTTTGCGATGACGGTGCATGGGTATTATTTGGCAGTTGGTCTGGTTTGACAACTTGGTGATATTTAGCGGATCGATTATGATTTTGGTAAAATTCCTGCCAGACTTGATGCTTATCATCGTCTGATAAAGTTTGGTAATAATTATGCCAGGCAGTTTGAATTTCTGCTAAACTTTTCCCAGAGCTCGTTAATTGCTGAATATATTTTTGGTGAACAGATGTTGCACCGATGTTTTGTATTTCATTCTCTTCTTCTTTTACGGATGGCTCATCTGCATAAATTTGGGATACTTTTTGCCTAATCATATCTAAGCTGGGATCAGTAGTTTTCTTAGATTGATCTTTTGGGGGCTCTTGTGGCAAAGGTAAACTATTATTTGTATCTGTCATATACTACACTAGTATAGTACAATTGTTCGTGCATTACTCGACTGAGTTGTAATTTTAGTATCTGATTTTTTTGATGCCGCAGTGGCGGAATTGGTAGACGCGCTAGACTCAAA
>CAZTUU010000003.1:20415-31220 GCA_964616505.1 uncultured Candidatus Saccharibacteria bacterium
TTATAGCAGTAGCAAAGGCTTTTAGGGGATGTTTTGGGTTTTGTAGCCACCAAATACTGGCTGCCAATGCAGTTTTTAGTTGCCAAGTAGTGTCTATTTGTGGAATTTTTGTAACAATAATATCTCCTTCATTGGCACAAATAATACTTAGGTTATGTTGAGTAATTATACTTACAGGGTATTTATTAGTTAGCTCTTTTAGTATTGTACATAGTTGTAAAAGGTCTAAATGAGATGTAATTGCATACGGTAATTTAGCAGATTGAATGTATTTTTGTAATTGCATCGGAGTAATTACAAGTAACGTTTCAGTTTTACTAAGTACATAAGTGGGATTTTTGTAAAAATAGTCAATAGCATCTAATGTAAGGATTTGGGGTGCAGCTATATCTATTAAATTTTCTAGTACAATCGCTGTTTCGCTATTTTTGCCAAAATCGCCAACGTAAATCGTAGCATCTGCCCACGCAGCAAAATTAAGCAGCTCATTTGTAGATTCTTTACTAAAGCTACCAATATCAGTGCTGGGTAATAGTTCGATGCCTAGAGGAATATGTGGTCCTAATAATTTTTTTGTTTTATTTGGCATAGCTACTTTTACTTCGCCAACACCTTGTTCTATTGCAAATTTATAGGCATTACTTGGGGCATTAATGGCGTGTGAATTTCCGCCTATTATTAAAAGTTTACCTGCTAAGGATTTTTGTTCTGGCTTGTTCCAGACAAGGTCCTCGTATAGTGGTTTATTATAATTTTGTGTCTGCCACAATGTATCTGCCATTAGTTTTCTCCAACTTATAAATCATATTTTTTACTTCTAAGATAATCGACCAGTTATTTTTACATGCTACTTTATATAGAGCATTATCTGGGTTAAAAGCAATTGGGTTTTCTACAGCCTCCAGTAAACTAATATCACCTGCACTATCACCAATTGCTAGACTGTTTTTGTAATTAACTTTATGTTTATTGACAAGTTCTTCTAGTTTTTTATGTTTTTTACCAATGTGCAATACGCTTTCTCCAGTAAATTTACCATCTTTTTGGATATAGTCAGAGCCGGCACAATCATCAAAGCCATAATAATCAGCAATTAGTTGTACAATTTCTGTTTGAGATCCAGAGATTGCAAATAACAGATAGTTTTCGGTTTTCAGTTTGGTTATTAAATCTCGCGTATAAATATAAACCTGATCTTTAAATTCCTCAAAAACTTGGGTTATAGCATTATTAAATTGGTCCGCATTTACCTGTAGTAATATTTGGTTATAAATATGCTTGATCTCGTATTCTTTAAAAGATTCTATATGCTCACGTCGTTTCCAGACTGCTCTGGCATCTTTAATATTTTGCGTATGCGCTGGGTCAACTTCTTCTATAGCTGCCAAAGTATCTACAATGGCATGAAAAAGCTGCCATCTAACTAGTGTGCCATCTATATCAAATACCGCAAAAGGTCTACTCATAAGTATATTATACAGTCTATATAAGTTCGATGCTTACTGGGCAATGATCACTACCCATAACATTCGGATAAATATTTGCAGATTTTACTCTGTCTTTCAAACTATTACTTACTAAGATATAGTCTATGCGCCAACCTACGTTGCGAGCGCGGGCATTTGCCCAGTGCGTCCACCAAGTATAGTATCCATTACCTGTTGATTTAAATATTCTAAATGTATCTATAAACCCAGCATCCAAAAAATTCTGGAAACCGTTGCGTTCTTCGTCTGTAAAACCATGCTTACCGATATTGGCTTTTGGGTTAGCAAGATCTTCCTCGCTATATGCAACATTTAAGTCTCCGCAAAAAATTACTGGTTTAGTTTTTTCGAGAAATTTTAGATATGACAAAAATGCTGGATCCCAGGTATTTTGCCTAAGCCCCAATCTAGTTAGATCACCCTTACTATTAGGGGTGTATACTGTTACAAAATAAAAATCCTCAAACTCTGCAGTGGTTATCCTTCCTTCGTTAAGGGAGTCTCCATATTTATCGGTAAAACCACTGTATTTTTCTGATATAACAGGTGGTAAGTTACTAATCACAGACAATGGCTTAATTTTGCTAAATATAGCTGTGCCGCTGTAGCCTTTTTTAGCAGCGCTGTTCCAGTTTTCTGTGTAGTCTGTAAGGTCAATTTCTGCCTGACCTTGCATAGCTTTAGTCTCTTGTAATCCTAAAATATCTGGCTGATATTCTGCCATAAATTTAGCAAAATCACCCTTGTTTACAACAGCTCGGATACCATTAACATTCCAACTAAAAATCTTCATATGTTTTTAGTTTATAGCTTTTTAGCAGAAGGTCCTAGCAAAAAGCCAATATCCGTAACTATTAGACGTTTATCCATATAAGAAATGTCTTTTCGGAAAAATACAGTACATAAGACATTTTGAATTACTCTACCTCAGATTGATTAGAGCATTGTTCGAACTGGAAATTTCACATCAGTCCGTTCGTGTATAGTTGGCGTACTATACACGCAGACTATATGTCGAAGTAAGTAGAGTGAATAAAAGTAGGTTGACAAAGCTATAAGTTGGTAAATTTGTGTCGCATTATGTCGAAAGCTTGCTTGATTATTATATATTCTTCGTCATCTTGTGTTTTTCCACCCACCAACATTTCGTCTAATTCATTTTCGGCAAACCATCTATAGCCCGAATGGTCTTCCTCATGAATTACGATGTTTTCGATTCCGTTTTCAAATTCTGCTAAGTATACAATTTCAACCGAATGTGAACCCTTGATCTCATTCGTATACGAAAAGGCTGCTAGAATATTTTCCACATTGATGTCTTTTTCAAATTCCTCTTTAATCTCGCGGCGAAGTCCAATAATTAGGTCCTCACCAAAATCAATATGGCCACCAGGTAGTTCATATACTCCAGGCATAAATCTCTTTGTATCTGCACGCCTGGGTAAGAAAACCTTCACCTTCCCGCCAAAGTTGTGGTATATCAGTGCGCAAGCCACAATTACTTGCTTGCCTTCTGCCTTGGTTTCGCTATCATGATTTTTCGTTACCATTTCTTGCTATCTTTCATGTGATTACAAGTATCACCTTTGAATATATGTTATGTTGCGCATAACAAAATGTCAATACACCTGAATCTCTATCCAAAAGTTTCCACTAAGTGTAGCTAAGGATATGCGCACGTTGGTCTAACGGGCTTTTCCAATTGTAACACTTAATCTATATGTTATCAGTTCCGGGGGTATCTAATATGATTGCTTGAGTATTGATCAGCTCGTATATTGTATTTGCTGTCATAGTAGAAAACAGTGCCAAATCCTCTGCGGCAACTGCTGAGTTGTCTGCCTTAACAAACTCCAGTCCATTTAAGAATATTTGATGGTTCTCGCCACTCATATCTGTATATTCTATACCCCTTTCAGGGATAACTGTATATTTGTAACTTATGCAACCTTTGGGGTTTTGTCTATCAATTGCGGTAACTGTTAATTCTCTTTTTAGTGCTTCGCCTTGATATTCGACCTTTTGATTAATTTGGCCACCCTCTATGTCTATTTTTGCATCGTTACCGTATTTTTCTATTATTTTATCGGAAGCCTCAAAGAATATAATGAAGGATTCGCCGGTTGATTCTTGAATTTGCTTAGGAGTCATTTTTTTAGCCTCACGCGTGAAAGCACTTAGGTGTTCTAGGCTAGGAATGTTTGCAAGTTGAGTTTTTTCGTTACATATTGGTGATTGACTGTTTTCTGCCGATGTACTACATCCAGATGCTACCAGAATCGCGCTTATTAATACAGCGCTAGCTGTAATTCTAGTTTTGGTTTTATTAAGTTCACTCGTTTTTGGCATATTCATAACGGCATAATTATATACAATATATGCTAAAATGCAATAAAATTATACTTTCAGTCAAATTTATGGTTCTATAAAGACCTTTGTTAATTGGTATAGAGTTTGGTAATCAACATAATCGTGCGTATCTCCTGACAGCTCGAGCACATTGTACTGAAGATTCGGAATATTTGCACTATTTAACAAATCAACTAACTGGTCACACTTACTAGTTGGGTCATTTTTATTTTGAATAAATAATACTGGGCATTGTATAGACTCAAGGTAATTTGCGAAATGATAATTATATTTTTCTATGACGTTGACTGGCACACCCAAGAAAACACATTTTATGGGGTGTGCCAGTTTCTTTGATATGGCCTCTGTTGCTAAAACAGAACCAATAGATTTAGCAATAATTATATAATCTTTGTTGTTTTGAGTAATTGATGCTAGCTTTTCTAACTCTGTTTCTAAATTAATATCTGGTTCATTGGTGCTCCAATGGCTATACTCCAAAACCACAGTTTTATTAAATAAGGGCGATAGCTGTGTTTGTAGTTCGTATATCCAAGTTTTATTACGTATACTTTCTCCACTCAGATAAATTACATTCACCCTATTTGTACCCTTTTAGCTCTCTTGCTGTATCCCTAGACTCATCTCGTGTTTTAATTTTGTGTCGTTTATCGTATTTTTTTAGTCCTTTAGCGGCTGCTATTTCTATTTTTATGTATCGGCTATTTATTAGTAGTTTTACGGGAACAATAGTAAGCCCCTGCTCTTTTGCAGACTGCAACATATCGAGTTCTTTTTTACTAACAAGCAGCTTTCGGGCACGGGTTTGAGATTCTTCGCTAAAATCATTAGCATTTGTTTTTGTAGGAGTAATCGTAGAGTTAAATAGCCATAGCTCGTTATCTTTGATATTCGCGAATGCTCCCTTAAGATGACCATGGCCTAGCCTCAAGCTCTTTGTTTCGGCACCAGTTAAAACAATACCAGCTATAATATTTTGCTTTAGCTCGTAATCAAAACGTGCACGTTTGTTAATAATAGAATTGTTTTGCTGCTTCTTTGGCATTATATAATTGTACAACAGAGACACAAACTTGACGTGTGTAATTTAATTTGAATATTTTTGTATTTCGTTCTTTATTGTATTCCAGGGCCCAGGGTCATTAAAATGAGTCTTTCGCCAATACCACCACTCGGATCCCCATAGATATATTTCGTCTTTACCAATTTTACGGGCAAAGACCAAGTTCTTTAGTATCTGGTCATTACTCATAGACCGATCCTGCTCTTCTATGCTTAGATCTTTCGTAGCTTTTGGTCCCCATGGCTCAATCTGTAGTTCATGTATAAATACATCTCTGTCTTTGATGATATTTATTAACAATGCCCTAAGTTTGTGGTACCAAATTTGAGTAGGGTAAGTTAAGTAAAAATTAAACGGGCCTTTATCATTCCATACAATCCTGTAAACACTAAAGCCATATTTGTCCGGCACTGGGGTTCCTGCTGGAAACCCATGTTGGTCACTTAAGCTCATATAAACCGGATGATTTGGATCGTTCTTTTTGGCGAGCTCGAATTCGTGATTAAGTCTATCATCACTTGCGGCGCCATTGCATTCGCCAAACCAAGCATTTTTAGCCTCGTTTTCTAGTTGATAGCTTTCTAATGCTGGATTGTCTTTGTATCGGTTTTGCACTGCTGTTATGTAATCGTCCAAAGCTTGTTGCCACTGGGGGCTATTTTCTCCTAGTTGTTTTGCCCACTCAGGCTGGTGGCACTCTGGCCACCTTGGCTGTCTTAGGCCGATAGCTAAGCTAACTTTTGCGCCATGTTTTGCAGCCTCATCCATTTGATAGTCTAGATCGGTAAAATCATAGTTACCCTGACTGGGTTCGCCAAGATCCCAGTAGCTCATTAACCTCAATCTTTTAGCACCTAAATCATCCAAGATAGCGTTGTAATTTTCTTTCCAGTCATTTCCTAGCTCTTCTGCATATTTTTTAGAAAATGTGATCCCATAATCAGGCTTTACTGGTCTCCAAATGTAATAGCTGAGCTCTGATATAGCAAATAAACTGATTGCTACTGCCAGTATTATAATTACCCATCTTTGCCAACTATGAAGATGGTGCCACCAATCCTTGTGTTTAAGATCTTTTAGCTTGTTTTTTTTGTTTGATTTAATTTGTTTCATTATATTTAATATCAAATCTTACTGGTATTAATTTTAGCAAATTTAATCATAAAAATATATTGCTATCTATAGCTGATATAATGGTTTTTGTGAAAATAGGACTATTTACAGATACTTATCATCCGTCTAGTAATGGTGTGGTTTATGTGGTTGATATCATTTACGATAATCTAAAATCTATGGGGCACGATGTTACTATTATTGCGCCTCGCCCTGGGCTAAGATCTAGACATGGTAAGCAGCTTAAAAATAGGCATATTTTATGGGTTCCGGCAATTAAGGGACTATTTTTTGACGAATATTTAACAAGTGTATTTTCTCCAACTCTAACTGTTAAAAAAATTGATAAATTACAACTAGATTTAGTTTATCTTTTTACCCCTGCCCAAATGGGCTTGCTTGGTGCGTATTATGCAAAAACTAATAATTTGGCTTTAGTAGAGCAATACTCTACTGATTTAGTGGCTTACATTAAACAATATCCAAGTGTTATATTTGGCGTATTGGCACTAATATTTGTTGCAATATTTTCTATAAATATAAAGCTAAAAGATATGGCATCGATCACAACAAAACTAATTGGTATAAATAAAACAAAAGATCTTAACTGGAGCCAAAATAATACAAAACAACTATTAAAAATTTTTCACAACAATATGGATTTGGTTATTGCGGTATCAAGTAAAGTGCAAAAACAATTACTTAAGGATGGGGTAACGACTAGGGTTGAAGTTATCCCTACTGGGGTTGATCCTTTGCTCAGTGAATCTAAAAAAGAAAATGTCTTTAGAAAAAAATGGAATATTAATAGTGGTGATTTAGTTATTTTATATGCCGGAAGGTTAAGTGTAGAAAAAAACTTAGATTTACTACTAGAAAGCTTTTGTAAAATCGCTGCTGACTATTCAAATATTAAGCTTTTTTTTGTGGGAGATTTTAATTATAGAAAAAAACTAGAAGAAAAAGCGTTATTATCTGCTTTTGCTGACAGAATAGTGTTTACGGGTCGAGTACATAGGGATAATTTATGGGGTTGCTGATATATTTGCATTTCCATCACTAACCGATACTCAAGCATTAGTGCTTAATGAGGCTGCTGCTGCTGGGCTGCCTATAGTATGGTGTGATAAAGATGTCAACAGCGTGGTCCTAGAGGGCAGGAATGGTTTGCTTGCTAAACCAAACGTTAAGTCATTTTCTGAGTGTTTGGAAAAATTAATTAAAGATCAAAAACTAAGGCAAAAATACGGTGAGTATAGCCAGCAGAATGCATGCAAATTTAATGAAAAAAATATGTCTGACATTTTAAGCAAGAGTCTACAAAACCTTATAGAGCATTAGTTTTGTAGCGACCATTTTGGTCTTGAATTTGGCAAATACCCGGGGCCCATAAGCCAATATTATTGGCACTTGCCTGTTTTTGATATTGTTTAAATTCTTCCATTTTCGTAAAAGGAAAACTAACATATGCAAAACCATAGCCTTGTTTGACTACTTCGGCATTAACTAAAGATCCATCTGGTAAATAGGTGTAACGCAGTAATCTGCCATATCTATCACGATTCTGATTGGTTTGGTCGGCTTCTAGGCGAACGATTTTTCCATCTAGCAGGTTATGAGTAAAATTACTGGCGTTTTCTCCATAACATTCTACAGGACTGTTAGGCTTGTGGGTTTCGGGCGTATCTATACCAATCATACGAACACGTTCTTCTCTGCCATCCATATCAACGCTAAAGGTATCACCATCTGCTATGCTTGTAACTTTGTAATATCCGGGTGTGGTAGAAACTGCTTGTTTAATAATTTTTGGCGTAGATATATTAATCCGAGTTAAAACAGAGTAGATTAATACACTTAGGCAAATTATAGCTGCAACAGATATTGTGGTTAAAATAATTTTAGGCTTCATAAATGGTAAACTACTTAGTGGCATGGACAATAATATCATTGAAAAGTACTTTATAAATCTAAGTGATATTCAAAAAAATCAATTTAGACAACTGGGTGATCTTTATAAAGACTGGAATACTAAAATTAATGTGATATCTCGCAAGGATATAGATAATTTGTATCTGCATCATGTTTTGCATAGCCTAGGGCTTGCAAAAATTGTTCAATTTAAGCAGGGTTCACAAATCTTAGATGTTGGTACTGGCGGTGGATTTCCGGGCATACCTTTGGCTATTATGTTTCCTGATTCTGATTTTATTCTTGTAGATTCCATAAATAAAAAACTAAAAGTTATAGATGATATTGCAGCGACAATTGGACTTAAGAATATTAAGACTTTGCATGCAAGAGCCGAAGACGTTCCGGGTAAATTCGATTTTGTTGTTAGCCGAGCTGTTACGCGTTTAGATGTTATGTGGGATTGGGTAAATACTAAAATTAGCAGTAACTCTGTAAATTCTGTACCAAATGGGCTTTTATATTTAAAGGGTGGAGATATTTCTAACGAACACCCAAGAAATACAAAAGATATGCGCTGGGAAATGATTGATTATTTTGCCGAAGATTATTTTGCCGAAAAATCTATAATTTTGATTTATAAAAACATGAACAATTAAGTAGACATAACGCTTATACTAAAATGTATGGTCAGCAAAAAACAATCCACTAAGCTACCAAAATTTAAATTTAATAAGAAAATAGTAATATATTTTATAATTTTTGCTCTGTTTGCCTATTTTATTATTCCGCGTTGGGCTGATTTAACTACTGGCCTACAAGCGGCACGTACAGCAAACCTTAGATGGTTAATATATGCGCTTATTGCTTCTTTGGGTACTTACGTTAGTGCTACTTCTATATTTTTGCTTTTGTCTAGGCAAAGACTAAAATTTTGGCTTACTTTTTATATACAGTTAGCGGCTTCATTTGTGAATAAGCTTATCCCTAGTGGGGTCGGCGCTATTGGTGTTAATATTGTATATCTAAAAAAGATAGGAATCAGCGGAGCTAATGCTGCCTCTATTATGACTATGAACTCATCTGTCGCATTTTTAGGGTATATGATTTTAACTTTGGTAGTTGTTGTTAACAACACCCATATCATTGATAAATACATAACCAATGTACACCTGCCAATTATAATGTACTTCG
The DNA here is from genome assembly GCA_964616505.1 of uncultured Candidatus Saccharibacteria bacterium. GTDB lineage: Bacteria > Patescibacteriota > Saccharimonadia > Saccharimonadales > CAIOMD01 > CAZTUU01. Next base: position 29,554 of record CAZTUU010000003.1, read on the forward strand.
TTATTTTTGGTGTAATAGTGATATTTTCAGCTGTTTTAATAAAATGGAAGAGCATGCGCCAAAAAATTACTAAGTTTTTAATAGAAACTTGGCAAGAACTACTAGAATATCGTAAAACGCCAGTTAGGCTTACAATATCATTGCTGCTAGCAATGGCTATAACAATTTTCTTTTGTTCAGCTCTGTATTTTTGCGTAAGGTCTTTAGATTTAAATGCCTCATTTGCGCAGATATTTATTGTTTATACCATAGGACTAATATTTGGTGCGGCTTTGCCTACCCCTGGTGGGCTAGGCGGTGTTGACGCAGGACTGTTTGCTGGTTTATTGGGTCTTGGGTTTGACAGCGGGCAAGCATTCTCTGCGGTAATATTATTTAGATTAATTACCTTTTGGCTACCAATATTACCTGGGTATGTATGTTTCTGGCAATTACAAAAAAAGAAATATATATAAAAAAAGAGCAGTCCCGATAGCTGCAACCATGAAATAAATAGGATATATTTAGGTTAGTGCAGCTATTTCTGCTCTATATGCAAGACTCCAGTAATAATTTAGGCTAATTGTATCCGTACAAATCATATGCAGGTAGGTTCGTCCTAGATCACTGTGTTACTTGTCTTGGCAGTGCTTATGACTACCTTACATGTATATTAGATTATTGGCACTCTAAAGTCAAGAGTGCCAAATACAATAATTCTCTTCGTAGGTGATAAGACTATATATATAAGAAGACATAATGAGAATACTTGTTTGGCGGGGCTGTGTGGATAATTGTTGGTATCTAAAAATCTATGCCCGGGTTCGCCAAGTATTTATTATCAAAATGGTGTTTTAGTTTAGTCATATTGGTTGCGATATCAACTTTTGGTAATAGGCTATTAGGAAAGTTCCTTCCGGTGAGACATAGGCTAGTATTTGAGGCACGATCATTAATTAATTGCGATAGATTATCAATATTAAGTAATCCGTCACTAACTGCGTTATTGATCTCATCACAAATGACTAAATTATAGTCTCCGCTTTTTGAGGCTTATAGTGCAATATCGAATGTCTTTAGGGCTAGTTTTTTATGCTCGCTTTGGCTTACATTTTTTGCGCTAAGATTTCCGGCATTATAAAATCCTGCGCCACCTTTATGAAATAACAGGCTTTCTTTAAAAACTGGCTCTATCTTAGTGATAAACTTATGTTCATTTACGGTCCAGTGTTTAATAAACTGGATATAAGCCACCTTCCAATCTGCTCCAAGGGCTCTAATCATTAATCCTAGGCTTGCACTTGTCTTACCCTTGCCTTCGCCTGTATAAACAACAACGACACTATCTTTTGTCTTAAAATCTTCAAATGCCATAACTATTTGTTATTTTCTAACACTACTCCAAATTTAATAATTCTTTGCATGTCTAGTGTATCCTGCTGTGAATTTGGAAACAACTGGCTATATATGTTAGAAACTGTATTATTAACTATCTTTAAAATTTGGGGCATATTTTCTAGATTGCTAAAACTAGAGATACGGCTTTCTAGCTCGCTCAATATCACAGATTGACTTTTATCCTGAGATTTACAAGTATCTATATATTCAAAATAGTCATGGGTAGCATTATTGATAATAGTATGTACTTCTTGTTGCTCAAAATCAGAAAAAATTCTGGATTCTTTAGC
>CAZTUU010000003.1:31230-32557 GCA_964616505.1 uncultured Candidatus Saccharibacteria bacterium
CATACTTCTGAAGCGCAGAAATAACGGCAGCTTTCTCGGCCTTCTTTTTTTATTAAGGTTATTAGAATATTTGGGTCTGGCACAATAGCATTTGGATTGTAGTAGTCTGTAGAAAAGGCAGAAACTTCTGTATTTTTTTGGTGCTCTATTTTTTGCATCGGCTCAGTATTATTTGTAGTATTGTGCATAATTTGAGTGTTCATGTAATGCCCTCTAAAATGTAATAATATTATAGCATATATAGCGTCTGCTAAAAATAAAATTACGCTATATGTATGCTCTAATGCTTATTATTGTACTAAAATAGTATTTTTCACTTGATTTTTCGTTCAATACCTCTTATCGTAAGTTCTATAAGATTAATTAAGGAGGGTTCTAAAATATGAAACAGCGACACATTGCTGCGTTGCTGGCAGAGTTCATTGGTACGTTTGTACTTGTGATGGAAGTATTAAATGTAAGTCGATACGGATTACCGTTCTATACAGCTATTCTGGCCGCTTTGGCCATAGCCGGATTTACTAGCGTATTTATCAAAATATCAGGGGGAAATTTCAACCCTGCAATAACACTTGGTTTATTTAGTATTCGCAAATTAACAGTTATGCGAACAATTGCATATTTGGCTGTTCAGTTTTTGGCTGCACTTGCCGCATGGCAGTTGTATGAATATTTCACACAGCGAACTTTAAAAAATGCTACAACACCATTTGACTGGCGTATTTTAATTGCCGAGGGCATTGGCGCATTAATTTTTGGAGTAATATTTGCTGGTGTGGTTACAGAAAAGCTAAGTGGTTACCAAGCCGCTGCTACAGTTGGCATAGGTCTATTCTTAGGTGCTACAGTTGCCGGGCTAGCATCTGCTGGTTTAATCAACCCAGCTGTTGCCCTAGGTACTCGCAGTTTTGATGTCAACTATCTTGTTGGGCCAATAGTAGGTGCTATAGTAGGTATGAATCTGTTTGTATATGCTATTAACCCTGCGCTTAAAAGCTTAGCGGCTAGTGAATCTAAAGATTCTAAAGTAGAAGCATCTAGTAGTGCTAAAAAAGTAGTGGCAAAGCCAGCAAAAAAAGCAACAACCAAAAAATCTACAGCTAAGAAAACTACTAAAAAATAGAAGTTAATTTTTAGTAAGAAATGAAAGAGACCGGGCTAATGTTCGGTCTCTTTTTTATGTTTTATTGGCTATTAGCCAATCTTCGAAGTCTTTTATTCCTTTGGCTGTTTTTTGGTAATCACCAACATCCGGAAAATCCAAATTTGTTATACAATTCCATACTGCTTTAATGAGTGATTTGGTTCTTTCTAGCTCTTCACTAAC
>CAZTUU010000003.1:32567-40274 GCA_964616505.1 uncultured Candidatus Saccharibacteria bacterium
AAGTTCATCAATTAATTTATCTTCATTTGGCTCAACAAAAACTAACTTTCCTTGTATCACATCGTAGTTTTTAAAACTGTGTGATTTATGGACTAGAATTTGGTAAAACAAAAGCTGCTGCCTATATTTATGCAATTTAGCATCAGATTTGTTCCAATAATTGTGTGGCTTACCGGTCTTAAAATCGATAACCTCTATAGTTTTTTGGCTATCATCTATAATAATCTGATCAAGGTTTCCAGATAGATGAGCATCACCAACAAAACAGCCTTCGTCTCTAAAATTATATTCTGCTTTGGCGTTGGTATTAAAATTAGGCCACCACTCTGGGATAAAGTAACTTAGAGCTATCTCTCCTTTTTCTAGCTGCCTTATATAATCTTGGCTACTCATTTTTTTGGCCTTTAATTTTTTAGCAAAAATAGTTTGAATTTGTTCTGTATCTGGCAACTCACCTTCTTGCTTAAAAATATTTAAACACTTCTCTAGGGTTTCATGCATTGCATTACCATATTGGCCATCAGCCGATGGTCCTTTAGGAAACTTGAGAATTTTATTTAGCAAAAAACTATCGGGTCCACCGTATATTAAATCTGTAAAATGGTTGAGATCTGTGGCACTTAGTTGAAAGTTCTCCAGTCTTAGCTTTAGTAGATCTTTTAGCTCAGGATCATTTACTCCATTGATATGATTTGTATGCCAAAAAGTTTGTAATGCTTGGACAGTTGGGGGCTCGTAGTCAGTATGTTTTACTTGCTGCTTGCTAGCTGGCATTAAAGGGCTTAATATTTTATTTTCATTTTCTGTTTCAGACATAAATTCTAGCCTAGTCATTTTTTTACCACTATAATTTTGACTGTGGCTCGTAATGTATATAGTGTATTTAGCGCGTGATAAAGCAACGAAAAATAGACGTTTACGCTCGTCTTTAGATTGCCCTGCTCTTTTGATAACTTTAAGGTTAGCTGGTAGGCTAATTTTATTGGTGTTGCCCCTAGCTTTCATCCCCCAAACTTCATCCAGGGTAGCCATAATAAAAACAACCTCAAATTCTAATCCCTTAGATCCATAAGCTGTTAGCAGCTGAACTGAGTTTTCTGCACCGTGGTATGGGCTGGTGTTCAATAGTTTTTCTTGGGCATGGCCGTATGCTTTATAAAAATCAATAAAATCTGCTAGCTTGAGCGGGTTATCACTGCCTTTTTTATAATCGCGAAGGTGCTGTCTAAGAACAGTCAAATTAGACAATAGTTGTTGAAAATTAGCAGTTTTTTTCTCTCTTGATTGCTTGCCAAAGTAATACTCATGGTATGGTGAAGTATACTTATCTAGATCTTTTTCTTCTATCTCCAAGGGCTCAGTCCCAATTATGTAATCAAGCATTGCTTCTAGAGTTGAGTTTTCAGCAATCAAGGATAGTTTTGCAAAAAATAATGCTATTGGACGTAGTGTCTTATTTTCCATCATTAGACTATGCCACTGCCAGTCACTATCATTGGTACGACTATTTTTATTTGCTTGCCAAGATATTTGCCAAATTGTAGATGTTGGTAAATGCCATTGTTGACCACTGAGCACTATTGGCCATAGGTAGTTTGCGGTTTGGTGATCACCTAAATTTAGTGCTAAAACTAACTCTGACATATTAATTAGATCTAAAATGTGTTGATCGTCGAAGATGTTTTCTCGCTCATCATAGCGAATCGTAATAGATAGATTATTGAGATAGTTTACTAGTGGTTCTAGGTATTTATGTTTTGGAGCAATGATAGCGATTTCGTTTGGACTAGTACCACTGGCTATTTCTTTATTCACAGTATCAGCAATCCAAGCTAGCTCTGCTAAATCACTATCAAATTCTAGTCTTTCTAAATTAGATTCTGGTATGTTTTGATTTTTTGCTACCAAGTCTTTAGTTTTGTAACCCAGGGTTTTGTGCAATCGATCTTCAATCTGGCCAGAGATATTTGTCGATAAATTAAGAATATCTGTGTGGGAACGCCAGTTTTCTGTAAGAGCTATAATTTTCACATCTTTGTATAGTCCTCTAAATCTCAGCATATTTGTTAAATCAGCACCCTGAAAGCTATAGATTGCCTGATCATCATCACCAACGGCCAAAACATTCGGCCGACCTTCACTAACAGGGTTATTAGTCAACAGTTCGATAAGTCTAAGTTGACTAAGATTAGTATCCTGAAACTCATCGAGCATTATATATTGATATTTTTCATGAAGGCTAAAACGCAAATCATCATTTTGCTCTACTCCCTTAACAGATCGTAGTATCATATCATCGTAATCAAATAGGTTACGTTTTAGCAGCTCCTTGTTATATTTTTCATAAATATCCGCTAGCCCTATTAATTTTTCGTTTTCTTTATTGCCAGCTATTATCCAGTTATTATTACGATCTTTTGCAAGCCAGTCATTCTTCCATTTTGTTATAGAGTTGGTCTTGCCTGTTTCGTTTACATCTTGAAGACTAACCGCCAACGAGGTTACTAATAAATCACCAATAGACGAAATGTTTTCGGGTAGCTTATTAGATTTTAAGTTTTTTTGTAAGTCGATAAATAACCTCTCGAAATTAGGCATGACATCTTTAGATATTCTACTTACTCCAGCAAGATGATTGGTGACTATTTTATTATGATCACTAATATATTTCTTATTACTCTCTGCAATTTTTCTAAAGTCATTAGGGCTTAGGTTTGCTCGCTTAGCTTCGCTAATAGTGCTTAGAGCATCTTTAAGGTAAACTTCTGGTCTCCACAGCATATTGCTAGCTGATAGCCTGTCATATATATCATGCATGATTTCGTACTGCCCTATTTTATCGAGTGGTTGGCTGTCGCCATATTCCAAAAAATATTCATCATTTTCTCTTATTATCTCGCTACCAAAGCTATGGTAAGTACTAATTTTTATATCATAGGCAGACTGACCAATAAGACTAGCAATACGTTCACGCATGTTTCTGGCGCCTACTTCTGTATAAGTTAAGCACAAAATATTTTGTGGCAGTGTATCTGTTTTTTGCAATATATTAGCGGCTCGCATAGCTAGCAATTGAGTTTTACCAGTACCTGGACCTGCAATTACCATAACGGGGCCATCGATAGTATCGACTGCTAATTTTTGCTCTTTATTTAGCTGCTTATATGCTTGCTCAAAAGTCATTACCTATATTGTACAGTTATTTGGCAATAATATCTTGGGGTGATTATATAGAATTTTTTGAAGATTCTAGGCAATAAAGGTATAATATACAATCGTAACAAAACCTGTCGGCAGACATTAAAATGTGGATCAAACATTCATCAATATTAGGGTGTGGCCAAGTGGTAAGGCACCAGTTTTTGGTACTGGCATTCGGGGGTTCGAATCCCTCCACCCTAGCCACGACATTTTGTAACAGAGGTAAACTGTGCAGATATAGCACGGGTTTTCTTTCCATTAAGCTAAACATACTAATCTTTTTTACAGGACAAGGGTATACCACTTATTAAGTGGTATACTCATCCACAATTTATGTAGAGCTAAATAGATCAGTGGTAATTTTTGGTACGGAAGTGCTATGTAAAGTTACTCTATTATGTTACTCAAGTATTTTAAAGATAAATTTTCTAAAGAGGTGACTAATTTATCTGCATTATCAAGCATATTTTTAGCTACATAAGGTGTTTTGACTGCTATACATTTCATATGTGCTTGCTTTGCAGCTTGTATTCCAGCAGGAGAATCTTCAATGACTATGCATCTATCGGGATGTACACCTAGTTTTTCTGATGCAAGTAAGTAGACATCTGGATATGGTTTATGTAATTCCACATCTTCCTCTACCACACAAATGTCAAAATATTTTAATATGTGTGCCTGGAATAGTCTTTCGTGTGCTATTTCTCTTGGCAAACTAGTACCAGCAGCAATAGCAATATTGGCACCCTCAAGCTCTTCTAATAGTTTTACTGCGCCTTCTTTTGGCTGGGTGTTTTGGAAAAGTAAATCTTTAATTCTGTTAGTTTTATGTTCAAATTCTTCATAATCAATGTTAATTTTTTGCTTATGATTCAATAATTTGACCTGATCCTTAAGACTCATGCCAACATAATTATGAATTTCTTGCTCTTTAATGTGGCAATTGTATTCTTCTAAAACTTGATTATATGCCTGCCAGTTTATCTCCACAGAATCTATAAGAACTCCATCTATATCAAAAATAACAGCAAATTCCCTATTCATATGTAAATAGTATCATTTACAAATAGTAATAACTATATTCTAGACTCCTTTTATAGGTTCTTGTTGGATAGTCTCGAGTATACCCAATAGACGTTTCTTGTGCCTTGCTATTCTACCCCCAGTATCAATATCTTCTCTTAGTTGAGTTCGAGATAACATAGCTTCATCAGTTAGGTTCCTGATATGTAAGCTACAAAACAAGTCTTCGCAGGTTATGAAAGTAAAACTATGCTTATCATTTTTTCTAGTAAATGTTATGAAAGATCCTTTGCCACCTTTTTGCCATGTACAACAAAAATCACAAATTACAGACTTTAATCTACCAGTGGATGGGTCTACTAACGATTTATTTAGTATATATGGCAATACATAAAATCCATCTAGGTCAATAATTAAAACTCCTTCAGAACTAGACCTATTATCTATAGCTAGCATTTCCCTACATTCCCAATATTGAACTTTATCTGGTGTAAACCTTAAGCTTTTAATAAGTCTTAAGCTGACTCGTTCACTTTTTAGTATTGCAGTCAATCCATCTTTACTAATTTTTCTCATTTTTTGCTAACCTTATCAATCACATATACTGCACCACTGCTTGCATCTAGTTTAATTTTGTCTCCATCTTGCAGTATTTTTGTTGCATTTTCCACTCCTATTATGCATGGTTTCTTAAGTTCTCTACTAACTACAGAAGCATGGGACAAGAGTCCTCCTTCTTCGGTAATAATCCCATGGGCTAGATGCATCACTTCAAGTAAATCAAAATCTGTACCAATTGCTATCATAATATCACCAGGCATCATCTTATGGATATCGTTTTTCGAGTATATTACCTTAGCAACCCCTTCAATTAATCCGGGAGATGCGCATATACCATAGAGTGACTCGGGGTGTTTCATTTTATTATTTTTTGGACGGATAGGCAGAGTCTTTATTATAAGATCTTCATTTCTGATGAAGCTTACGCCATTTCTTGTTCGACTATCTAAATTACGCTTGGAAAGCATTTCATTAGTATCTAATAAGGCTGCTATTTCTGAAATTAGATAGTAGTTTAAGTGGTCTCTACTTATATTTTTTCTTCTAGCAATTTCATCTAAAATATAAAGTCTTCTAACTACGGTTTCACCTAATTTTGCTTTATTATGATCCCTGAATACACCAATTTTTGCCATAAGTTTACATAATCTATTAAGCTTATCGTCATTTATCTTTTTGAGTATACTACTTGAGATGCGTTTTTGATCTTCTACTTCATGTTTTGCTGCTTCTATTGTAGTTAATTTATTTTGTGTAGGATATAGTAATTCATATTTATTGATATATTCTTCAATAGTCGGAGGAAGCTCACCATAAGCACAATGTGATGGAGCATATTGTTTATGGTGATTCTCTAGAAGAGCTAGGATACTATTATTATCAATTGGGTTACTGCACATATTTTCTCGACCGATAAACACTATGGAGCTAAAGGCAACTTCCTCTTTCTGGGCAATCGTTAATTCACCGGGAGAAATTATACGAGATAAAAGTTCATTTCTATCTATTTCGCTTGGCTCATATTTTTCAAGAATCTGATGCAGGGCATGAGTGAGACTATATTCTATTTGTACTACATTAAGTTTGTATATATCTCCAAGCGGAATATCCATGACGTCTATCAAAAGCAGAGCTAGCTCATCATCACTCAACGCTTTGATATCAGATGAATCAACTTTCTTCATGAGATCTTCTACAAAAGTGTAGTTAGGATTCAGGATGGCTTCAATTTCTCTTAATAAAACATCATCTAGAGATAAGAATTTTTTTGATAGCCATTTTTGTAAATATGACCATTCATTCGTAGGTGCATAAGACTCCACAATCCCATTTTTAAAGTTTGTTATAGTATGACGAAAATGGAGCGAATTTATGTATGGCCAATACCTACTATAAAGATTATGTATCATTTCAGCCCCAATAAGGTGATCTACTTTGCGCATATTTATTCGTCGCCACGTAGAGCTATCTAGGGGTAATTCTTTTTTTTGATAGAGCATCAGATTTAGCCTAAAGAATTATATAAATTTTGTAAAAAATTACCATTTATGGTACAGTATACATACATAAATGGTAAATATCAATGAGTATAATGATGAATGAGTTACCTACTGTGCATATAGCTGTAGGAGGAAAAGGGACTAGAATTCGGGAAGGTATGGAACATCTTGGGTTTCAACCGGGATTTCCAAAACAACTTTTACCCACTGGTACTGGTGAGACGTTGTTGGGTAGAATAGTTAGGCAGGTTATGGATATAGGTCATGCTGCTGTATATGCTAGTTATGATAATGTTCGAGCTATTGGCGAGTCTGAAGATATTCACCCTGACATTTCATTACTAATTGCTCGTAATTCTAATGGACCATTAGGACCATTAATTAAGGAAATAAATAGAACACGCAGACAGACACTCTCTTGTGCTGGTGACTACTGGGCAGATTTTAAGTGGAGTGAATTCCTAGAGTTTCACGAACAACAAGATACGCCGGTATCCATATTGGTCGCCCCAAGTGTTCATACTTTTGAAGGAGCCAAGTTTAATGTTGGCGACAATGGTGTGGTAAGAAATTGGGAAAGGGTTGATCAAACTACTCAAGAAGACTTAATAAATATTGGAGCGTACATAGTTGATCCAGAAAAGCTAGTAATGAAAAAATTAAGAGAGCTAAGTTGGCATAAAGAAGACCCATTCAACGATACTATGATAAAGGGCAAATTAATGTCCGCATATGTACTTGATAAAAAAGCCTATAATGTAAATAACCCTCAAGTTTATGCTGATCTCGTAAAAAACACTGCTGAGTATAATTAACAAAAGAAATGAGACTAAGATTAGTAACTTTAAAATATTACAAAATAGGATAAATGAAGGGTATGTGAACCTGCTCCATGTTGAAGCTGTGCCCCGCTCAGTCTCTACTGCCCTGAGTAGGTCACTAAATGAAACAGATAATCCTAGCATATTCGTTAATGAACCCTTTAACCGCATGACACATGATATTGACGTTGCTGCGGGGCATATATTAGATGCTGTAGAACCAGTTATTGATGTGGCATCAGAACGAGTTACTGTTGTGACAAAAAATATGGCTCGTAATTTATCTCAAGTTATTTTTAAGGACTGGATAGATATTTGTGATGGTATCGTATGGTCGGTAAGGGATCCGCGCATACAGATAGGCTCCCTTCTGACTAGAATTGTCAATGATATAATACTAGAACCAGGCGCAGATAAAATTTCACAGGATGAAATTAAACCATACATAAATGAAGCTAGCTCCTTTTTAGAGAATAGCAAAATTTCCAAAAGTTTCTCTAAAACAAGTTGGGCTGAAATAGGAGATCACTATAGGAGTGATGACTATTCAACTGATTCATCAGTAGTGATTGATGGGGGTAATCTATGCATGAATCCAGAGA
>CAZTUU010000003.1:40284-41188 GCA_964616505.1 uncultured Candidatus Saccharibacteria bacterium
TCTCGTATGGTGAATGGATGGCAAGATGGATATACCAATATAAATATTGGGTATACGGATAAATATGATGATAGTACTAATGGATGGACGAAACATGCTGTTGCGAGTCGAGGAATTGAATCAGTATCCAGAGAAGCATTAGATATTTCTGATTTACCTGGTCCACTCGCTGAGCATATCGAAACAGTTGCATTACCTATTTATCAAGAGCTTACTAGAGATGTTTTAATTTAGGGATATATCCCGGCTGATGTATTATTAATATCTAGTGGCTAAGGAAATAATATGTTAAATAATAGTTGTCCATTCTGTTTGTCTAATAATCTACTTAAAGGAAAAGTAGTCTATCAAGATAGTCTTTTTTACGCAATAAGCCCAGATGTTGAAGGCATTATTTATGCTGGGATAATGATTGTACCCATTAGACATTCTGAAAGCCCCTTTGAATTATCAAAAGAAGAATGGATGCATATACATATGATTCTTCCAAAACTAAAAAAGTATATTGATGATACAGAGCATCCTGATGGCTACAACATGGGTTGGAACATAGGTGATATAGCTGGGCAAAAAGTTAAGCATACTCATCTACATTTTTTCGGCAGATTCTTAGATGAGCCCTTAAATGGAAAAGGCATAAGGTTCATTTTTAAACAATCTCAGAACAAACGTCCAAATAAAATAAATTAAATTTATATTGAAGTTATAGGTCTAGCCTGAAGAATATATAGTTTATTTTTGGAAATAGCCCATTCCACATCTACTGGAATACCATACGCGCTCTCTATTCTCTCTATTACGGGTAATAGTATCTCGCAGAGACCATATGCTTGTACTTCAGAAATATTATCATGTCCAATCTGCTGGGTTCGCACCTTACCAGTTAACTTATTAATACTAATTG
>CAZTUU010000004.1:0-1612 GCA_964616505.1 uncultured Candidatus Saccharibacteria bacterium
AGAGTCTCTCCTGGTTTGGCAGTATTTTCGGTAGTCCAGGTTGTAGAACCCTTAACACGAACCTGCTTATCAACAGTAATACCTGGCACTTTAACTCTTGCCAAAACAGTAACTGTTGCAGCAAAGTTATAACAAGGCTTTTCATCCTCTAATACTATGCCCTGACCACTGGTTACAACAGCATCAGAGATAACTGTTTCTTGGTAGTCTACATTAGCATTTGTACCAACGTTATGACGCCAAACAGCACTTCCCGGGATATATTCTAGAGAAGCGTCAGATTCTTCTAAATTAACAGTCGCTGTACTTTCTACTGTGTTAGTATTTGTACCACCAACAGTAGAACGTATTGTTTGTGTGCCACCAGTTTGATTTGGAATGGCAATTTTCATTTTTACGTTCTCGGCAATTTTACCAGAATTTTCATCTTCTGTATTGTGGTAAAACACCTGAAATTTTACGACTTGGTCGTACTTTGCATTTATGCTATGTGCATACTGAGTATCCCCTTTAGTTACATTGGCTACGCCAATAGAACTTTCTAATTTAACTGCTGCTGCGCTTATGCTAGATATTGGTAGTAATACCGCCATAAAAACAAACGTGCTGGCAATTATCTTTTTGGGGAGACTACTTAATAGATACGAATATACATTCTTCATATTGTTCTCCTTTATTATTATCATTAATTATCAAAATATTTTTAAGATTATTTGGTTAAATTGTTAAAGTTCTCTAGTGTATAAGCCTATAAATAGGCAATAAGCCACACTAATGACATGTTAAAAATTTGGTTGAGAAGTGCGAGGAGCACTAAATGGTTATCGCGAAGGGCAAAAATGCCACATGGATTACGCAAAATAGGCTCAACTCGCACTAAAAGTTTGTGTTTGCTTTATTTCTTTCGTTCAATTCAATTAAAAAGTGAGAGGGAAACCCCAGTACATATAGCTGGATGCTATAAGTACTGGGGCACCAACCCTCCAACTAAGATACCGGTGTTTAGTTAAAACCACCAGTATCTGAGTTGTTGTTACCTCCCTGCCCGCTGTTTGCGGGAGGGTTTGGAGGTTTAACTGCTCCACCTCCTTGCGTACCACCATTATCAGTGGTACTTCCACCGGGTGCAGAACCAGTTCCACCCCCAGAATTGTAACCGCCACCATTATTTGATGGAGGTTGCTTTCCGGGTTGTGGTTTGGGTCCGTTTGGTGGACGGTACGGTGATGACGGCGCCCCAGGAGTATCTCCGGTATTTGCACCGGAGGTATCATTATCCTGGGGTGGCTGACGCCACTTACCAGACCCCGGGCAACCCGGAGTCCAGTTTTGCTGGCAATCCCACGAAAGTGGGGCTTTGCCTTTTGGCTCCGGTTCTGGCTCTGGTGCTGGTTTTGGAGGTTCAGTCTGCGGGTTACCGCAGGCTCCCCGGATAAAAAATACCGAGGTTACCTTGCCTTGTGCCACCCGGGTTTGTGGGGGAAAAGCCCGACCCGCAGCGCCAGCGGGCGAGCGATCGGGCGCGTCTCCACAGCCCGCCAGCCAAAGGCAGGCCAACAGCGGGCCAACAACCCGGAGCATCACGCGCACGGGATGGCGACTCCCTGGATAT
>CAZTUU010000004.1:1622-2001 GCA_964616505.1 uncultured Candidatus Saccharibacteria bacterium
TGCCTTGTGCCACCTGGTTTGGTGGCACAAAAACCATCACCGCTGAGCCAGCGGCATCAACTCGTGCCGGAGCGCCAAGTTGTTTGCCACCAGCAAAGTAAGTATTGCCCTTCCAGACAACACGCTCTCCGGTGGTAATTGCCACCCAGTTGGCAGGATCTGCCAACTGAGCTTCGGTAGCCCCAGTCTGTTGAATGGCTTCAGCCCTTGCCTTTTGGGTAGGAGCCGAATTGCTTGCCATGAAAGCAGCGACAGCAGTGGGTGAGGTGAGTTTCGTTTTACTGAAAACTCCACTTCCTCCCGGGATCTTACCTGCAAGATTTTGGTCAACCTCATGATTGGCCTTAATCTTGGCAGGGTCAAATCCATGCTGACCTGT
>CAZTUU010000004.1:2011-7986 GCA_964616505.1 uncultured Candidatus Saccharibacteria bacterium
GCCTGCTTGGCTACGTCAACGATAACCTCAGCACTAGGTGCTGCTGTTACCGTGATGGCGGGCTCTGGAGCCCCCGCCTGTTTCGGGCCGCAGCCCGAAACAACAAACACGAGCGCCACGAGGGCGCCCATAACCAGCATGAATTTCTTCATTCTGACCACGTTCCTCTCTTTTGTTGGCGCTCGGTGCGCCGGATTTCAGCGCACGAAGTCGTGCTTTGTCTCTGGTGACGGCTTAGAGACCAATAGCCTATCGGTACTACCCCGATATATTACATGTCTTTTGATTACCCAGCGACATATTTTCTGGGTTAGGTAACGCTAAAAAATCAGCGCCACCAAGGCCATCCAGCTAAGTGTGGCTTTACCCATGCCAACAAGCTAATGCCTGCGAGCAGAGCGACAACCAGTCCCACGAGTACTGGAATGGCTTGCGACCATTCGTATCCGAAAGGCATAATCAATTGATTAGCCCACCAGGCAAGAACACCTAGGGCAAGTAGGGTAATCCCTATTCTTACCCACACGCTCTTGATCCAGATATGGTGCGTAGAGCACCACACTGCAAATAGAATTGCAGGTATTCCTGCCTGCAAGGTGAACTGGACACTTGGCCAGTTTGAGGCTTGCGCTTCCAACCAACCACGGCCCAACCATCCAGTCGCAGCAATAATAAACACTACTGCAGCTGATATTAGATTGCGACGCAGGATCTCTACGTGCTGGGCATTCATAGCCCGCTCCTTCCCCGGTTATGGCCGGGATAAATTTGAGTGCACATGACGCACACTCACTCCCGACCAATTCGGGAGTAGAAAACTAGCTAAAAAGTATTTAGCTAAGTTTCTACTCCCGGTTACCAAAAAAGAAATCAATCATAAATCGAACAAAATAATTTAAAGCAAACACATACTGGTTTGGACCATCCTGACATAAAATAAATTGTTGCCAAAACTATCAACAAACACAGCAAAAAACCCTAAAGTATATATATATTTAGAGCATTTTGCTGTGTTTAATTGAAACATCCAAATCAGCTTAAGTTTTTTAAACTGTCATTAATCTGGCTTGTTAATTTACTCCTACAGAGTTATCGTATGCGCTTCCCACCTCACCTGGTTAGTAGTCTGGCTTACTTAAGGGGTTACCCTGTTCAACCTCCTCCTTGCGCACCTCTGTTTCAGGATTAAACATATATTACCACAAGCATCAAAAAATGTCAATATACTATAGAACATTTTTATGCAAGCACAAGCGTATTATTACTAATTTTTTAAATCTTTATCAGTACCTATACCGTCTTTGCTGTCCTCAATAGGAAGATTATCTTCTTGGATAACCGAAATTAGTTCTAATAGATCTATTAAAGATACCGCCTTAGCATTGACATCCTCTATGGCTTTAGCAGCATCAAATGCATCCTTGATAGCTTGCTCGGAATAAGTAGTTTGAGCAATAATAAAATTGTAATTAAATCTTTCTTGAGAAGACAACTGTCCATCGGTAGCAATTGGAGTTACTTCTTCTATTATTTGTTGCTTAATGTTTTCCAGAAAACTTACGCTCACCTGACTACTCATTATAATTTATACTCCTTATTATTGATTAATTGGTCTGACAAAACGCTGCAGAGGACTGGCTCCATCTCGCATTAAACGTCTATATTTTGCAGGAATAATTCCGCTATCAGAATCTGATATACGATTTTTAGTTATTCTTTTTAATAGATCTTTACCGCTATCAGTTAACCTGACCTGTAGCCTTCCATCATTATCAGAAGTTATTCTAAATCTACTAACACTTCCTAAGAACCGGCCTAGATAGTATTCTGCCATTCCCCTATCTACTCCTCTGAGCATCTGGCTCATTAATCTTTCGGTATTTTCAATTGTCTTACTAAAGCTTTCTTTTTTAATCTTTACATCATCTATATCTGCATTTCTTGGTCGTGCACCATTGGAACCATCGCTAAAATTACGCCATGATTCATATGCCGGGTTACCGCCACTTATATAACTTGCAATCTGGCGCATTGGATTTGTATCTAACGATGCACCGACAAAGCGAACGGGCGCACTATCAATTGATCTATCTGAATCATTAGAGTCAATGTGCTGAGCAGGAGAGTTATAATATGCATTACCCGGCGGTATTTGATGAACGAGGCCAGTGGCGATCTTCATTCTCTCGCCTAATCTTACATCGTCAGACCCGGCACCACCTTTGAAGGAAGAACCCAGTCCGCCCATTGCTGTATAAACTGATGCCTTTATACCAAAATTTGCTCCGGCAGTATTTAATCTACCCGTTTTTGCGCCCAATGACACCAAGAAAGACTCAAAATTCATGGCAAATGATAATCCAGGTAATTTAGAACGAGTCTCTGCATCACCAACTCCAAATAAGGTTTCACCCCTAAATGCCATCGCATCAGGCATAGTTCTTAAACCTTGAAGCATTCTATTAAGATAAACTGGCGATAAGCCAAGCGCATCTGCGTCATTCCGGATTATTAGTATATCATCTTGTTCAGAATCAGCTTTACCTGCATGCTCACCAGCAGAAAGCGCTGTAATATCATAAAGTCGCCGTGTTATATCACCAATAACTCCATCACCATTTCGCTGTCTTTCTTCTAATATTTCTCTTGGAAGTTCAAAATCAACAACCACAATATTTATGTCAGGAAAATCTCGTTTAGCTCTTTCAATTTCAGCCAAAGTACGCTCAATTTTAACTAAATCATCTGGGTTATTTCTCTGGCCTTCTATATTATTTACGCCAAGTATTATTGACGCCTCACCAGATGAAACATTCTGCTGCTGCGCATATAAAGAAAGCGTTTTATAAATATTTTCGGACTCACCTACAGCACTAACGGGAATTGTAACTAATGCTTTTGTTTGTATTGGTAGTGTACTTAAACCAGTCGATCTTGCCGCAATGCCACTAATTTCTGAAAGATACTCTGGCCCCAAATTAGCTTCTAGTTGGGTTCTGTACCACGCTGCTTCAACTTCTAAGTCTAGGCTGTCTCCTCTGAGCATTCTTGGAGATATTTCTGATCTAATTAAATCAATTTCTTCTGGACTTATATATGAGTCATAGTCATGACGATCATAGTATGGTTGAGGTTTTTCACCTCTTTTTCCTAACCCCATACCTCCTGGTACATAAATCGGTGGTCCAACAGCTGGGACTGTTCCACCTTCTACTTCTGCCGTAGGGGGCAAAATCCACGATGTTACTACTTTATTCTGAGTAGGTACTTCATAGGGAGTTTTTCCCTCTCCTGGAATACTAGCTATAGATTCTACTTCGTGTACACCTTTTGCATTTGGGCCATGATCTACTACAACAGATAGTGAATTTAGTGAATTACCATTCCTGCCGCGTAGGGCGTCAAGTCCTGGTCCATGATAGCCTTCTGATTCGCCACCATTACCAAGCCTTGGGCCAAACCAAGAATGTACAGGGCTATTCTTAGGAATAATCGCAGACCACTCACCCTGTTTATTTTGTTTAAAATCATACGAAAAAGCTTGTAATTTACCCTGCGGGTTATGGTGATCTGTTACACCAACGGTTAGCTTTACTTTGCCGTCTTTTAGGGCATTTAAAACATTTACATGATGACTACCGTGCCATGAGCCATCAGCAGTTAAATCATCAAGTGAAACTTTCACATTACCATTTGCTGTATGCCACGAATCATTAACTCCTCCAGCACGCATAGACAATTCATTATAGTCGCCGATTAAACCAGGCTCACCATTTGTATTGTGGGCAACATAATGTAGTTGTTCTGTTTCTTTGCTATAGAAGCTAGCAAATGAATTAGGTCCAACATGTTTAGGCGGTCCATTAACAATAGTTCCCTGTTGACCAGTTGAAAAACCTTCATTACTAAGAACTCGCAAAGACGCAGGAGATATTTCACCATTAGGTAGGGTTTCAATATTTTGAGCTACCACAGAACCATCTTGTTTTGATATTAGGTCAAATGAATTCGGATTACCGGGGGCAAATTTAGCATTCATGGTATCTGGTATAGTTAAGTTTATCTGTGAGCCAGGGTGAGTAACTACATAAGTATTTGCCGTACTACTTACCGAGTTTCCGACCACTGGATTTGGTCCGTTTTGTTGACCAAATATAATGCTATTGAGCATAGTATTTGGAGTACCTGGTGTTTGGAATTCTGCTGCTCCAGCTAAGCCAGAACTTGCTCCAGCTATTGCTTCTTGCATACCAACTCCAACTATTCCGGCTGTTACTCCACCAATCAAAGCACCGACTGCAGCTCTTCTGATCATTAGATTACGATAGTTAGCACTTCTAAGATCTACATCTTGCTCTAATATAGCTCTTGTAGAATTTGCAATCATATTATCACTTACTCTTATGGCAACCTCAAGAGTTACATCACCCGCATTCTGCTGATCTAAATCAATTGGCATAATTTCCTGACCATGCGCAACCAAATAAGCTGCAGTGGCAACTTCAATTTCATCTAAGGTTCGCATTAAACCATAGCGTTCAACTGCAGCTTGGCTTATACCGCTAAATCTAATAAAGTCTATTCCTCTGGTATCTGACTCAGACATCAATGTTCTTATTCGCTGTGCAGCTTGAGTAATAGCAACTAGACCATCTTTGTCCATTTCATCTATAAATCTATCATTCTCGCCTAGGGTTGCCCTCAAGCTCTGAATAATATCTGGAGCATACTCTGTATTATGAAGAATTTCGGCAGTTTGCTGCCGTTTTTTATGACCTTCTAGCCCATTATCAACATCGTAGGTATGCTCCTGCCTAGCAAAACTTGCATCCCGCCTGAAACCATATGCTGCTTGTACACCAGCTAGCACTGCACCAGATACAAAACCAACAGTTGCAACCCTAACAGCTGCACCAACGCTACTCATTGCCCCTCGTCTGGTAAGATCCATAGCAAGCCCGGCACCTAGCATTGCAGCACTTCCAGCTCCCAGCACACTTACCCGAGTATGGCCTTCTAATTTATCTAGCCAAGCTGCTCTATGTTGCGTCCTGGCAGTACTATGAGTAATTGCACCCCTGAGAGTTATATTATCGAGTGCTGTTTCTACTCTATCTCTAGCCATACCATGTTCAATATCGGCACGTACATCGCATAATAATGCTCTAAGATCATCAATAGTATAGGCTGATTCGCTAAACAATTCTGGATTTAAGCCATCAATTTGCCCAAAAAGTCTATCGCGCTCAGCAATAACTTGATCATCAGAAATCTCACCATCCGCATATCTTAGTGCAATACTTTTTATTGCTTGTCTTAATTGATCTGTACTTGAATCGTCTTCCGCCAAGGCAACGCCTTTTTCATCCGCTCCTTGCGCTAAATAGCCATTAGCAACTCGCTCTAGCGTGGCATTCTTTGCTTCCTCGGCCTGACTTCTAGCTTCTGCAGCATCAAGTCCATAAGATTCTTCTAGAGGAGCGTCTACCAGACCCTCGTTTTCTCTAATTGTCTGCACAAAGTCACGAGACCAACTTTTTCTGAAACTTGCACCACCGAATACCGTTAAACCCCTTCTCATAAATCGAGTAAATGCAGTTCTTCCTCTGCCGGTAAACTCTTCTTGCCGCCTCTTTAAATACAGAAAACCTTTGTTATCTATATCACTTGTTTGCTCCGCCACAGTGAATGAGTATTTTATGACTTCTTGATCACCGTAATCTTGCCCATCAATATAGGGAGGATCCTGCTCAACCGGCGTAGGCGGGGTATTTGGGCCATCGCCGTTACCGGAATTATCTGGTGGTAGAATATCGTCTGGGATATCTGGGGCTGAGTCTGACGAAGATAAAGGTCCGGGCGGTGACGGCAGGGATGGAGTAATAGCTGGAGGCGGATCTTGAGGCTTGGGTATAGAAGTATGTCTCGGTTTAGGCGTAGTTGCAGTATTGATAGCCGGAATGGGCGCTGGGGAC
>CAZTUU010000004.1:8156-12330 GCA_964616505.1 uncultured Candidatus Saccharibacteria bacterium
TAAAACTAGCCTCTAAATTTTCAAAATCTGACTTTTCAGATTTTCTCAAATTTTCTGCATCATCATTTAGGGTTAATACAATGTCTGCAATTTTTGCTAATTTTTCTTGTTCGGGCGTTGCATTGTTATTATTTACTGCTATCAATGCTTCTTCTAGTTGTTTTTTAGCAACCTCGTCATTTTTAGCTTCCTCAGCGATAGATATTCCTGTAATTTCTCTCAAATCTTGATCGGTTATTACTTCTGTATCAATTGCCATGACATTTATAATTTAATTATTACCCAAATATGCCTGCTTAAATCCAAACAATGCATTGCTGATTGCCTGTTGTAAATTTACACCGTTATTTTTCAAATGATTTATCACTTCTTCTTGGTTTGGATTAGCTTGCATAAATTCAACAAATTTTTCTGCCTGTTCATCATCTAGTTGGGCAATAATCTCTGCATTGATAAAACGCTCCATAGATTTAATTAGATCTTCAATTAATTTTTCTCTAACTTCGGGGCTGATGCCATGTTGAGTATTAACTAGCTCTTCTGCCATCAACCTAAGTGGATCGGACTTATTATCCATATTTTCCTTTTAGTTTTAAAGTTTTCTTATTTTAGTTTAGTTATTACTTACACATCTGTCAATGCTTGTGGTTAAGTTGAAGGTGATTTGACTTCTAGCTTAGCGCGTGGAAAAGTAAAGCCAAAAGTGCTGCCCTTGTTAATTGTTGATTTAAAAACTACTGCTCCACCCTGTGCAGCTATAACTTTTTTTGCCATAAACAATCCAAGACCAGTACCATCTGGTCGAGCCTTGCGAGCATTACCTGCACGATAAAACTTAGTAAAAAGATGATGCTGTTCACTATTTGACACGCCAATACCTGTATCGTTTACGGTGCACTCTACACTTTCTTTAGTCATATTAAGAGCTACTGTTATTTCACCGCCCTTAGGTGTGTAATATATTGCATTATCAGCAAAATTCATTATTACCTGCCTAATTTTTGTCTCATCTAAATTAAGTACAGGAAAACCTTTGGGAGTTGGTGCAAATTTTAGAGTTAGTCCTCTTGCTTTAGCAGTCTCGGATAGCTGGCCAAGCTCACTGGTAACTATATCTGGCAAATACGTTGGTTTTGACTCTATGATAAATTTACCCGTTTTTACCCGGCTAACATTTAGCAAATCGGCTATTAAGTAAACCATACGTTGGCTACTAATGAATGCCTGGTTCAAATAATTACGCTGTGTGTCACTTATTTTGCCAGCATCTCCCTCTAATATCATAGATATATAGCCTTTTATAGATGTAAGTGGTGTACGTAGTTGATGAGAAGCCATACTGATAAATTCATCTTTGGCATCATCTAATGCCTTAAGTTTAGCATTGCTTTTTTGCAGCTCTAATGTTGCATCTTGTATCTTTTTTTGCAAAGTTAAGTTAAAGGCAGCAATCTCCTCGTAACGTAGGGTATTTTGAGCAGCAATAGCAATACTATCCGCTGCAGTTTCTAGTAACTGAATATCTCGATTACTATAAGGATTACCGCTTTTTCTATCTCCCAAAATCTTAAAACCTATTACGTCATCCCCTGCCATTAGTTTAGAAGATACAGCAATTTGATGTTTACGATAAATTTTCTGAGATGACATATTGCCATCTTGTCCAGCAGAGTCAGGTACGAAAGACCTATGGTCACTATTCATTATATAGTTTACTAAATTATGCTCTTCCGAGACCGTGAATTTATTTTTTTTCGATCCATAATAAAAAGTATGCCCGCCGCTAGGATCTAAGATAACAATACATACAAACTGTGGATGGATATTATCAAATATAATATCCATGCTCGCTTTAGTTAGTCGATCCATGTTATTGCTCTTGACTAGCTGAGCATTCAATTTATTAAGAACCTCTTGTGGATCATATGCATCACGATAAAAAAAGTGATTTGTAACTTTATCAAAATACTTTTTAATTGGATAGAATGAAATCACTAGTATTAAGGTAAACACTATAAAAAATAGTTCTTGCCTTAAATCCAGATTTGCGCCAAATAATTCTCTGGCAATCCTAAATGATAAACCTGCATAAATAACAACTACTACAGTAATAGATATTACATAAGCTAAAGATATAGCTAAAACCAGCCTTAAATCAAATAGCCTATGTCTTACTACGCTATAGTAAAGTGCGCCGACCAAAATAAACATTGGTAATATACCTATGTTAGTTAGGCCAAACCATCCAGTTGTAGTCGGTAATATAAATTCTGTCAATAATACTAGTGGCAATGCACAGCATAAGCTCCAAAATAAAATCCTTAATCTTTCTTTTTGGACCCCGCTTGTAACTCTAAGATTTTTATATAAAATAAAGAGTGCACCTAGAAGCATTGATATTAGTGCGGCACCATACAGTATTATTCCCTTGCCAAATTCAACTGCATATACTTTATCTTGTATTTCAACCCCAGCAACTATTAATGAAGAAAAAGACAATAATCCAATAATAATAAGAGGTATCGATAAGATATTAAATATCTTTCTTGCTAAATGATCATTTGCAATTAATACCGAAAACCACAATAACGAAAAGGCAGCAAAGTAACTAAAACTAAAGACAAAATAATCTGCTATGATTATGTATTTTGATGATATGGTAATGTCATTACTAATATAGTTTGAGATAATCCATATAGTTAGAGATATAACAAACAAAATAAATACATGATTCAATCTACTTTTATAGTTCTTTTTTAGTGTCATCAATGCCAGAAATATCATTGATGATACAACTATTGAATTGATAATAATATATACATATTGCATTACCTATATATTACTAGTCAAACTAGTAAATGAGAAATATTGTAAGCATATATGGTGACATTTTGCTCGCAAACTACAAATCAAGATTCATGCGCGCATCTCTATCACCTTGAGAATAACAGGTAGACGGATTACTTTTCAGTAAATTTCTTGTAACCATGTGTCCTAAAGTTTTGTAGTATGAGAATCTTGGAAATTTTGTAATTTTAGTAGAAAAATCATACGCACCAATATAAGCTATACGAGGATACCAGATTGGATCAGGTCTCTTATTGCCTATTTCCCCCACAAGATGTAAAAATGATTGGGAGCTACCTATGGCTGATGCCACATCTACCCCTGGAGCAATCGACGGCAATGAAGCACCCTCCTTGACGGCCGCCAAAGCATCTATATCTCCATACTTTGGCAAAAAAGGTAATACTCTACTAAAATTAACTTCAATATCTTCGATCTCATCCAAAGGCATACCTCGTGGTATACCCATAAATTTTTCAAATGTTTTCTTACTATTTGGATGAAAAGATGTTGCTTGGGCAGAGAAGCCAATATTCATAACCATTAAATCGGGGATATTTTGCTTTCTTGCCTGTCTTGCAACCATAGTTCCAATCTTAGGTATAGTAAGCTCCGATTCATCCAATACTAGATCTGCATCATACATAAAATCTTCAACATTATCCTCTGTAACACCATCAGAATATATAGTAACTTTTGACTCTGGATTAATGTCTTCTATTTTTTCCATAAATACCTCAGCTTTATTGCGACCGTAAGTAGAGATTGTTGCGCCAGGAACTCTATTAGTATTTTCAGGTTCAAATATCTCGGGATCGGCAATTGAAAAATTCTGAACTCCCATTTGTGCAAGTTTTAGTCCTAATTGAAAGCCATCCCCACCTACGCCGGCGATTGCAACTTTTGATAATAATAATGCCTGCTGTTCTCTTTCGTTCCAAAAGCCATAGTTTCTGGAGTATTCGGGTGAATTAATTGTTCTCATTATAATATGTACCTGCGCTTATTTTGAAATTTGATATTAGTAATAAATAAAGCTCGTAGGCTCTTTGCGATGTTGCTCAAAAGCCATAGGATCACTATGTCTTATGTCCTTAGCCATTTTTTGAGTGTTTATAACTATGGGCATGTTTTCTGCACTATATTCCGGCACGTATATAGGATCCTGAAGTCTCTTAAGTGGAACACCACTATTTGTCAAACCTCGCTCTAAAGGCTCTTCCACTACTGCGTAAGTTGGGCCGTAATTTTTTAGAATTATATGGGCTAAAACGCATGGATATAACTTCCACTTTAATCTACTCTGCTCTTTTGGGTCTTCATGTCT
>CAZTUU010000004.1:12340-24942 GCA_964616505.1 uncultured Candidatus Saccharibacteria bacterium
GTCTTGTTATATACCTAGAGACTTCAATTGCATTCAATTGAATAGGTGAATCTTTGAATATCTCTGGATAAAATACTTCGATAGGTAATGGGGCACTGTCTAGATTAGACTTAACTATTAATCTCATTGCACCGACCACTCTGGCTTTATTATTACAGTTCTCTATAACCCCAAAATGTATAGATCTATCATCATCCGGATCACTTTCAGTACCATCGTCCCTAACATCTTCTAGTGAAATCATGTTAGTTTGTTCTCCATAAACACTCGCCCTAAGCTTAAGGTAGCCTAGGTATTCTTCTGGCATCAATACCTCATTACCAACAGCTAGCATACCTACCGCAAAGGTGTGCTTACTATTATACTTTTCCTGAAATAGTTTACTATCAATATATGGTATAACGCTTTCATTAGTGATTGCTGTATTGATGTTTGACAAAATGACTTCCTAATTAAAAAAATACTCCAAAATGCGCAACAATTGTTGTGTCATTTTGGAGTATTTTAATTGCTAATGTTCTTTTGTCTAAATTTATAGACAAATTAAGTAAATCATGTTAAAGATATTTTGTCAATTATTTTATGTAGTCTTAAAACCATTTTCTGGTTTTAAGCCAAATCAGGGTGATACAAACAATCAAAAGAGTTGCGCTAATAATAATTAAAAAAGAATCTTTACCTGAGCTAAACGGAACATTAACGTTCATTCCCCAAAAACTTGCGACAATCATAGGCACGGTAAGTACAACTGTTAATGTAGTAAGTAGTGTAATTTTTTTGTTAAGATTATTTGTTGCGATATTGCTATAAGACTCACGGATATTAACAATTGTTTTTAGAGCACTCTTGCTGTTATCTAATAATTGGTTAGCTGACAGATGCATATCTTCTAGTAAATCAAGTTCGTCCTCAGTAAATTTTGTTGTTTGTTTGTTTTTTTCTAACGTTTGCAAAACATTACTAAGCGGAACAATATCGCCAATAAACTCATTTAATACATCCCCCACCTCGACTAATTTGATAAAGTCTTTGTTGGAAAGCTTATCTACATTTAAGTTACTTCTAATTGATCTAATTTGTCTATTAACATAATTTAATGAATAACTATAGCTATCTATAGAGGACTTTAATAGATTAGTTAAGATATCCATTTTGTTTTTTGTAATATAGGCTTTATTTTCTTCCGCATAGGTTTTAAAGACGCTTTTTGTCTTAACGGATATAGCGATTATATGATCTTTTGTAATACAAAACATTACGGGTGATGTTTTGATCGAATAGCTATCTTTATAAGCAAATCTACAAAAAACATAGAGATTACCCTCTTCTATATCCAGCCTTGGGGCTTCGTCAACATCGATGGCATCTGACACTAAGCCTTTATCTAGACCAAGTTTATTTACTAAATAATCAAGCTCTTCTGGACTAGGATCTTCAACAAAAATCCAACTATTTTTTTTAAGATTATCAGAAATAACTAAGGTGTCTTTGCTAGTTTGGCGGTCGAAATAGGTAATCATATGTATATCTTATAATATCTTAAGGATATCTGCGAACAACTAGCTGCGAATATAATAAAAATGAGCCATTTTTTGTTTTCGCTACTAGCGAAGGTAGACATGCTCAGGTCTCCTTGTTTTTATAAATGGGTTATGTAAAGGAGGGTCCGTATTGGTCATCGGCGGCTCTGCCGAGTTGTGCCCGCACCTCTTGCCTTTTGAGCGGCCTTCCATTTATTTTTTTTCTTTCTGGAGTGCTTTTGCTTTGATAAACTAGACTTTCTCCAGACTTTTGGCATTTATCTCACCTCTTTTTTTATTTTAGTGGTAAATTTGTGAAGCATTATCCTTGAGATTGTCAGACCCCAAAAATATATTAAGCTACCAACACAATGCTCCTTAACTATTTTGTCACAACTAGTATTAAAATTATGTAAATTGTAGATCTTTGATAAGATATTAGCGATGAACTCAAAAATAAAAATAACAATTGTAGAAGACGATTCTGCTATTCGTGATATGTATAAGTACAAGCTACAGACTGCAGGTTTTACTATCACTACTGCCAATGACGGCCCTAGTGCACTCCATGTTTTAGAACATACAGTCCCAGATTTGATTTTACTAGATATTAAAATGCCCCATTTACCTGGTAACGAAGTATTAAAAAGAGTTAGAAAAACAACTTGGGGGCAAGATATAAAAGTGATTGTATTAACAAATATTAGCCGAGATGAAGCACCAGCTGATTTTAGGATGCTAAATGTTAATCAATATATAGTAAAAGCCCACCATACACCCAACCAAGTACTAGAAATTATTAACCAAGTATTAAGATCTTAGTTGTTTAAAATTTCTTATAAAACCGTTATACTTTTTAATATATGAGTAACTATGTAACTAAAGCAGATCTAGATAAAAGTACCGCGATACTTGACAAGAAAATTGATCTATTGGGCGATAGGCTAGATGATAAGATTGATAAATTGTCTCAGAGTGTTGATGACAAGATTGATAAATTGTCTCAGAGTGTTGATGATAAGATTGATAAATTGTCTCAGAGTGTTGATGACAAGATTGATAAAGCCGTTACAGATTTATCAGAAGTAGTATCCAAATTTGCCGATCAAGTATCTTTAAGGTTTGAAAAACAAGACATAGAGATACAAAAACTAAATGACAAATATGATCATTTGGTAAACACAATTGATGGATTTATCTCTCGCATTGATAGATACGAGACTGAGTTACTGTCTAGAGATAATAAAATTGATCGTCTAGAAAAATGGATAGAAGCAATCGCTAAACATACCGGAATAAAGGCGCCAGTTTAATATGGCTATAAAAATTGCAATCATAGAAGATGATGCAGCTATTGCCCAAATGTACCGAATGAAGTTTGAAGCAGAAGGCTATAGTGTTGAAACTGCCGAAAATGGAAAGTTAGGTCTAGAACTTATCCAAGAAATGAACCCAGATATTATATTGCTAGATCTTATGATGCCAGAGATGAACGGTGATGAAATGCTAACCAAATTACGTGCAACATCTTATGGAAAAGATTCTAAAGTAATTATTTTGACCAATATGGGAGAGCAAGAGGCTCCTGCTACTCTGAAAGATCTAAATGTTAGCGCCTTTATAGTAAAAGCCGACATGACCCCACGCCAAGTTGCCGAGCTTGTAAAGAAAAATCTATAGACCTACAAACAGCTTGATATGTAATAATAGTAGCTATGAATGTAGCAATCCTAGGTTATGGTGTTGACGGACAATCTGCCGCGGAATATTGGCATAAAAAGGGAGACAATGTAACAATTTGTGACCTAAGGGATGATATAAAAATTCCAGAATATGCTAAGGCAAAATTAGGTGCAGATTATTTGGAAAATTTGGAAAATTTTGATCTTATTGTTAGAACTCCAGGATTACACCCAAGCAAAATTATAGAAAATAATCCTGATTATCCAGATATATACACTAAAGTTACAACTACCATTAATGAATTTTTTGCCAATTGCCCCGGCAAGATAATAGGCGTAACCGGTACAAAAGGAAAAGGCACTACTTGCACAATAATTTACAAAATCTTGCAGGCAGCTGGCAAAAATACCTTTTTGGGCGGCAATATTGGCGTAAATCCTTTAGATTTTTTGAATGAAGTTACAGAAGACAGTTGGGTAGTACTAGAACTATCTAGCTTTCAGACGATAGATATAAAATATAGCCCCGCTATAGCTGTCTGCCTTATGGTAGTACCTGAACATTTAAATTGGCATACTAATTTGCAAGAATATATAGATGCAAAAACCAAGCTATTTTTAGGACAAACCAATAAAGATAGTGCAATATATCTAGGCTCTACCGAAAATTTATTTGTTAACCAAAAAAGTGATGACGATGCTGTATTTGATGCTAATAATATTTTGTCCCAAAAAATTGCGTCTACAAGTAAAGGTATTCATATACCATACAGCGCCCCTTCATCTAATGAAGCTCCAAAATCTCTTAATGGAGCATATGTCGTAAATGATGTAATTTATATGCAGGGCACAGAAATATGTAACACAAAAGACATAGCACTATTAGGGGCGCATAATCTAGAAAACGTATGCGCAGCCATAGCTGCCGTATGGAGTATAATTGGAGGAGACGTAAATCCAATAATACAGGTTGTAAAAACCTTTACTGGTCTAGAGCACCGTATTGAGTTTGTTCGAGAAGTTGATGGTGTAAAATACTATAACGATAGCTTTGCCACTACACCAGAAGCAGCTATTGCCGCTATAAAATCATTTAATCAAAAGGTCGTTTTAATTTTGGGCGGATCTAGCAAGGGAACACCACTTTTTTCATTAATATCAGAAATTATAACTGGAAATGCGCGAGGTGTTGTTGTGATTGGCGATACTGGACCCAAAATATTAGAATTATTAACTGTTAGGGGATTTAGTGACATTGCCCTTGGTGGTAACACAATGAACGAAATGGTTATAGCAGCCAAAAATATAGCACACAAAGGAGATGTGGTTTTGTTATCACCCGCCTGTGCAAGCTTTGGACTTTTTGTAGATTATAAAGATCGAGGCAATCAATTCAAACAAGTTGTTAACTCACTTTAGTATCTTGAGCTGCTCTAATTACGTTTTCAAAAAGTGCGCATATGGTTAACGGCCCCACCCCGCCCTTAGTTGGCGTGATAACAATATCTTGCCTGTCATACATTTCGGATGCTACGTCGCCAACTGTTTTTCCATCTTCGCTAGCTACTCCCGCATCTACAATAACTACACCCTGCTTTACCATGTTTGGATATAAAATTGCGGGGCTACCAGTTGCGGTAATAATAATATCAGCAACAAGCGTTAGGTCCTTTAAATTATCTGTTTTTCTATCGGCAACAGTAACTTTATAACCTGATTTTTTTAATATCTTCTCTAACGGTGCGCCTACTAATTTGCCTCTACCAATTAACAATATACTTTTATCTTTTAAATTTATGTTATAGCCTGCCAATAACCATAATATCGCCATTGGAGTAGCAGGTTCATAATCAGAATTTACCCCCAATGAATCAACATCCTTTTTTGGATCAACTAAATTAACTAGTTCATCTGTCTGATTTTTATCCTCAATCGGAAGCTGAATTATAATACCGTTAACCGTAGGGTCGTTATTCAATTTCAGTATAAGATCTTTGGCATGAGCTTGATTAATTTTATGATCTTCTACGTCAATATTAATAGCTTCCCCATATGCCTTCTTAAGCCTTACATAAGTATTGATCACTGGATCGTCTACGCACTGTATAATAGATAGCTTGGGTCTAAATTTTTTATTATTAATAAAATATTCTACTTGGCCAGCTTGTCGCTCTTTAATAAAACCTGCTAATTCTGATCCATTTAAGATTTTCATTACCTATAGAATAACAGATTATTTTAGCCAAGTCGTTTACAATATTAACTAAATCTGTTATATTTACCCCTGTTGTCGAGCACAATGAAATTCAACTAATAAAGTAAAATGGGCCAGTAGCTCAGCTGGTTAGAGCACCTGCCTCTTAAGCAGGGTGTCCGGGGTTCGAGTCCCCGCTGGCCCTCCAAAGATACATAACAGATACGATTTAGCTCCAAATAACATATGCTTTGTTTTTTGAAACTAGTTTGTATCTGTTATTTAGTTCTAACCTCTTTTGGTATAATGTTATTATGTCATTTCAAGCATACCTAGATAACATTGAAACAAAAACCGGTAAGACGCCTAGTGATTTTATTGAACTTGCAAAAGCCAAAGGATTTAACAAAGAAACTAAGGCTAACGAAATAGTTTCCTGGCTAAAACAAGATTATGAACTGGGTCGTGGCCATGCTATGGCTTTGGTGCACATTATAAAAAATGGGGCTAAAATTAGCGATAAGCATGTGAATAGTACTGGGTTGCATAAAGATGCTAGTAATGAGTTGCGCCTTGAAGGTATCAAAAATAGATAATCACGCCATTTGAATTAATTTTAAGCTTAATATACAAAATAAAGTCTCATATTTATTTAATTTATACTTAAACCAAAATATATCATTATCGACCATATGCTAAATAACCTTTAGGTGAAGACCCCTTTCCCTTTAATGCCACGAACTTTGACAGGGTTGTTGTAGGGTGGATTTATATTATAGATATAACTAAATGACAGTTTACTCATTGCCAACCATAATAATATTTAGGATATTATCTCAATAAAATTGCCATAGCTTAACAAAGATATTTTTTTAAAAAATAACACGCGATGTTTGATACAATTTATTTATGGCTAAATTAAAAACACAAAAAAATAACTCTAGTGTCATTGATTTTATTAAATCAGTAGAAGATCAAACTAAAAGACAAGACAGCCTAGAGTTATTAAAAATTTTTGAAGAGTGCACAAATGAAAAGCCTGCCATGTGGGGTAATAGCATAGTGGGGTTTGGCAGCTATCACTATAAATCAGAACGCAGCACCCAAGAAGGCGATTGGCCACTTACTGGCTTTTCTCCACGTAAACAAAATTTAACCATTTACATTATGCCAGGATTTGATATCTATCAAAAAGAACTAGAAAATTTAGGTAAATTTAAAACTAGCGTATCTTGTTTGTACGTAAAACGACTTTCCGATATCAACATAGACATATTAAAGAAAATGATTAAATCTTCCGTAAAGGAAATGATTAATAAATATCATTAAGATGTCTCTAGCCCTTACTTTAAGCGTTTCTGGATCTTTTACTAGATGTTGAGATACCTAAAATTAATACTCCAATAGCTCCCGATACAATTGACCCTACAAATACTGCAAAAATGGAAGTATTTAGTAAGCTTGGATAAGAGTTAAAAGATAAGTTTGCTATTAATAATGAAATAGTGAATCCAATACCTGCAATAAATCCAACACCTAGTATATTTACCCAACTCATACCCTCTGGCCTATGTGTAAGCTTTAATTTTGTTGCAATCCAAGTTATTGTGATTATCCCAACTGGTTTGCCAATTAATAGCCCTAAAACTACTCCTAAGAAAATCGATAAGCTATCGCCTTGCGTAAGTGATACATCTCTAAATACTAACCCTGCGCTACAAAATACAAATAAAGGAACGATGATATATGCGGTGATTGGCAGAAGTAGGTCTTCGATTTTTTCTGAGGATTGTAAATACATTGATTTTCTTGGTCGCTTAACTAAAGGTGCTAAAGCTGCAACGATAACACCTGCCATGGTTCCAGATATACCAGCTAATAGCAAGCAATACCATACGCAGAAACCCATAATCATAAATCCAGTAATCCACCACTTTTTTTTACGTACTATTAGCAAACTTAAGCTTAGTATAATTGCTATAATAAGTGCCGTTATATTTGATGGATGATTGTAGAAAATCCCAATTACTATGATTGAGCCAATATCATCTATTATTGCAAGTGTAAGTAAAAATACTCTTATGTTTTTAGGTATTCTCTTACCCAACAAAGTTAAAACTCCAATACCTATTGCAATGTCAGTAGCAATTGGTATTGCCCATCCAATACTTTGCGGTGATTGAGTGTTAATACTTGAATATATTAATGCTGGTAAAAGCATTCCGCCAATAGCAGCTATCACAGGAAACGAAGCTTTTCTCCATGTCCTAAGCTCACCGTCAATAAATTCACGTTTTACTTCAAGTACCACGACTAAAAAGAATATTGCCATCAATCCTTCGCTTACCCAGTGCTGGATATCTAAGCTAACGATACCAAATGTTAATTCTGTGTAAATAAAATCAAAATAGATGCTAGATAAACTACTATTTGCAGCAAATAGTGCAGCAATAGCAACTATTATCAAAATTACCCCACTACGCCTCTCTTCTTGAACCAAAAAATTTAATATGTTGACTGGAATAATATTTGAGGTTTTTGTTTTATTATTCATTATCTCTATAATTTTAACACTTTCATAAAATAGTCTTATTGTTTGTTAAAATATTGTTATGAAAACAGTAGATGAATATCTAGGTAAAGTTAGTGATCCGCAAAAGACAGAGTTAGAACGTATTCGTAATATCATAAAACAAACCGTTCCGGATGCTGAAGAAGTAATTACGTATGGAATGCCGGGTTTCAAATATAAGGGTAAGTACTTAATTGCATATGCGCAATTCAAAAATCATATGAGTATATTTCCTGGATCTGAACCAATCGAAGTATTAAGGGATAAATTGCGCAAATTTAAAATTTCTAAAGGGACAGTGCAATTTACTCCCGAAAATCCTATACCCAAACCTATTATTACAGATTTAGTTGAGAGTAGACGCAGAAATATTGATAGCTAAAAATATATCATTTACTATCTAAAATAGCTCTTTTGTACCCTTCTTGATATCCTGCATTGTATGCATTAATAGGCTCTATTGGGTCAGTATCAGATGATGCTTGTCCGGTATATATACCTTCTAAAACTAATCCAGATATTAGTGTAGTTAGCTTACTCATTTTATCGGGATTAGCATCCGGAAAGATTTGTTCTATTATATTTTTATCTACTTCTACTATCGCCTTAGAAGTCGCTGCATAGGGTTGATATTGTTGCTCGTTTTCTATAGACATCAATAAAAATTAAATCACAATATTATGCTACTAACAAAATCATTTTCTTACAAAACTAATTTATAATCTTTTTATTAGGTATACTACCTGTAAAAAATAATGAGGCAATTCCAAAAATCGATATTACAAATAATGATTCCCTCAAAGCGGTAATTTGAGAATCACTATATATTTGTGTAATTTGCTGAGCCTCATTCGATGACACACCACTTTTTTGGACATATTCGTTAACTTGCGAAGCCGAGACTATAGGTATGCCGATCTTCTGTGTCTGCTGCACCTCATTCTTTACGTTATCGGGCAAATTACTGCTATTAATATTACTCACAAAGGTGCCCGTTAATGATGCAATTAGTATTGATCCAACTATAGCAGTTCCCAGGGTAGATCCTAGGTTTTGTGCAACACCCTGTAATCCACCTATTTCGCTGGTTTCATTTTGTTTTACGGTAGACATATTAATATTCGCTAGTTGAGATGCTAATAGACCCAATCCGATACCAACAAATGCCATCCCAAGGCCAAATAGTACGTTATCTAACGTCAGAGATACCGTGCCCATTAGCAATAACATACCTGCGACTATAATAAGCTGTCCGACGCGCACAATACTTCTTGGCGAAAAGAACTTCACTAAACGTGACCCTGCCATAGCGGCAACAATAACGGCAATCGATAGTGGTAGTATTTTTATGCCAGTATCAAATGCATCATAGTCTAATGTCATCTGCAAATACACTGGTAAAGCAAAAAATAATGCTGCCAAGATTAAGTACTGTGCCGTCCAAACAGACAGCCCACTACGAAGTTGCGCGCTCTTAAAGAAAGATGGCTTCATTAATGGATTTAAATTAAGTTTTTCTAGTTTTTGCTGACGTACCCAGAAGAATCTGAGAATAATGATTCCTGCGATAATAAAATAAGGTACCAACGATATTCCGAGTGGTGCAATTGGATGCCCAAATAATATTGGCTCCTCATGTGGTATAACCCAGCCCCAAACTTTACTTTGTAAGATACCAAATACTAAAATAAACATACCAATCGAAGATAATAAAGCGCTCTTAACATCAATTTTTTCTGCTTTTTCGGCAACTGTTGGTGCAATGTCGGCTATCTTATAGCTAAATGCAAAGACAATTGCCATTAAAAATACTTCCGAAAAAAATATATACCTCCATGAAAAGTAGGTAGTTACAAAACCTCCTATTAATGGACCGGCTGCGGCTGCGGCACCAGAAATACCTCCAATAATTGCATAGCCAGTAACCCTAGCCCGTCCGGTATAGTTGGTTGCAACTAGAGCAGAGATTGCAGGTATCACAAGTACTCCACCTAAACCTTCAATAAATGACCAACCAATGGTTAATACTAATATATTCGGACTCAGGCTTGTAATAAGTGCGCCAACGCCAAATATAATTATACCTACCCTAAAAGCTTTGAGTCTGCCCCACTTTGTACCAAGTTTACCTCCGATAAGCATCAAGGCAGCCATAGTTAATGCGTAAAAAGTTATCGCCATTTGTAGACCAGAAACGGTTGTGTGAAGGTCTTCAACTACCTTAGCAATCGAAACATTCATAACAGTACTGTCCAAAATCATTACGAACATAGCACAAGCAAGAATGATAACAACAATCCACTTTTTCATCATATACACACTATACTCGTTTTATTTAAAGCTCCCAATACTTCCGCTCAAAAAAATACATAGTTTGGCCACTTTTTGTACTAGTTGCGCATTATCTGCGAGTGCATATTTTCATTATGGTCTATATAGCTCAAACTCTAGCCCAATAACACCATACTTTGCCTGATCTTTATTACTGTAAAATTCATTTATCTGATTCTCGAGCCATTCGACATTTTCGCCACCAAATTTAGCACTATCATTATGCGTAAATAGATCATGAAATGTACGATAGCGAAGCAGTCCGATAACTTCAACCTCCTGGGTTTGGTTAGGTGCTTCGCGATTAGTAAAAATGAGAGTATCACCCAACTGAATCTGCTGCCGCCTCTCATCAAAAAGACGAGATTCGATGGTCTTTGTGCCTAAGGTTATTGAATTAAATGGCTCTGATGCTAATTGTAAATAATGTGTATTCATGACTGTTACTTTTTAATATTTTATTGCAAGATAAGCACCTAGATCAAGTACTTCTCTAAATTGATTTGAGAAATAATAAATCCCTTGCCTGGACAAGTTTACCCTCAAGATTGAGTGGTTTTGCATCTTCAAGTAGTCTAATGGCTTTGCTTAAGCTGCTGGCCCAGATAACCTTGTGCCCTTCTTCTTTTTCAAAATCAGTCAAGCTAGTTCCTGTATTGATACCAAATTTTTTAGCCGTATAGCAGTAGTCAATTTGTTTCGTTCCCCATCTGCCAAAATACACTTCAGCACTTCCAACTTCACCAGTAATTTTCACATTACAGCCAAGCTCTTCCATAATTTCACGCGATAGCCCTGCAATTATGCCTTCTTCTTCGATGCCACCTCCCGGAAGCATATAATAGTCATGGTTGTGAATTTGGATAAGTGCAACTTTGTCTCCATCGAAAACTATTGCCCTAGCAGCTTTACGTGACTTGAATAAGGAATAATCATATTTTGGAGCATCATCTTCAACGTCTTCTGCTTTAAAGGATCCAAGTAATTGCATAAATATATGATAACAAACAAAAACTACACAGTATGAATATTTTTAAGTATAAGTAATTTGGTACACCCGGACGAATGATAAGTAAACTTATGTGCAGCAACCGTGCTCGGAATAAATTCCTGTGCGCGATTACTTGGCACCCGTACCGCCTCGGCAGTTCTCGGCTCCATTCTGGAGCCTACCAAATCAAAAACCCACTATGTAGGGATCTTGATTTGGTACAACATTCTCGTTCAGGTTAGAACTATTCTACAAGCTGTAGCGTGATTCTATATTGACCTTGAGTTTGCTTAAAACGGGATTTGGGCATTTTTCAATAACGATATTTACCTTCACATCATTGATGATTTTTTTGAGATAGATATTTACAACTTCTTTATCTTGGTCATTTAATACTGCGAACCTTACACCGTTTGTAGCATCATATGTATTTTCAGCCAAAACATTAAAGCCCTTTTCGATTCCTAGTTTACGAATACGACCTCGAAGCATGACACCATTTAATGATGAGTCTTTTGAACTTATCTCGTATACATCCCAGAGCAACAATTGTTCTTTCATGCCCCTATAATAACAAAAAAGTAGACGCCAGTTCTGACGTCTACTAATTAATCTCGTTTGGTACACCCGGACGGATTCGAACCGCCGACCCTCTGTTCCGAAGACAGATGCTCTAATCCGCTGAGCTACGGGTGCATAAACGCTACATCAATATAACAGATTACCAGCCTATTATAAAGATATAAGCCGCTATAATATCTACTGAGTTTGTTCTTTGTCTGCTTGTGTTTTAGATAACTTTACAGTTTTTTGTAAAACTTCTAACATGCTTTTGGCATGCTCTAGACTCATACCCACACGAGACACCGCCAATGGTTGATTACCAAGCCCGCCACCTTGCATAAAGTTCATCACCACACCATATTTATTGGCAGTTACCTGTACCATGTCCGTATAAACAATCTTTACATCGTCAGTAATATCATAAGACAGTGGAGAGCTTAAATTATCTACACTAAGTACACCATGACTGTCTATCTTATCTATAGAATAACCAGCAAGCTGCCACATTTTAGTTGCTTCATCTTCTTTTAAAGAAAAATGGCTTATTAATAACATTATTAAATCTTCTGTTGGTTGTAAGTTACCGGCTTCTATATCTAAAAGAACAGCTGAATCAACTTCTACGGCACCACTAACATCTGATATAGATTCTTTAGCGGTAGATCTTAATGTCTTAAGACGGCTACCAAAATCTTTAAACGGCACTTTACTCATTTTTGGCTCCTCCTTAAACATATTACTTCTCTAT
>CAZTUU010000004.1:24952-30141 GCA_964616505.1 uncultured Candidatus Saccharibacteria bacterium
AAAAAAATACCTTTCTTATGTATTGGAGACGGCTCTAATATAATTTTTACAGATAGGGGTTTTGACGGCGTAGTGTTTATTAATAAAATATTTGGATATAAAATAAATGCTCTCTCTGGATTAGTACAAATTAATTCTGGCGAAAACTGGAATGAGATGGTTCATAAAACAGTCAGAGATAACCTGTGCGGCATTGAGTCTTTGGCCTTAATACCAGGCACTACCGGTGCTGCACCAGTAAATAATATAGGTGCATATGGGCAAGAAATAAAAGATACTCTCGTATCACTCAGGGCATACGATATAAATAAAAATAAATTTGTCGAGCTAAGCAACAAAGAATGTGATTTTGCATACCGAAATAGTCGTTTTAAGTCTAAAGATTACGGTAGATACATTATAAGCTCTATAACCCTGCAGCTAAATAATATAGCCGACAAAAAATATAATACACCTATTTATGAATCATTAAATAAACAATTAATAAAAAATAATATTACCAATCCATCGCCTAAACAGATAATGGAAACCGTAATTGAAATCAGAAAAAGTAAATTACCCGACCCTAAATATACCGCCAATACTGGTTCATTTTTTAAAAACCCGGTTATGCCAATAGCCAAAGTAAATAATTTACTAAAACAATTTGCAGATCTGCCAAATTATAGCTATAACCTAGAAAATAAAAAAATTTCGGCAGCTTGGCTAATAGAATCGGTGGGTCTAAAAGATTTTAGGCAAGATGGTATGTGGGTATACAGCAAACAACCTTTAGTGCTGGTAAATGAATCAACAACAAAATACAAAGACCTAGCAAAAATGAAAGATTACATAATTAATAAAGTTAAGGCTAAATTTGGTATTACACTGGAGCCAGAGCCAGAAATTATCGAATAACTATGAGTTCCGAACATACAAGTAAAACTGATTTTATAAATAGAGTAATAGAAGTCTACCCTGATTTGCCTGGTGTTGAAATTACAAAAATTAAAAATGCTTATGACTTTGCAGAAAAAGCACACCATGGCCAAAAACGCGTAACTGGTCAACCTTATTTTACACACCACTCCGTACCAGTCGCAAACCACATTCTAGATATAGGACTAGGTTCTGATTTAATTTGTGCTGCGCTTTTGCATGACACGGTAGAAGACACAAATGCCACCATACATCAAATTAAAAAAGAATTTGGTAATGATGTGGCCTTTTTAGTAGAGGGTGTAAGTAAATTAAAAAAAATTAAATACTACGGAAACGAGAGACATGTAGAATCACTAAGAAAATTTTTTGTTTTTGTGGCCGAGGATGCACGTATTGTTATATTAAAGCTGGCCGACCGTTGGCACAATTTAGAGACACTACAGCATCTTCCAAAGCTAAAACAAAAACGTATAGCCGAGGAAAGTATTTTTATTTATGCTCCACTAGCATCCCGTATGGGTATGGGTAAGTTAGTTTCTATAATTAATGACCTGGCTTTTCCGTATGCCTATCCAGATGAATATAAAAAAACATTACAGATAAAAAACACCAAAAAAGCCGATTACGACCGCATTATTACTAAAATGTACAGAGATCTGTTGAAGGATTTAACCAAAAACCTTGGCTATACTCCGCTAGTTGATAAAAGACTTAAGGGAGATTACAGTTTATATAAAAAGTTAACCAAAAAGAAGTGGGATATAAATGAAATTTTTGACCTTGTTGCACTTAGGATCATAGTAAATAATGAAACCGATTGTTATAAAGCGCTTGGAGCCATCCATGCCCATTGGCACCCTGTTCCAGGACGAATTAAAGATTACATTTCAATGCCAAAACCAAATGGATACAAAAGTTTACACACATCAGTGTTTAGTGGAGATGGGCCGATTGTAGAGATCCAAATTCGTACTAAAGCTATGCACGAATTTAATGAATTCGGTATTGCCAACCATCACAATTATAAAAATCACAAAATAAAAGATAGTAAAGAAAGTTTTGCCTGGATAGAACAGTTAAGAAACTTTCAGGATGCCGACTTATCTCCGGATGACTATTTAAAAAGATTGGCATCTGATTTTTTTCAGGATCGCATATTTGTTTTTACGCCTAAGGGTGATGTTATAGATTTACCGATGGGAGCAACGGTATTAGATTTTGCTTTTGCGGTACACGGAGAAATCGGGGCACATGCTGGCGGAGGCAGGATAAATAATAAGTTTGTGGCGCTTAAAACAAAGCTAACTAACGAAGATATTGTAGAAATTATCACAAATCCAAAAACAAATCCGACCGATAAGTGGCTAGATATGTGTATTACCTCTAATGCAATAAGTAGAATCAGGCGCTACATCAACAAACAACACAATCCGTAGAATCTTATTATTTATGGTCTGAGGGCAAAGGAAACTGTTTGGTAAACTCGGTAATATCGGCCTTAATTTTTGCCAATATTTGATCATTCTGATAATTTGTTAGCGCATCTACTATCCATCCAGCTACCAAATCCATGTCTGATTCTTTCATGCCACGACTTGTAATAGCCGGTGTGCCGATTCTTATTCCACTGGGCCTAAAAGGAGGCAAGGTATCATCTGGAATAACATTCTTATTTGTTGTTAATCCTGCTTTATCTAATGCCTTTTCGGCAATATCGCCATTAATATTATAAGTTTTATAAACGTCTAGTAACATAAGGTGATTATCGGTACCGTTAGTTACCAGCTTTACACCCCTATTCATAAGCCCTTCAGATAGTTTTTTAGCATTTTTAACAATTTGATGCGCATAATCACTAAACTCTGGTTTTTGTGCCTCTCTAAATGCTACTGCTTTTGCTAATATAGTATTCATATGTGGGCCACCCTGTACGCCAGGAAATACTGTTCTATCTATTATGGTTGGCAAATTTTCGACAGTTTTATCTAATTTTACTAGTGGGTTACTGGCAATTCCTTTGCTTAGTATTAACCCAGATCTTGGACCTCTCAATGTTTTATGAGTGGTAGTTGTCATTACGTTAAAACCAGCATCAAATGGATTTGATAAGACGCCGCCTGCAATTAGTCCAGCAATGTGAGCAATATCAGCCATCAATATAGCTCCCGTCTCTCGGCCAATCTCTGCGAATTTTTGGTAATCTAGCTCGCGAGGAAATGATGAAAATCCTGCTAAAATAATTTTTGGCTTATACTTCAGTGCTAAATTTCTTAAATTATCAAAATCAATCTCACCAGTTTCAACATCTTTTAGTTTATACCGTACAAAATTATACTGACGCGCCAAAACCGTTACTGGATGTCCATGGGTTAAATGACCACCATGGCTTAAGTCCATAGCAAGCACCGTATCACCATGCTCTAGCCATGCATGATAAACAGCTTCATTAGCCTGAGCACCAGAGTGCGGCTGAACATTGGCGTGATCTGACTTAAATAATTGTTTAGCAGCTTCTATCGCGATAGTCTCAACCTGGTCAGTATTTTCTTGACCACCGTAATACCTTCTCCCAGGATAACCTTCTGAATATTTATTAGTAAAAATACTACCCAGAGCTTCTAGTACATCTCTGCTAACATAATTTTCGGAAGGTATTAGCTCTAAGCCATCGTGTTGTCGCTTATTTTCAGAGTCTACTAACTGTTGCAGTTGAGGATCACTTATCATATTATAAGTATACATCATTTAATTTCTCTTGACATTAATATCTCATATATGATATATTAATTTAAATATGAGCAACAGTAATCAGAAAATTGCGCAATTAATAACTCAAATAAGACAAGAGCGCGGCTTAACACAAGCGGAATTTGCAAAACGCTTAGGTACTAGCCAATCTGCCGTTAACCGTATAGAACAAGGCAAACATAACATCAGCCTAGAAACCATAAATCGCATAAGTACGGCTCTTGGACGTAATATTGTTAACATTAACTCAGGCAGCCTAGGGTTCGAAATAGAAGGTGGCCATAAACTCAGCGGTGAACTAACTTTAAAAACATCCAAAAATGCCGCAGTAGCGCTACTCGCGGCCTCACTCCTGAACAAAGGTACTACGTATCTAGAAAAGATACCCAGGATAGAGGAAGTTTTTAGACTTATCGAGGTCTTAGAAAGTATAGGCGTACAGGTTAAGTGGATCAAAAATACTGACTTAGAAATTAAGCCACCAAAAAAATTATCCCTCAACTCTATAAATACTGTTTCTGCTAAAAAAACCAGAAGTATTTTAATGTTTATGGGTTCGATTATGCATTATGAGGATAAGTTTAAGCTACCCTATGCTGGTGGATGCCATCTTGGTAAACGAACAGTATCTGCACATCAATATGCACTAGAACAATTTGGACTAACAATTATTACAAAAGAGGGTGAGTACGAAGTTAGCGTAACTAAAGAATCTCCTGGTAGCGTTACTA
Organism: uncultured Candidatus Saccharibacteria bacterium; assembly: GCA_964616505.1. GTDB lineage: Bacteria > Patescibacteriota > Saccharimonadia > Saccharimonadales > CAIOMD01 > CAZTUU01. The sequence continues at coordinate 29,353 of CAZTUU010000004.1, forward strand.
TGTATGAAATGGGTGATACGGCTACTGAGAACGCTTTAATGGCTGCAGCCTTAACTAACAGCAAGACAACTATAAAATTTGCATCGTCTAACTATATGGTCCAAGACCTATGTATGTTTTTACAAAAACTAGGAGTTAAAATAGATGGAATTGGCACAAGCAACCTAGTTGTACATGGTATTGATTCTATCAATAAACATGTTAGATATAGTCCAGCAGAAGACCCGCTAGAAGCTATGTTATTTATAACAGTCGCCGCCCTAACTAATTCTAGTATTACACTAAAACGCTGCCCGATAGAATTTTTAGAATTAGAATTGCTGAAACTTCAAAAAATGGGCTTAAAGTTTACCCTTGGCAAACCTTATCTTGCTGACAATGGATTTACTAAACTAGTAGATATAACTACTCACCCGCACGGAGAGCTTATTGCACTAGAAGATAAAATTCACCCCCTTCCGTATCCTGGCATAAATATAGATAATTTACCTTTTTTTGTGCCTATAGCTGCAATAGCTAACGGAGAAACGCTGATACACGATTGGGTGTTCGAAGATCGAGCGTTATATTTTACAGAACTAAATAAATTGGGTGCTCAGGTTAGATTGCTAGACCCACACCGTGTAATGGTAATTGGACCAACTAAATTTAAAAATGCTGAGGTTATTTGCCCACCTGCGCTTAGACCTGCGACAATTATTTTAGCTGCTATGCTTGCTGCGCCAGGTAAATCAATTTTACGTAATGTTTATTCTATTAACCGTGGATACGAGTCATTGGCCGAACGGC
>CAZTUU010000004.1:30151-37040 GCA_964616505.1 uncultured Candidatus Saccharibacteria bacterium
AGAACCTTTGCACGAATTATAAAAATTGTATGATATAATTACCCCTGTTGTTTTATATTTTATACATAATCAACAAAAAGTATCACCTAGTAAGCGGGTGTCGTATAAAGGCTAATATGCCTGCCTTCCAAGCAGGCGATGAGGGTTCGATTCCCTCCACCCGCACCATATGCCCCAGTAGCTCAGCGGATAGAGCAAGACGGTTCTAACGTCAAGGCCGGGGGTTCGATTCCCTCCTGGGGTACCAATTATAGAGCCCGACTCCTCTATAGATGGGGCTACCATTCCTGTTGTGTTTAGGCTTTTTCTGGGAATCTTCTTTGTTTTCTATATTGATATGGTATATTAACAGATTAAGTAAAAGATAATTATAACCAAATTTATGGTAAATTTTTAGTTAATCATTAGCATAATTCAATGCAATTTTTTAATTATCAAAGTGGATGTCTCTATATTTAATTGTAAAAACTTATGATACAGCAATATTAAATTCTTTTAATTAATTTTCCAAATTTTATTTCAATGCTTATATTTTCATAAATTTTTTGCATGTTGCTTAATGTGGCAATTTGCTGCCATCCCCTCAAACCTATTAAAATCTTTGTATCAAGCAAGATTCTTTCATAATCAGGTTGCATGCAAATTGCATCAATAAATGATAGATCTGTAAGAGATTTAATAACTCTATTATTTATACTTGTCTTATTTAAATCATTCAATACAGACTTAGACATTTGTAATACCTCATCTATATTAATTGATTTACTTATCATTCTATGAGCATCTAAATAGCAATCAAACCTTAAATTCTTGTTCATTGACATTTCTGTACTTGAATACATACCTTCATGCCAAGTTAATTTATTAATTAATGTAAACATTATTATTTGTGAAAGAAAACTATATAGAGGCAAAATATCATTATTATGAATATCATCTAATATCAAAGATATTCTGAGTTTTCTAGTTATTTTTTGGGGTACTTTTGTTAAATATATAGGGTCTGGCTTTACTCTGGCTGTCTTCATATTAAAAATTTCTAATTTTTCAATATTTTCCCAAGGTGTCTTATCTAATTCAATTAGACTATTTAATAGTTTGTCCTTATTGGTTACATGTATCTTAAACGATTCTTCAGCAATGATCTGATTTAATGCTATATCTACTAAATTATTATTAATACCTAAATCTATTTGCAACAATTTTATTTGTGCTATCAAATTTTTTGTATCATTTATGTACAAAATACAATCTACAGCAATTATACCGTTATTATAAGTTGTTCCACTCAAACTATAATCTAGAAACTTTAACAAACCATTGCTATAAAATAAATCATTTATAGATTTAATAAACAGATGCTCATATAAATGAGCAAGTTGAATATTATTGCAAAATTTTATTAAAATTATATTTTTCATACTAAATTTATTATATATAAAAAAAGCCAGTTTTACGACATGACTTAGGTCGTTAAAGCAATCTGCTTTATTTGAATCGCTTTGGATTACGATTGCTTTTGATCCCATCGTTATGAGGGCTCGTTGTGTCTCTACGTTTTTTTGCTGCAGCTGATCGTGCAGCGCTTCGGTCAATGCCCTGTTGACTCTTTGCCGGCTTACGCCATTTATTCTTGCAGTTATTGCATGTAAAAAATAGCGTGCAGTGGCACTTTGCCATTGTTTTATCCTTTGCAGGATGGCCACTTCTCTTACTAAGTGGACGGCTTGTTGGGTTTACTTAGCACGTATTTTGTAGTTGCCGTTGTCACCACAAAACCTATGTTTAACCTAAGGTTAAAATATTATATACCGTTTAATGGATAATGTCAATAATATTAACAAACCTGCTATTGCTTCAGAATGGATATAGTTATGTAGCATATACATCACATGAAAAGATAGTAGAGAAAAATTAAAATGAATATTATATTGTATTAAGAAAAAGTCAGAAAACATTTAATACTAAATTGGATTCAATAGAGGCATGCGTAACTTTTTTTCTTAATACATTGAAACTTCAAGCTACAGAAGCAACTAATTTATTAAATAATGAAAGTTACGACAAATTCGATATTATCCTACTTGGTAGCACGGACAAAGAAACATCTATTTATGCTTCAAGTGATAAGGTTGAGCGAATTTGCAACGGATGTGAAGCTTAATGTAGCCGAGTACATTGGCTTTATGGATGCTCAGACTGTTATTGAGCCCTTAAGCGGCTAACTTAACCAACACGTGGCGTATACCACCATACTATACTAAGAGACACCTTAAGATCAGTTTTTTGTTTAAATTTGATAACACCCCTTGATATAACGACATTATGATAAAGATCTATTGTCCACTCTTTGGGATATTGTGAAATAGCCAATGCTATACTCAATATTAATGATTGTTAAAGTTGGTGCATTCTGCTTATTATTAATTCTTTTATTGTATATATTTTGGTCAATTTTTAGACCATTAAATCCAGTTGGGCCAACCATAATTTTTCAGACATCAACTCAAGAAACTATAAACTCTAGTTCTTTGCCAGACTGGGCACAAATAGGTGAACAAGCTCTATCTGTTGCAGGATACAATCTAGTTGCTACTCATGGAGAACAAAAAAAAGTGCCTATAGCCAGTATTGCAAAAGTTATGGTTGCCCTTGCGGTGCTAGACAAAAAGCCATTACAACTAAATCAACAAGGGCCAGAAATAGAAATTACAGATAAAGATGTAGAAATTTACCAAAATGATCTTTTGCAAAATCACTCTAACGTACCTGTAACTAACGGAGAAAAAATTAATGAGTATCAGGCGCTTCAGGCACTATTGCTACCATCTGCTAATAATATCGCAATTACACTTACAAACTGGGCATTCGGGTCTCAAGAAGAATACCTAAAATTTGCAAATGAATACTCAAAAAAACTGGGCATGAGCAATACAAATTTTGCAGATGCTAGCGGCTTTGACCCAAAAACAATTAGCACTCCCACGGATTTATTATTGCTCGGAGGGAAAGCTCTAAAAAACCCAGTTATTGCACAAATAGTTAATCAAAAATCCGCAGATATCCCAGTTGCTGGTACTATAACAAATACCAATAAAGATCTTGGCTTAGCGCGTATTAAAGGCATAAAAACAGGCACTACCCTTCAGGCTGGTAGCTGTCTTCTCTTTTCTGCATCGAATGGCAGCAATAATATTATTGGGGTTATTTTAGGTGACACAGACTCAAATAGTGTGTTATTAGATGCACAAAAACTTGCCCAATCAGCAATTGATAACATAGAGCTATCTACTATAGTAAAAGCCAATCAAAAAGTTGGAGAGTATAAACTTCCTTGGGGTAAACCTATTGATGCTATTGCCACTAAAGACATTAGTATAGCTAATTTAAAAGGTGAAAGCCTAAACCCTAGTATTAATTTAGTAAAAATAAACCCTGGATTTTATAATAAAGATAACATAGGTGATGTTAGCGCAAAATACAAAGATGTATACTATACGACCAACATAAAGCTTAAAGAAAATATCGCTAAGCCAAGTATTTGGTGGCGCCTAAGCCATCCACTGACATAGGTAAATTGATGCCTGTAAATTAAACCAATAATCTGCTACAATACTTCGGTACAAATACCCATGGCGGGTGTAGCTCAGTTGGTTAGAGCGTCGGGTTGTGGTTCCGAAGGTCGTGGGTTCGATCCCCATCACTCGCCCCAAATAGAACATTAAAAACAGAGATTATAGTCTCTGTTTTTTATATTAAGGCTGGTAAAACTAACAATGTTCCTGCAAGTATAGGAATTATAATATTGTCACTTCCTTTTGGAGATATTACCTCTGCAATTGTTAAAAAGCTAGCAGATATAACGCTATAAATAGCTAAATGCGTCACACCTAAAGCACCGAAGTTGGTACCAAAATTAGTAAATATAGCCCAGTAAGTAATATTTAATATAAAAGAAATTCCAAAAAATGTTAAAGATCCTGCCTGGCTTTTTTTTAGACCATTAAACTTAAATATATTGGCTTTTCTTTTTAATGCTACACCCACAACTGCCGCAAACCCATCTGCTAGTGCCATTTGTAATATTGCAAAAGTAAATATTAAATTACTACCAAACACTAATGCCGCTATACAAATTCCCAATGCATACCATATCTCTCCGTAGTTAGCTCTCTGAACAGCTCTGATTGATTTAAATAATTTTAGCTTTTTAACGACTACAAGCACTACTATGAATAACAGCCCTAAAATAACAATCTGTAATCTTGGTAGAAAATATGGCCAAAAGGCAACATAACTTGCACATAAAATATGTACATACTTTCTAGCAAATTCGCCTTTTAGGATACGCTTTTTCCACAAAAACTCTCCAGACATAAGTATCAAAGCAACACCAAGCACAGCTATTAAGATATTTAACATGTTGGTGCTATTATAAGCCTTTAAAGAATAATTTAATAATCTCTTGGCAAGAATAATTTTAATGAGATACCATAGTTAGTCGTGACACATCTAAAAAAATCTGCATTTACACACAAAGAACGGCTTATTACTTTTGATCTTCTTAGGGGATTTTTTATATTAGTTATAGTAATAGACCATCTTCAGCGTTGGCCAGGCGTTTTTGATTGGTTAACAGGACAAGGTAGGCTGTGGGCATCTGCAGCAGAAGGATTTATATTAATTTCTGGTTTAATGCTAGGTTTAATAAGGGGTCACAAAGATAAAGATAAGCCCTTTAGTATAGTTGCAAAAAGAATCTTATACAGAGCATTCACTCTATATATATGGGCATTAATTATTACATTCATCACCTATATATTAATTAAATACTACCAAGGGCAAATATTTCCTTACCCTCCTGGGCTAGACAGTTTTAGTAAATATTATAATGATATTCTAGAAATATTTTCTCTGCAAGCTACACTAGGATGGACGATCTTTTTAATGTACTATGCTGTATTTTTAGCCCTTGCTCCGCTAGCAATATATTTGCTGAGATAAAATATGTGGTGGTTAGTTTTAGCTATTAGTTTTTGTGTATGGCTAGTTAGCCTGTACAAGCAATCCTACTTCTTAAGTTGGCAACTCCTATTTTTTAATGCAACGGTTTTTGGATTTTACTTTTATACATTTGCAGAAAAATGGCGACACCTTAAATATAGAAAAGTTATTAAATTAATGGTTATATCTTTTGCACTTATAACACTCTTTTTAAGTGTGGTAACTATATTTGGATGGAATATAGTTAAATCGTCTCATTCTCCTATTAGCCTAGATCAATTTATTCAATATAGGGAGTTTATAGATCAATACTTTATAAGAAAAAGATTACTGCCGCCACAATATTTAATTGCATTATCCTGGTTCGCCACACTCTACTTCATATTTCATAAGTACGAACCCTTTATTAATAAATGGTTTGGTTGGTTGCTGTTACAGTTTGGGTACCGCTCGTTATTTGTATATATTCTTCAGGGTATTTTAATCTTGCCTCTTAGCATGATTGTTCTTTATACACCTAATATAATAATTAACGTGTTGATAACCTTATCATTTATTTTAATGCTTTGGGCATTAACAAAAATTAAATTACTTCACAAATTTATTCCAAGTTAGTAGTTTATCTTACTTTTTTGCTACTGATTCTCTTTTTGAAAAAACAAATAAATACAAAATGGGTAGTATGCCGGCGGTATTAAAAATTAGAATAACAATATACCAGATCTTATCGTTAGATTTTGCAGACTTCCACAAAGCAAAACCTTTCCATAACAATTCCCATATTGCTAACAAAACAATTACCCATGCATAACTTGGAATTTCTATAGTAGTCATATATATAATATTACTCTAACTTTTTTGTTCGGCAATCTTTTTATTTATTAATTTTAAGTTTTGTGTAAAATCATCCATGGCACTAATTGCATACGGATTATATTTATACATATTAATAAATAAATCCCAGGAATCATTACTGACTGTCTCGTGTATTTTCATGAGTCGCTCAAATCCAAGTGATTTAATTTTGATATTATTAAGAGGCAAAGTATCTAGTGTTCTACCAATCAAGTGAACCATAGCAAGACTGTATGCTACCTGTTTATCATGCTCCACGGGAGTAGTTGTAATAATACTCATTTTAAGCTCTCTAAATATTTTGGTAATCATTTTTTGATTTACAGCATTTATCCTAACAGGACATATAACAATCTGATTATCAGACTGATCAGACAAATAACTATCTGGCCCGAACATCGGGTGAGTACCCATTATTTGTACATTATTAGGTAAATATTTTATTAGCCACTTGCACGGCAACACCTTCACCGAGCAGACATCCATAACGACTACCCCAGGCTTTAAGTAGCTTGAAATCTTTTTGATTAGACTTTCTGTAGCGTCTATAGATACAGATATAAAAACAATATCTACGTTAGACAGTTTATGTAGTTCTTTTATATTAAAGTAATCAAAACCTTGTTGCATTGCGGCTTTAGATTTATCGCTACGATTAAATATAGTAATTTCACCGTACGGTTTGAGCATACTTGCCCACAACCTACCAAATCGTGAATATCCAATAATAGCAATCTTCATGTTCTAGTTATTATATAGGTAAATTACCTTGCCCGCGGACTAATTTTATAAGTTTGAGGTATAGGTCTTTAATACGAAGTTTTTAGAATAATAGAATCTTGTTGATTAGTCATAAATTGGATCAAATTTCTATAAAATGGCTCTTGTTAAATCCAAATAGTAAACCTTAAAAAATCTTATTCTAAAGTTAAATCCACCATACAATTTGATGGTGGATTTAAGTAAAATCGTTTCTGGTCGGGGTGAAAGGACTCGAACCTTCGACCTCACGGTCCCAAACCGCGCGCGC
>CAZTUU010000005.1:0-9818 GCA_964616505.1 uncultured Candidatus Saccharibacteria bacterium
ATAAATAGTGTTTTTTATAAGAAAAACACAAAAAAAACTGACGTTGACGCTGCACTACTCAATTTTTAACGTACTCATTATTTATAAGTATCTAAAACATATCTGTTAAATATGCCGATCTCAAAAGTAACAGATGACATAGTACAACTTTTTGGTAATAAATGTCAAGTATAAAATAAAGTTTTTTTGAGTATTATTAATCTGTTAAAGTATAGTTACTAGCACTCCACCCACTAAAGCGCCAACAATAATGCCAACTACTATTTGCGCAGGGGTGTGACCCTTTGAATTATTAATTTTAATTTTAAGCTTATATTTTTGATTATCACTTAACTCTTTTATCGCTACTGTTTGTTCACCTGTGGTACGTCTAACACCCATAGCATCATAAATTATGATAGCCGTTACTGCCGCTGTTACACCAAAAATTGCACTCTGTATCCCGTTGTTAACACCAATTACAGTTAGCAGAGCTACCATAAAAGCCGTATGAGAGCTTGGCATGCCACCAGATTGCACAAAATCATTCCAGCTAATTCCATCTTTTCTTAAGCTTAAAAAGAACTTTATACCCTGAGCGACAAGCCATCCGCAGATTGGAGCAATTATGTATATATAATCACTCATACCCTATACCTATTTTTCCTCTTCTTCTATAGAATCAGCATCGACTGTATTATTAACAAGCGCCAGGGATGCAACCGTATCACCGTCATTTATTCTCATAATTCTGACGCCCTGAGTGGCTCTTCCAAGCTCTGGAATATTCTTGAGTCCGAGTCTTATGGTTTGGCCTTGGTTAGAAATGATAATTACTTCATTTTCTTGTTCTGTAAGAGTTGCGACACCGACTAATTTGCCAGTTTTATTATTAACAACTGCAGACCTAATGCCAACTCCACCCCTGGCATGTGCCGTAAACTGAGCAACCTTGGTTCTTTTGCCATATCCAAGTTCGCTAATAACAAATATGCTTGAATCATTCTTTACAAGATCCATTCCTATAACACTATCATTAGGTCGGAGCCTAATACCTCTAACACCCCTTGATACTCTACCCATTGGTCGTACATCTTTTTCGTGGAATCGTATAGCTTGACCAAGAGATGTAGATATCACTACCTCACTATCACCATTACTAAACTTTATCCACTTTAGCTCATCGCCATCATCTAGATTAATAGCAATTAATCCGGAGCCACGTACATTTTTATATTGCTCATATGCAGTCTTTTTAACTACGCCACGCATGGTACACATAAACAGGTAGCCACTCTCTTCGGCTCTGCCAACTCTTATTACAGAGCTAACCTTTTCTTCTGGCTGAAGCTGTAATAGATTAACGATAGCCACACCCTTAGCATTTAAGCCAGTCGTTGGAACTTCATAGGCTTTTAGCCTAAATACCCGACCTCTGTTAGTAAAGAATAGTAGGTAATCATGAGTACTAGCCAAAACAACATGCTCAATAATGTCTTCTTCTCGCGTAGTCATTCCGCGACGGCCTTTGCCACCTCGCCCCTGTTTTTTATACTCTGCTTCTGGGCTTCTTTTAATATAATTCGCTGATGTTAATGTAACAACGATTTGTTCATCTGGTATCAGTTCTTCATCACTAAACTTACCAAGCTCGTTGGCTATAATCTTTGTTCGGCGCTCATCACCGTATTTGTCTCTAAGCTCAATAACTTCTTCTTTTATAATCTTCAGAATTCTGTTTTCATCAGACAAAATGCTCTTAAGTTCGGCAATTAATTTCTTAAGTTCGTTAAGTTCATCTTCTATTTTCTTTCTCTCTAGACCAGCTAATGCTCTAAGCTGCATAGCCAAAATTGCTTTTGCCTGAATTTCTGATAATTTAAATCTTTTAATTAGATTTTCTTGAGCCTCATCTGTAGTTTGGCTTGCTCGAATGATTTTTATCACTTCGTCAATGTGATCTAGCGCAATCGATAAACCCTCTAAAATATGAGCCCTGGCCTCTGCCTTATTAAGCTCAAACAATGTTCGGCGCCTTACTACTACCTGTCGATGCTTTATATACTCTTGCAAAATATCAATCAATCCTAAAACACGAGGCTGGATACCATCTATTAAAGCCAAGACATTAAAATGGAAGGATGTCTGTAAAGAAGTTAGTTTATACAGCTGGTTAAGAACCTTTTTTGGATATGCATCTTTTTTAAGATCCACCACAACCTTAACTACACCTCTGGCGCTTTCGTCACGTAAGTCAGAAATCCCGGTAATTTTTTTGTCTTTTACTAGCTCTGCAATTTTTTCTAGTAGACTAGCTTTATTTAAACCATATGGAACCTCACTAATAACAATTCTATGATGGCCCTTTTTATCTCGCTCCTCTATATTGGCCACACCTCTAACAACTACACCGCCGCGGCCAGTAGCATAAGCTGTCTTTAGGCTATCTTTACCGAAAATAATTCCACCAGTAGGAAAGTCAGGACCTTTAACAAACTCTAGCAGGTCGTCAAGTGTGGCTTCTGGGTTATCTATTAAATGAACTATCGCATCAACAAGTTCTGTTAAGTTATGTGGAGGAATCGAAGTTGCCATACCAACCGCAATCCCAATCTGACCATTTAGTAACAGATTAGGTAATTTAGCTGGTAAAACCGAAGGCTCTTGTTCTGAACCATCATAGTTTTCCCTAAAATCAACAGTGTCTTTATCTAAATCAGATAATAGCTCACCCCCAACTCGAGCCATTCTAGCCTCTGTATATCTTTGAGCAGCGGGTGGGTCTCCATCCATTGATCCAAAGTTACCCTGGCCATCTACTAATACATAACGCATCGACCAATCTTGAGCCATACGCACCATAGAATCGTAAATAGCAGTATCACCGTGCGGGTGATACTTACCCATTACGTCACCAGTTATACGAGCACTTTTTACATATTTAGAGCCAGCACGCCAGCCATTTTTTTCCATAGAGTACAATATTCGTCTATGCACCGGTTTAAGTCCGTCTCTGACGTCAGGGAGTGCCCTAGCAACAATAACGCTCATAGAGTATCTAAGATAGCTGTCCTCCATTACATCTTCTACGGATTGCAACTCTAATTCTCTAGAGTGAGTCTGGGCTGGTGGAATAATTTCTAATTCTGGTTTTTGTGATGTATTTTCTTCCATTTTATATATCCAAATCCTTTACAAATTTCGCACGTGTCTGAATAAAGTTTTTGCGCAGCTCTACCTCTTGCCCCATAAGCTTATTAAAAATAGCATCTGCCTTTTCGGCATCTTCTACCCTAACCTGTATGAGAACTCTATTTTCTGGGTTCATAGTTGTCTCCCATAGCTGATCAGCATCCATTTCTCCCAAACCTTTATATCGTTGCAAATCTGTTATGCCAGCTTGCTTTTTACGATCATCGTTAATGTCTATTTTGGTTCCGTTAGTTTTTCTGTCTAATATTAACTGGTCAATAATAGAATCACGTTCTTCGTCAGAATATGCATAGCGCTTTTTGCCACCAGCAGATTTTATTAGATAAAGAGGTGGCTTGGCAAGATACAAGTATCCTCCGTCGATAACTGGCAACATATACCTAAAAAAGAATGTGAGTAGCAACGTACTAATATGAGACCCATCAACATCGGCATCAGTCATAATAATAATACGATGATATCTGAGGCCATCGATAGAAAACTGCTCATCTATTCCAACGCCCAATGCTTTAATCAGGCTTACTATCTCGTTATTAGCCAACATTTTATCCATTCGAGCTCGTTCGACATTCAAAACCTTACCCCTAAGAGGTAAAATAGCCTGGGTCTTACTATCACGTCCACTCTTGGCAGAGCCTCCAGCAGAGTCTCCCTCTACTAGATATATCTCTGAATCACTTGGTGATTTACTAGAGCAATCTGCAAGTTTTCCTGGCATAGATGCACCATCTAAAACACCTTTTCGAATAATATTTTCTCTAGCAGCTCTAGCAGCCTTACGTGCCCTAGAAGCAAGTAAGGCCTTTCCTATAATTGATTTAGCTACTGTTGGGTTCTCTTCTAGATAATAAACTAGGTACTCACTAGTTACTTTATCTACATAACCACGAACTTCTGTATTACCAAGTTTATTTTTAGTTTGACCTTCAAATTGAGGGTCTGGAATTTTAACTAATATAACTGCAGTTAAACCCTCTCTACAATCTTCTCCTGTTAGGTTTTCTTCTTTTTCTTTTAATAGACCATTTTTTCTAGCATAATCATTAATTACTCTGGTAAGTGCTGTCCTAAAACCTACTAAATGCGTTCCACCATCTGGGTTGAATACATTATTGGCAAATGCTTTTACTGTTTCGTTAAAACTATCATTATACTGAAGTGCAATCTCCACCATTACATCTTGTATTTGTTTCTCGACATAAAAGACTTTATCACCAATAACGTCTTTTCCGATATTTAAATGCCTGACGTAGCTTTGTATACCGCCCTCAAAATAAAAACTATAATTTTCGGAGGTATTTTCATCAAATACGGTCGTTTTTACACCTTTAGTTAAATAGGCTTGGTGCCTTAGATAATCTACTACCCAGTTATAATCTAGAGTTGTAGTTTGAAAAATGGTATCATCTGGCCAAAAAGATATAGTTGTGCCAGATTTATCACTTTTACCAACAATCTCCAGCTCTGAGGTAGGAAATCCCTTAGAGTAAGTTTGCCTGTATAATTTACCGTCTTTATTAACCTCAGCAATTAATTTAGAAGATAGTGCATTAACTACACTTATTCCAACTCCGTGCAAACCACTAGATACCTTGTAGCCACCGCCACCAAATTTTCCACCTGCATGTAAAATGGTTAATACAGTTTCCAATGTACTTTTGCCAGTTTTTGGATGAACATCCACCGGGATTCCACGTCCATTGTCAGAAACAGTTACGCCGCCATCTTTTAGTAGTTTTACTGTTACATATGTAGCTTCTCCAGCAATAGCCTCATCTATAGAGTTATCGGCAATTTCTTTAATTAGATGATGCAAGCCCTCTTTACCAGTACTACCGATATACATACCTGGTCGTTTTCGTACAGGCTCTAAGCCCTCTAGTACCTGAATTTGCCCCGCATCATAAGCCTGAGCAGTATTTTTTTGTTTAACCATACCCTACCAAAAATTTATTAATTAATATCTTTACATATTATAGATGTTACCTCAAAAATGTACAACCATAAGTATGTTTGTGTGAACACATAAAAATGTGGTTAAATATACCATAGAAAATAGGTGAAATAAAAAATGTTCAAAAAATTAGTGTCAAATCTTCCCTTTTCTCCCACGCTGCTAGGGCAAGTATCATTTTATTTAAGTCGATTACATCGCGAAGAAGCAATACGAAAACTGGGCTTTATATTGATATTATTAGTGTTACTTGTACAGATTTTTGCCATTATGTTCCCCTCTAAGCCTTCTCTGGCTACGAGTGCTTCAGATATTGTATATGGAGCAACATCTAAGCAAGATGTATTAAAAGCTTACAATCAGAACAAAGACCAGGCTGGTAGAAAAGACATTAAAGCAATCTTCGATTACTATGGCATCGGTAAAGAACAAATACAAAATGCAAAATTAACTACTATTAAAGATAATGATGGTCATGATTATATAAATACCTCAAGATCTCCAACTCAATACCCTGATACATTTGTAAAAATACCCTCTGTATCGGATGGTGGAATTTATGAATTTCCCCTGGAATATTGGCGTAAAGGTCAATACCCAAATGGATACCCAGCAATAGAAGGAACGAGTGCCTACGGATTTAAATTTTGGATTTTATTAAAAGGATGTGGCAACATAGTTATAGAAAAAGGATCTAAACAGCCAAATCTTGATATTACCAAACAACGAATATCCTCAAGCACCGCCTCTGTAGGTGAAACTATTTCTTATAAAATTGAATTTAGAAATCATGGTTTAGCGAATGCAAAAAACGTCTCAATTACTGATAAATTATCAGAGGAATTTAGTTATGTAAATTACACTAGTAATTTAGACCTCAAATTTAGCCAGCAAGGTCAAAGTTTAACCTGGAAAATCAATAGTAAAGATGGTGCTCTAGGCTCATCATCTAGGTGGTATACCATTAATGTAAATGTTAAGGCAAAAGATATTGCCTCTAATACCAAACAAGTTTGTAACGCTAGTACAATAGATGCCGGAAACTCAAAACCAGCATCATCTGACGGTAATAACCCAATATCTTGCGTAAATATCATTAAACTAGTGTGCCCAGGCACAGGTTTACCCATACCACCTGGTGGTATATCAGAATGTATCGCTACTTGCCCAGATGGTTCACAGATACCATATAATCAAAGCTGCATAGTACCCCAATTAACGTGCCAATCGCTAAAGGTAGTAGGAACTCCATCTTGGAACACCCGTAAATACCAGACAACAATACTGATGCAAAAAGGTGGCGCAGCTAAACAGATAAACTATTTTGTTAATGACAAAAAAGTTGGGGCGCAAGCAATGAGTTCTGGATCAGATAGTCAAATATTTGACTACACTTTTCCGAGTGCTGGAGTTTACAATGTTAGAGCAGAGTTAGAAGCCACTACGGGCAGTGTGCAACCTAGCCAAAGCTGCGAGTTAAAAGAAACAATAGCCCAGCCAGTTAACCCTGTTGCTAGAATATCTACCGACAAAAATGTTAGTAATATGACACAAGGCATTAAAGATGCTAACGGTACCACAGCGCATGCTAGCGACGTGCTTAAATATACTCTAACAATAGAAAATAGTGGTGATGCTCCGGCAGTTAACTTAAATCTAGATGGTGAATACGGCGAAAATATAGCTGATATCTTAGAATATGCAGATCTAACAGATAAAAACGATGCCACCTTTAATTCTTCTACAGACGTCCTTAGCTGGCCTGCCGTAACTATACCTGCCGGTAGTAAAATAGAAAAAACATTTACGGTTACTGTAAAAAATCCGATACCGGCTACACCTACGTCAATATCTAATCCATTATCTTATGACTATACTATGCATAACGTTTACGGCCGGGATGTCTACATAAAACTAGATAAACCAGCTTCTAAGGTAGTCGAGCAAACAGCAACTTCTCTACCCAACACAGGGCCAGGCACAGCTATGTTTGTTAGTGCCATATTGGTCACAATCATAGGATACTTTTTATATCGCACAAGGCTCTTGGCTAAAGAGCTTGATATAGTAAAGAATGATTACTCTACAGGAGGAATGTAAAAATGAGCGAGAGATTCCCACATAATTTTGAACAAGATTATAAACCTAATAAAATAGAAAATTCTACCGAGCAGCTAGAAGCATATAAATATTCTATAGAAAATAGAACAAAAAAAAATGAGCAAATAGAAGATGCTCGATCTAATATTGAAAAACTAGCAATATCAAAAGAGAAAACTGTAGCAAAACCAGAAAAGTATAAATCACAAGAAACAACACCCCGTCATCAATACATCACAAAAAAAATTAAAAATGAATCATACCAAAAAACATTAAAAATTATCAGAAAAGATTTAGCCCCCTCGCAAAAAATCATGAGCAAGTTTATACACCAAAAAATCATAGAATCAGTTAGCGAAGTTGGCGCAAAAACCATAGCACGCCCAAGTGGCATAATTGGTGGCGGGCTTCTCGCCTTAGTGGGGAGTTTATTAGTTCTTGTAGTAGCTAGAAAAGTTGGCTTTGAGGTACCTTATAGTCTATTTGCTGTACTGTTTATTATCGGTTTTGTATTAGGTTTAATTGTTGAGTTTACTAGAAATATATTCAAAAAAATTACCAAAAAAGTATAGATTCTAGCCTTACTAGGAGTCTTTATTTTCCAGATTACATTCTCTGTCTATATAAATGGTATCATTGTGTTTTAGCAGATCATCAGATTTAGTTTTCTTAAGATACTGCGTAGCTTCTTTCTCGGACATTTCTAAATCGTTATCATTGTTCTTAGAGACCATGCTACTTCTTAATTCATCGGCAATATTGTTAACTTCTATAGCATCTAGTGAATTACTAGATATATTACCGTTATTGTTATCTTTTTTATCACTAATAGATTGATTCTCAACTAAATTTGGCGTATCTGCGGACGCAAATCCTTTTGCATTACCACTGCTACCATCTTGAAGCTTTACATTACTTGGCCGCTTAGCCTGCGTAGGGTTATTCTGACTAGCTGCTTTACGCTTAGCTAACCACTCATCCAAAAATGATGGTTGAGCTCCTTTTGTGGCTCCAGGTGGGCCAGATAAACCCACAGGTTTGCCAGCGACTTGCTGGCTGCCCATACTCCCAAACGGAGATCCACCACCAAAAGATGGCTTTGCCGGGGTCTCTGGTTTCAGCCGCTTAAATATCTCTTCTGAAACTTGTGCTCTAGGTTTTCCATATTTAGCAGCAGAAAGCTGTTTCATGGCTTCTGCAAGTTGCTTGTTAGTTTTGCCTAATGGGGGTAACCCAGCCATGCTGAATGGTTGTGTAGGTATACCACCAATTAGCATCCTTACTGCACTATTAAAATTAGGGATTTTACGCAAATCATCTGTATCAAATATAGGCTCCATATATTTAGCCATTGCTTCTGCAGATTCATTACCCACTCTGTAAGCTACCACTTGTCCAACGTTACCCAAAACTGCATCACGTATTTCATCAGAAAGCTGACCTATATACTGGTTAGCCATAACTAGATTAAGCTTATATTTACGAGCCTCACTCAAAATTGTCGCAAATGAATCAGTAGAAAAGTTCTGAAACTCATCAACTATTAGTGAAAAGTCGTTGCGTTGATCTTCGGGCATATCAGCCCTACTCATAGCTGCAGCCTGAAACTTCATAACAAACATCATTCCTAGTAATCTAGAGTTTAAATCACCTGTCTTACCCTTGCTAAGATTAACAATAAATATCTTTTTTTGATCCATTATCTCTCGCAAATTAAATGAGCTTTTAGTTTGACCGATAATATTACGCATCATTTCATTAGATAAAAATGCACCAAATTTGCTAGCTACCCAACTATTAACCTCCCCGGCGTCATTTGACCTTTGTGAATTTGGAAATTCTTTGGTCCAAAAATCTAATACATTTTGATCATCACAATATTTTAATTTCTGCTTTACAAAATCAGGATCAATCAATAATTTTGGTACATCTACAAAAGTTCCCCCATTAGGATCAGCCATAAGTAATAATGCGCAGTTTCTAAAAATATGTTCAAACCTAGCCCCAACCATCCCAGTACGATTAGGGTCATACAATGCATAAATCATATTGATTGTCTCTTGAATCAAAAAGTCCTTTTGATCTGGCGTGTCATATTCAAACAAGTTTAGCCCTAAAGGATACTGCATGTCAGAAGGGCAGAAATATATAACATCTTCGGCTCGCTCCTTGGGCACCATACCCAATATTTCCTCGGCAGCATCTCCGTGGGGATCAATAAAGGCAAAACCTCTACCCTCAAGCATATCTTGCACTGCTATATTATTTAAAAAAGTTGTCTTACCTGTTCCAGTTTCTCCAATAATATACATATGCCTACGCCTATCAGGCTCAGATAAATAGATGGGCTTCTTAGTGCCCCTAAAGATGTTATAGCCGAGCATTAAGCCCTCATTTAACATATTACGTGGACCATCTACTTGCTTAGATCCCTGGCGCTCAAGCTGAGTAGTAGGTATATTCGACGCATCTGGAAAATGAAATAATGTAGCTAGCTCAACCGAATTTAATATGTTTTTGTTTTGCTCCGGAGGAAAAAATCTAAGAATATAGGCTGTGACAAAACTTTCCA
>CAZTUU010000005.1:9828-11619 GCA_964616505.1 uncultured Candidatus Saccharibacteria bacterium
GGTACAAATTTAAAACCATTCTTACCAGGTAGGTCATACAACGCGAAAGTAGCATTAATATTAGATATGATTGTCTGGGCTCTTTGTGAAATATTAGACGACACGACTACGCGTATCAATACTTCATATCCAGGATATTTAACTTTTTCGTCAATAGATTCTGCCTTAGATTGATCTAGGCTTGAAGCTGGCTTGTCAGATGATTCACCACCAGCTTTGGACTCGGGAGCCTTTACGGGTGCAACGAATAAATCTTTTGCAATCGACAATATAAACTCTAAGCCTTTTTTGTTTTTCTTACCCTGCCTTAAACTAGTAGATTCAGAAGAAGCAGTTTTCGTCCAACCTTTATTAGCTGGTCTTAGTAAAATTTGTATACCAACGCCGTCGTCTTTATCTAATTTAGAAAAAGAACCTAATAGTGACTGAATAGTATCACGCTTAATATCTTGAAAAGTGGCGATTGGGTAAACAAACTTTTCTTTTAGCACTAGCTCCCCACCAGTAGTACCGCTTAACTTACCAACTGGATTAAATATATTGTGCTCTGCAACCTCTTCTATATGACTATTGGGGTATGCACTTAGTATAGCTTGCTCTATTACCGAAGTTAAAGCTACAGGGACAGCCGCGTAAAAGTGGACTACCCCTTTATAAGCAACAATTTCTAGGCTTAAGTGTCGTTGACCATAAAATTTACTTTTAAATCCATTCTGGGCCGTACTAGCAATAATATTAAACAAAACCTGAGCCCTTGATACGTTCTCATCAACAATCTCCCTTGCATCGCGACCCTCATTCTGCACATCATCACTCGGGGGCGGCAAATGTATAAGAAGTGGAACCATTTTTATCCCACGCTCATAGTTCTTAGCTTCTCTTAGTAAACTTCTGACTCTCCACAATATAAAAAGCCCTAGGACAATAATCGAGCAAATAACAACAAGAAGTACTATAAACATAGTGCTTCTACTGAGCCGTTATAGATTTGTTTAAGCTGCTTGCTCATCTGGTAGCTTAATCTCTTTACCGTAGCGTTTCTTCATGTAATCATGCCTAAATATCATTAACTGACTAGATTGTGAATGAGGGTCATCCCTAGTTTTCAATACAATTTCTTTAGCTTTAGCCACCCACTCTTTCTCTATGACATCTACATCATCTGCAATTTGTGGGTTAGTGGCTTGAGACTGAATTGGCTGAGCTATAGTTTTAGTATTTTCATCTACCACAATCGTATTTACATCATCATCTTGCGCCTGAGATACTGCCGATACAGCTTGAGAAATCATCTCCCCACGAGATGTTTCCGGAGCACTTTCTGGATGCTTTTTAGGAGCTTCATCACCCTGATTTGGTGCTGGTTGCATCTCTGGTATAGAGAACTCTTGATTGTGTTGAGAAGGCATTTGATCCATCAGAGGTTATTATAACAAAAAATAAATGCTTATTCTTGTCTTATATAATAATCTTTTTATTAAAAAATCTATTTTAGATCTATTTTATTAAATTATTCTTTAATCCATACCAAACCAGTAATATCGGTATAGCTAAAACAAGTGCAAAATCCATAACTGTTACACTACTTAAACTACTAAGAGCCAATATACCAGTAGGTATAAATGCTAAAACAAATGATATAAAAATCCTGGAAGCTTTATGCATTGCCCCATAAGCAACCCTTAAGACTAAGCCAATAGCTAAACTGAATATAATAAATAATAGTAAGAATACTACTAGGTAAACTAGTAGATTAGCCTCCGTTGCATTAACAATGCCCGTAAATACAAC
>CAZTUU010000005.1:11634-22303 GCA_964616505.1 uncultured Candidatus Saccharibacteria bacterium
ATATTTCCACGAATTTTTATAAAACACTACTCTTACTTTAAATGATATTTAATGCACTATTAATTTAACCATAATTATACTTTTACTCATAAAAATAAAAAACCGCAGAGTCTGCGGCAAATTATGAGTTATACAAAAATTCTCTGAGACGGTAAAACCGCTCATTAAATATTATTTTATAGCGCTTACCGTCTAAACAGAGATTTGACTGACCGCTCCCCCAATAACGGGAGGGCGATATCCGTGATGCAAATTTTATGTGTCTTTTGCATTCGTTTTTTTTGTAAGTTTTTGTTTTAACTCACTACAGATAATCTATCACACAAGCATAAGCTTGTCAATAGTAACATGTAGACTTATTTACATTATTAATCATATAAAATCTTTGTATATATGTTGTTATTGATACAACATTTGTTATTAACATTACTGGTATACCTGATTTTTTGGCATATTTTAGCTTTTAATATTAGGCTTTAGTTAACATTTTCTATACCAATTAGTAAAGCAAGTTAGCCTATTTAATATATGTAATTATAGGTACTCTGAGCCATGTATAAATTATTTATTTTATAGCTGGCTGGTATGCTAGCCTAACAAAATTAGCTTTGCGTAATAATATGCCTAGTAGTCCATTGAATGCTGCTATTCCACTCTATAGACCTCGAAAATCCTCATCCACTGCAAAAACTTATAGCTTATAGTATTCTACGTACACAAATTCCCAATTTACTCTAGGCTACCCACATTGTCCATAAACTCTTTTTCTGCTATCAATGCACTTACTAGTACCTGTCTGTCGGATAAAATAACTTAGTTATCAGTTCTGAATGACTCAGTTAAAATAGTCTTTACATAAATCGAGTTAATGTCTAAAAATGTCCTACCAAATATCACAAAGCAAGTAGGCTCATAAGTTGGTTTATCTTAAATTATTTTGGTTACCTATAGCATCATTATTTCTATAGTAATCATTCCATAGTTGATACCTTACTGGGCTAGCTTAGGTTCAATTTATGATGCTAACTATCAAACAGCAGACCAATATCCATACTATTGATTTGATATAATAAAAGTTATACACAGGTTTGTTTTTAAATTGCATTGACAGTGCTTTTGCTTATTTATAATATGGGGTCAGTACTTTGAATAAAAAAAGTACTCAAAAACAAAAACCTAGACTAAAAACAACGGCTACTCGCGAGCCGTTGTTTAAATAATATAGTCTAAGCGAAATATAAAAACTCAAAAATACCTTTGTCGTTCGCAGCTCGACAAAGGTATTTTTATTTGACAAGACTTATAAACCTGCAGTGACACTGTGTTAATATTTTAGATATGAGTGTCACTAGCATTATCAACTTAGGGTTCCAATCACAGCCAATAGACGTAGAATGCAGCCTCTCTAAAAGCTTGCCATCTATAACCATAGTAGGAATGGCAAATAAAGCAGTCGACGAATCAAAAGAAAGACTACGCATTGCAATTACCAAATCTAACTATGTATACCCACGCAAAAAAATTGTTATAAATTTAGCACCGGCAGAACTACCAAAAAACACTGCAAGCTTAGATCTAGCTATGGCTATAGCTGTTCTACAAAGCGACGGACAGATTACTGAAGATTTATCTGGGTATATATTCATAGGCGAGCTAGGACTAGACGGTAAGCTAAGATCTGTTAGGGGATTATTAGGAAAATTAAATAATAGCCTATGTAGTAAAAGCAAAGCTATATTCATACCATCGGCTAATAAAAAGCAGGCTGCCCTGCTTGGATATACTAATATATATGCTTCTGATAGCCTTAAAAACGTCGTTGAACATATAAATAAAGCTAAGTTAATAGCTCCAATAACACAGGATACTACAGTAAAAACAGATCAACATCATTCTAATATGATTGATTTTAATGAAATTCAGGGCCAGGAAACTGCTAAAAGAGCCCTAGAAATTGCAGCAGCAGGTGGTCATAACGTTATTATGTCTGGACCACCAGGCACCGGAAAGTCTATGCTTGCTAAGGCTTTCATCAATATACTACCTCAATTAACTACCGAACAAGCAATTGAGGTAACTCATTTACATAGCCTAGCCTCACATGACTACGAAGACATTATTGTTACACCACCACTCAGAACACCCCATCATAGCGCAAGTAACGTAGCTATTACCGGCGGTGGTCACAATTTACGACCAGGAGAAATAAGCTTAGCCCATAACGGAGTACTGTTCTTAGATGAGCTACCCGAATTTGGAAGATATACAATAGAAGCCTTGCGTCAACCGCTAGAAGATAGAGAAATATCAATCTCAAGGGCTCAACAAACTGCTACATTCCCTGCTAATTTTATACTTATAGCAACCAGCAACCCGTGCCCCTGTGGCTATTTATACTCAGACAAAACCTGCATATGTACGGCATCGCAAATACAGCAATACCAAAAAAGATTATCTGGGCCAATTTTAGATAGAATAGACATACATATTACTGTCGGATCAATAGACCATGATAAACTTTTAAAGACATCTGACAAATCAGCTTCTCCAGATATAAAAAAGCGAGTACAGACTGCCAGAGCCCTGCAATACAAAAGACAAGAAAAAGATCTTAACAGCATCCTAGACAACAAAAAATTGAAAAAATTTGCTATGGCAGATCAAGATGCCTTGGACCTACTAAATAAGGCAGCGGGGACTTTAGAGCTCTCTGCCAGAAGCTATATGAGAGTACTTAAGGTAGCTCGTACTATCGCAGATATTGAGCAATCACAAAATATTACTCAAAAACAAATAGCAGAAGCCTTACAATATAGGCCCAAACCTCAATATATTTAGAATTTAATAAAGTCTGTATTGACCACTGTTAGCTCATCTGTTATAATAATACGTAAAGAAAAAGGAGAATAATACATTAACAAGTATACTCGCATTAACGAGGCAATAAGAGCAAGTGTTCTAAGAGTTATCGATCAAGATGGTAATCAATTAGGTGTTATTTCTAAGAGAGAAGCCTTACAGGTAGCACGTGACGCAGACCTAGATTTGGTAGAAATTTCACCAGATGCAGATCCGCCTGTTGCCAAAATAGTTGACTGGGGTAAGTATAATTACCAAAAGACCAAACAACTACAAAAAAGCAAACGTAATGCTAAAACAAGCGAATTAAAACAAATGCGTTTTGGTTTGAAAATTAGCGACCACGATATTGCAGTCAAGCTAAAAAAGGTTACTAGCTTTTTGGATGATGGTGACAAAGTTCGTTTGGTTATTATTTACCGCGGACGTGAACTGGCTCATAAAGAAATTGGTTTTAAACTAATAGACAAGCTACTTGCAGAGTTAGGCGATAATATAACTGTTGATCAAAAACCTCAATTCGCCGGTAGACAATTAAGTGCAGTATTAAGGAGTAACAATGCCAAAGTTAAAAACACATAGTGGTAGCAAAGATAGGCTGAAAGTAACCAAAAATGGTAAGCTATTAGGTCGCAAAAATGGTGGTAACCACTTATTAGAAAAGAAAAGTAAAAGTCGTAAACGTACCTATGCTGGATTAAAAGAAATAGTTGGTAGTACAGAACGCAACCTGAAACGAAAGTTAGGAGTTAAATAAATGCGAGTTAAACGAGGTGTTGCCTCTCATCACAAACACAATAAAATACGCCAAGCTACTAAAGGTATGCAGCATTCTAGACGCCGTAGCATTAAGCTAGGACGGCAAGGAGTCATAAAGGCCCTACAGTATGCTACTCGTGATCGTAAAAATCGCAAGAGAACATTTAGGAGCCTCTGGAATACACGTATTAATGCCGCTGCCAGAGAAAACGGCACTACTTACAGTAGACTAATCAAATCTTTAACAGTCGCTAATATTACAGTAGATAGAAAAATCTTAGCGGAATTGGCTGTTAACGAACCAACTGCTTTTAAAGAAATTGTCAAGCAAGCAACTGCCTAGTTAGGCCAGGCTAAACTGTTCCAATCAAAAAACCCATAGTTTAAACTTTGGGTTTTTTGATTGCCAGATTATCTATAAGCCGGGTTCTGTTCTATCTGATCATCTATCTAGGCGTATATATTACTATATAGCTCAAGCGGTTAATCGTGACTCTTAGCAAGCGGCTAATTTGATAAACAAACACAGAGTCACTCCTTGCAGCCAACAGGGTTTACCTCTCTAGCTAGTCACCTAGCCAGACTGTGGGCACTTACCCCACTCGTTTCACCCTTACTTATGTATTCTCACTAAAGTGATAATTCATAAGCGGTTTAGTTTCTGTGGCACTTTCCCTAAGATTACTCTTGGTTGCCGTTAGCAACTGTCGTGCTATACGCTGCCCGGACTTTCCTCCCCGCACCTTAATTTGCTCAAAAAATACACAAGGCTTAGTTAAGCAGATTAAGGTGCGGGGCGATCAGTCGATAATCTAGCAATTACCATTATATAGGATTTTTGTTAAATATTACTGAGCATCTAATATATCGTTAACTTGTTGGTCGGCTAGCTTATTAAGCTCTCTAGGAATATGAGTAAAGCTTACCCTGTTAAAATTAAGAACAAGTTTGTGTATATTCTCAAAGATAGGCAGCAAGTCTGGGCTTTTAATCTTATATTTACCTAGCATCTGGTTAACTATTAACAGGCTATCCATATATACATCAAGATTTTTTATACCAAGCTGTTGTGCAGTTTGTAAACCCAATAGTACAGCCCTATATTCTGCCTGATTATTAGTGGTTATGCCCAAATATTCACCTGTTTTTTTTACAACATTATTATCCAAATCTAGTATAACAACACCGCTAGCTGATGGGCCTGGGTTACCGCGAGAACCACCATCTGTATATAGTTTTGCGTCTATTAGTTGCTTAGTTTTTAGTTCATCATAGGTTTGCAGCTTGTCTACTAGCTTAAATTTTATTATAGTCACAACAGATTCACTATCTACAGAATGTCCATAATACTTACGAAAAGTTTCATACATTTCATTATCATCCGCATATTGCTCATGGCCATCTATATCATTATTATTAAGGCTACCTAGGTGTTTAATAACTACTTCCTTGATAAGACCGTACCCGAACAATTGTTGATTTTCGTTGTTAATAAGATTAACCAAATCATCCACGTTGTAATTTGTATTATCATTAATATGCCACGTTGCATATTTTGTACCATCTAATATGCTTGGCACAAATTGACTATCAAATTTTAATGTATTCATAATTTATTTTCTTTCTATTATTGTAATTATTGGCTATTCCACTAATCTTAGGTGACTTACTAAATTATACCAAAAAAAATAGAGCATTAGTGTGGCCTAGAGTAAACGGGTGAATCTACACTATGTTATTCATTATACAGAATTAAAACATAACTAAGGCTAGAAATGTCACATGATAATGACAAGCATTATCATGTGACATTATTCATAGTTACATATGCGGCAGTAGTCTAGTTCTAGATAAACTATGTTAAGTTGTTAAGTTTACTACATCAATATAGACTATCTTAAGAATTCCACTCTTGGCTAATGCAATATTCATCAAAGTTTGGTTACATAGTTTATTTTTACAACAATCCTATATTTACACATCATTCTGCTAATTGGATAACTCCTCCAAAATTGTCAAACAATAGTATCAAACACCGTTTCTAAATCATATTGGTCGGGGTGACAGGACTTGAACCTGCGACCTCACGGCCCCCAGCCGTACGCGCTAGCCAACTGCGCTACACCCCGAGGTTTGGCAAACGTGCTACATATTGCTTAGATTTCTGCTGAAAACTAAGTGGGTATCCTCACTATAATCATTATAATCATATCTGTTGAATTCCCTATATTGAAGTATTCAGAAATCAATGAATGCAACACGTCTACCAGTTAATATTATACTTTAGTTAGCCATACATATGAAAGTAGCATACATATCAACTAACTTATAATTACCCTAAATTGTAATAACAAAATTAATTAATATCTGGTTTAGTTCTTGCAGGTAAGGACCGATCAGCGGAAACAGCACCAACATAAATACTAATATTGCTACAATACCAAATCGCTCTATATGTTCCATAGCTTTTTGCAAAGATTCGGGCGCAAAAGCGTAAAGCACCCTAGACCCATCTAGGGGTGGAAAAGGTATCATATTAAAAATAAAAAAGCCTATATTTATTGCAATAAAAATTCCCCACCATACAGACCATACACCCCCAATGCTACTAGTAAAATGCAATGTAACACCTCCGACTATTGCCAATATAAAATTAGTTAAAGGTCCCGCTAAACCAACTAAAGCTGCTCCAAATTCATCATATTTTAGTTTTCCAGGATTAATTGGCACAGGTTTTGCTGCTCCAAAAGCAGGCATATGTAGTAATAGTAAAACTATTGGCAATAATATAGTAGTAAATATATCAATATGAGCTATAGGATTTAATGTCAGCCGGCCATCATTTTTAGCAGTATCATCACCAAGTAAATATGCAGTATAGCCATGCATAAATTCATGGCATGTTATAGAGATCAGTATTGCAATCAATGAAAAAGCAATTGTTACCATTAGCTCACTAATAATCATTAGCAATAGTATATAGGATTTGACTAATAAAATCTTTACCCTTGACTTATGGACATAAAAAATGTAAAATTTACAATTGAATCGCAAGAGGTAAAATTATGCAAATATGTGACATCACCGGTAAAGGCAAGCAATACGGAAATAACGTAAGTTTTTCGCAGCGTCATACTAAAAAAGTGTGGAAACCTAACTTACAATCTAAGACTATTATTGTAGATGGTAAAAAAATCCGTCTTAAAATAAGCACCCAAGCTATTAGAACGCTCAAGAAAAAAGGCATACTGTAGATCAATTTATAATTAAATAAGCCTCGCTTTAAAGCGAGGCTTATTTAATTATAAATTGATCTAATATATTTAAGCTCTTTTTAGTACAATGGTTTCTGTCTTATCGCCCAATTCATTAATTTTAAATTTAATTTTATCTTTTTCTTCTACTCCAGATACACCCATAGCATCTAAGAATAATTTAACTTCATTCTGGGGTACCTCAAACACTATACCGCTATCGGCAAAATTCGTCGGTATTACCACTTTCGGTTCTATCTTTTTTACAAGGCGTGCTGCGTCTATAGCATCCAATGTGTAGCCATTACCACCTACTGGCACAAACAACACATCTATAAGACCAAGTGACTCAAGTTGCTGGTCGGATAAATTTACATCTATGTGCCCCAAAATACCTACAGAAAAACCATCTATTCTTACACTATACATGGTAGAGTTTTTACCCGTAGTATCAAAGTGAGATTGAGCCGATATACCTAAAATTGATACTTCAGAAATCTCATATTCACCTGGACCATCAATAATAAATCTGGCACCAGAGTCTGGATGATCAGGTAAAGTATACAGAGCAATATCACCATCTTTGATAACAGGCTTTAAGCCCAACTTTTCTAAATTATCATCTACTACTATACTAGCCTTTTTGCTTGATATCTTTACACAATTGGCGCCAAAAAACTGAACTTCCATTTTTTATATTACTCCTTTAAAACCTATTATCTTTATCTATAAGAATTACTTTTTTTGCATCTTTGACATTAGAAATAAATCTGTCATTCACTTGCTCACGATACCCATACTCGTCTGTAGTAAAGATACTGTACCGTAATTCTTTCTTTTCTGTTTTTTCTAATTCTTTAACTAAATTCTCTATACTAGATTCGTTTACATCACCAACTATTACAATATCTATACCAGCTATGTTGTCTCTTGTAAATTGTCCTGTATATAATGCAAGCCTAACATTACCTGTCTTAGCAAGACCCTGCACAAATGGATCTCCTTCTATTTGAATTTTTGACTCTACTGGTTCTTTTGATCCCAAATCATCACTACCAAGCTTATCCTGATCTTCTTTTTTAGAGATTTGTGATTTTTTATCTGACCTAGATGATAACTTAGCTCCTCCAAAAATATTTGCCAATGCGCCATAATACTCAAAATCTTGGCTTACCTCGTAATAAAGTTTATTATTTGTGCTATCTGATGTAATTATGCCAATACTGAGCAAATTAGAAAGCTCGCGCCTAACAGAATTAATCTGCTCGTCTATTTTACGTGTTATTTCACGTACATAATATGACCGATTAGGATTCTGATAAAAAAGCTGTAGTAGCTTTACTCTGGTCTTTGAGCCAAACAATTGTTCGATCATGATACTATTGTAACAATATTTACTATAGTTTACGACATACTTTTAAGATAGTTGCTCAAAGTCAAATCATCTAGGCCGACTTTGGGCAGACGTAGAGGCATTAAGTTCTAAATTATCATCTAATGTATCGAACACCACAGACTGACCACTCTGATTTATTGCTTTAGTAAGCAATAAATCAGCAAATGCTGGTGATTTTGCCAATATTGGTCCATGCAGATAAGATCCGAACACATTATTCATCACAGCTCCCTCGGTACCGTCATCACCATTATTACCAAATCCAATATTTGTAGTCCCTAGCGGCTTAGTGTCTTTTTGTAAATAAGTCTTGCCGCTATGGTTTTCATAACCTAACAAATTACCACAGTTGGATTTACAAACAATGTTACCAATTATTCTAGTATCGCTAGCTTCTGTATAAATATCCAATATACCAATGCCAGGTATCTTTTGACCACTTAGCGTCTTAAAATAGTGTCCAAACATTTGGTACATCCCGCATATCATAAGCATTGGAACTTTTTTATCATAGGCAAGATATTCTAGTGTTTCTGATTTATCTTGTAGATCGTCCGCAATAGTAGATTGCCCTGCGTCTTGGCCACCGCCTCCAATAACGATGTCCACATTAGGAGGAAACTTATCACCTACGCCAACCATGTGAACTTTGTGATCAATATTGCGCCATTGTAGTCGTTTTTGTAAAACTAAAATATTGCCATTATCTCCATATATATTCATTTCTTTTGGATACAAATGCACAATATTTATTTGTTTTATTTTCATACAAAATCTACCTTAGTTTGCTTAGATAGTATGTTTCTTAATTTAAGCATCGCTGTATATGTCGCGTAAACTAATAGAGTATCGTTTTTGGCAATCATATTTAAACCCTTATTAAGGGATATATCAAGGTTGGGCTCAATAAATATAGTTTTTATATCGTCATATTTTAATCTAAGCGCCATGTCAGCGGATCTTACACCGGTTGTAATTATATTATCGGACTTAATATAGCCCTTAAATGTCACATCCCAAAGCCAAGAAACATCACGACCATCTGCATAATCATCGTTAATTGCAATAATTGTAGCTTCGTTTCTTACGGCCTTTCCGCTAATTAATGCATGTCTAAAGCCTGCAGGATTTTTTACAAGTTGCAAGATTATTTTTTTACCAGCTATGTTAATGACCTCGCCCCTACCAAATGCTGGCTTTACCTCAGAAATAGCCTTAATGATATCATCTGTGTCTATACCAATTACTTTAGCTACAGCACAAGCCGCAATAGCATTTTGGGCATTATAAGTACCCCCAGCTTTTAAAGGAAAGGTTACCTCTTTATTGTCAATTTTGGCTATAACGCTACCCTCACTTAAATCGCATAAAGTAACTAAAGCATCCAAATTATTTTGCCTGACAGATACAGGCCCATGGTGTTCGTCATCATTTTTAAATATATCTCTTAAACTTGGAGAAACAGCATAAAAATAAACCGCCACATTAGTTTGATTTGCCATAGCAGCTACGCGTGGATCATCGCTATTCAAAACCACGAACTCAGATGTCTTTTTAACTACTTTTGTAATCAGTTGGGCGGTAAAATCTATCTCTGCAAATCTATCTAACTGATCACGCATAACGTTTAATACTAGGGTTCCTCGTGGATGATAAATCTCTACAAATTTGGCAGCATAAGCCTCGTCTAGCTCTAATATTGCAATATCATATGGTAATTTTCCAGACAATTGGCAATTCTGAATAATTGTCGAAACAATACCTCTAGTAAAGTTACTTCCGGTAGGATTTGTGAGCACCCTCTCACTACCACCGACAATAGAAGCCAGCATTTTAGTTGTAGTAGTTTTGCCATTAGTACCAGTAACAATCAAAACTCCATCACTAAGCTTATCTAACATATGTGGCAAAAACTTTGGAAACCATCTCTCGACTACTAGACCGGGTAGTGTGGCGCCTCTACGACCAGTTATTTTAAGACCAAAAAATATAGTCTTACCAATTACTATTGCAATAAAATTCACTACTATAGTTTACCCTTAAAATGGTTAATCAACCATAGATAGGCGGTACTATCATCATTAAACCACTTTATATCTGGGTTGCGCCTGAACCAAGTCATCTGTCTTTTAGCTAGTTTTATGTCACTATTTATAAATGAATTTATAGCATCATCATACGATTGTCCATCGATCATACTAGGCTTTAATGCCCTGTATATTCCACCTGTCATTGCACGGCTATTCCACCCATACATCTTTTCTGCATTTTTTATCTCATCTATAACACCTTTGTTTACCATATCTGTAGCACGATCAGTTATTCTTTTTTTTAGCACATCTTTTGGGGGGCTAATACCAATTATTATTGTAGTGGGTGGAAGAGATTGTTTTTTTGGTAA
>CAZTUU010000005.1:22313-31515 GCA_964616505.1 uncultured Candidatus Saccharibacteria bacterium
CGTTTCTTAGTATGGTATTTATCAAATGTAGTTTGTTTTGTATATTTTCTGGATTAACCAGATTTTTTTCTTTAATAATATGTAAAAGCTCTTTGTTACTAAGTAAATCGAGTTGTGTTTTTAGTTTTTTATCTTGATTAATAAAACTAAAATCATATAAAACAGAATCTACGTATAAACCGGTACCTCCAACAACAATTGGCAGTTTGTCTCTTTTATTAATATCTTTAATTTTAATATCTGCATATTTTTTAAAGTCTGCAGCTGTAAAATCTTGGTCAGGTCCAATTAAGTCCAATCCATGATGTATAATCCCGGCCTGTTCTTGATTGGTTGGTTTTGCTGTTCCAATGTCCAAACCTTTATAAATAGTACGAGAATCTGCAGCGATAATCTCACCAC
Organism: uncultured Candidatus Saccharibacteria bacterium; assembly: GCA_964616505.1. Lineage (GTDB taxonomy): Bacteria > Patescibacteriota > Saccharimonadia > Saccharimonadales > CAIOMD01 > CAZTUU01. The sequence goes on from CAZTUU010000005.1 coordinate 22,716, forward strand.
TAAACTGTTTGGCTATTTTTATAGACAAAGACGTTTTACCGCTAGCCGTAGGCCCAACAATGGCTAATAATTTTATTTTTGGGGTTTCCATAAATGTTTGGTTAATTCTAATCTATAATTTGACACTTCTACACCTTCATTCCTCAATAATCGAGATTGGCCCAACCTTCCGTCTGGCCAAAATCCAGATGCAGTCTGGCCTTTGGAATTTACTACTCTGTGCCACGGAATATCGGTGTCACCAAAATGGGCTATTTGCCCCACTACTCTTGCGGCCTGCGGGCTACCAGCAACAGCCGCAATTTGACCATAGGTCATGACCTTACCGCTTGGTATAAGACTTACAACCTCATAAACTTTTTGTTTAAAACTGTTACCTTTTTGCATCAAAGTAATCTTTTATATTATTCCAATCTTTGCATCTCACAACCCCGCTCGGTAACATATCTACCCTATTCCAATTATAATTACCAAACAATATCGAATCAATACCGACAGCGGCTGCGGCAAAACAGTGTTTAGGTTGATCATCGATCAGATAATCTGCATTAATCTCACGGCAAAGCTCGGCCTTTGTAGCATGTATCGAATTATCAGTGACTTTATCCCACATACCCGCAAAATGAACCTCACTAAAAATGCCATTAAAATGTTTATTGATCCATGCGGTTGTTTCTTTTTCTAGCTGTTTCCTACGAGCGGTAGCAACTACAAGTTTATGGTTCTCGGCAAGGTATCTCAGAACAAGCTCACCATTTGATACTTTCTCAAGTCTATCAAGTATTCCTGAACCCCAATAATCATTTGCTCGTTGCTCAACTACATCATTATTAACCTGCCATAATTCCGCCCAATGTTCATGGTATTCATCTATTCGTAAATGAGTTCCCCAACGTTTATTACTATACTGAATAAAAGCGGGGGCACTTAGGGCCAAAACATCATCTATATCTACTGCAATTGTTTTCATAAATTTACATCGTAGTATGTGATGTGTGAGATTTTGCTTCGTTATGTACGGTTTTAATAAAGTGATCTAGCTTAATAGGTCTGGGGGGTTCCTGTACACTAATATCCCCTCTTATACGGGGAACCGTTTCACCTGTTTCTACTTCTTTTTCGCCAATTACTATTACATAAGGAATTTTCATTTTCTCGGCGTTTCTAATTTTTTTGCCAACAGATTCATTATCATTATCTACTGACACTCTTAAGCCCAGTTCTTTTGCCTTATCTTTAATATCATTTGCAAAATTAACAAGAGCATCTGTCTGGTTTACCGTAATAAACCTTATTTGCTCAGGGGCTAACCATACAGGAAACTTTCCAGCCGTGTGTTCAATGAGTATACTAATAAACCTTTCAAGTGACCCAGCAATCGCACAGTGAATCATAACAATACGTTCTGCTTCACCTTTTTCATTAGTACATGTTAAATCAAAACCTTCTGGCTGATTAAAATCTAACTGTACAGTGGCTACTTGGTGTTCTCGACCTAGTGCATCTTTAGCTTTAAAATCTATTTTAGGACCATAAAAAGCTGCTTCACCCACACCTAGTTCATAGTCGTTACCTAGCTTTTTTTCTATCAAATCCTTTAGTTGATTCTGTGCAGTATCCCAAACCTTTGCAGACCCCAGATAGGCAGAGGCATTTTCTGGATCACGCGTGCTTAGCCTAACTGATAGATCCATTCCAAACACACCATAAAAACGCTCTATAATATCCCAGATATTTAATACTTCCTCTTTTATATGTACCTGCCTACAAAATACGTGGGCATCATCCTGGGTTATTGATCTAACCCTACTTAATCCACCCAATTCCCCACTTTGTTCATCACGGTAGACCATTGTAGTTTCACTATATCTAATTGGTAAATCCTTATAGCTACGCGGCCTTGATGCATAAATCTGCGTATGATGAGGACAGTTCATGGGCTTCATGGCAAATTCATGACCATCACGAGTTTTCGACCTAAATAGTTCGTCTTTAAATTTATTCCAATGCCCACTTTTTTCGTACAAATCTTTTTTAGTTATATGAGGAATAGCTACCTGTTGGTAACCATATTCCTTACGCATATCTTGAATAAACTTATCAATTTCTGTACGGATAATTGTACCCCTTGGGGTCCAAAGTGGTAGTCCAGGCCCAACAAGATCCGAAAAGATAAACAGATCTAATTCTTGGCCAATTTTACGATGATCTCGTTTTTTGGCTTCTTCTAGCATATTTAGGTAAATATCTAGTTCCTCTTTGGTATCAAATGCTACACCATACAATCTTTGCATCTGTGGATTTGTTTCTTTTCCTCTCCAATAAGCACCAGCGATCCTCATTAATTTAAACGCTCCTACTGCACCCGTACTCTCGGCATGTGGGCCGCGGCACAAATCTGTAAACTTTCCACTAGTATAAAAAGATACTTTATCTACTTTACTTTCTTCGCTTGGTAAACCTAAATCGGTAGGGTCAATATCTTTGGCATTTGTATTAACAGATCTTTTAAGATAGTTTAGCAACTATTTTTTGTATGTTTGGTTATTATCCTCTGCCCATTTTATAGCTTGATCTATTGGTTTTTCCGATTTTTCAAACAGGTAATTATCCTTGATGATCTTCCGCATTTCTTTTTCGATTTGCTTAAAATTATCCTCAGATATTTTTGTATCTCCTAAATCAATATCATAATAAAAGCCGTTCTCTACAACAGGGCCAACTCCAAATTTAACTTTAGGCCACAATCGACCTACTGCATCTGCCATAATATGTGCCAGGCTATGGCGCATTGCGTAAACTTTATCGTACTTTTCTTGTGCCATTTCAATCTCCCTGGTTATAAAATTAATAAAAAAGACGTACGAAGATTATAAATTTTACGACATAGTCATAATATAATCTTCGTACGTCTCGGTCCGCATCTTATGCGGAGGTTCCACCGGACTTTCTTATTGGGATTTATCTTATCTCGCAGCTGAGGGATTTCCTCAAAAAGACAAATTTTTCCAACAAGACACTTATGAGGTCACGATATCGTTCGTTACCACTGCCAACGAAGCTGTTACGGTCGGTGAATCCGCGTCATCACTTAATGACTTTATTATAACACACCTTTGCAAAACTTCACCTGTAGAGACTAGTATATACCTGCTAGCCTTATATTACTAGTATGATCTTATCCACAACTGTGGATACTTGCCATAGAAACCTGTTATTGGTATATTAACGTAAGTAACTCTGGGCTCTTAGCTCATTTGGCTAGAGCGCTTCCTTGACGTGGAAGAGGTGAGAGGTTCGAATCCTCTAGGGCCCACCAATACATATTTGATACATCTACTCTGGTAACTATTGACATATATAGCGTTTATTGTTATAATCATTAGCGTTAAACGAGGCGTTTTGTTTGAGTAACAAATCAACGTTAGATGGCTTTCAGCTATTCTACGAAGAGCTACGCTCATCAAAGGTATTTGTAAACCGTATCCGTCGAATCCGTCGAACTACGGTCAGCACAACCTAAAAGATAAGGTAAGCATAAGAAGTTAAAGGACGTTTCCCACAAGAAACGTCCTTTTTTCCACTATCAATTTTAATAGCTATATGTCAATATATAGTCATGGTATGCCTGTATTGCGGAAAAAAGACTAGCGTAACTAATAGTAGGCTGCAGAAAAATAGCAACCAAACATGGCGACGGCGTAAATGTTATTCCTGTAAATCTATAGTCACAACTATAGAAAAATTTCAGTTAAATAGTATGCTGACTGTTATTAAGCATAATGCTACTTACGAGCCCTTTAGTGATGATAAGCTATTTGTTAGCATACTAAAGGCCATAGAACACCTCCCAACACCTATAATTACTGCAAGAGCACTCACAGACACTACGCTGAACTCTATTACGAAAGATAAACCTCTCAAACCCCAGATAAGCACCAAGCAAATAGCTTTACATACTTCAAAAGTGCTAAAAAACTTTGACGCAGCAGCTTCTATTAAATATCTGTCCTTCCAGACTTCACTAAAATCATCTAAAGACGTGCACAAATCATTAAAATAAATCTATATTAAAAATATAAGGTTATCATTTTTTAACGACTTTATCGGTTACATCAAACTTACCCAGATATTTACCAATCATTAATCTTGTTTGAGAATACAAAGCCGCAAAGCTACCATAAAATATAGTTGTTATTGGCATATATAGCCACTGCAATAGCATCCATAGGTGCTTATGAAACTTATATCTTGGTGGTTTTGGTGGTAGTAATTTAATGCTGTAGTAGATACTAATGAATAAACCAATCATGGCAACAGTTTGAATTCTACTAGCAATTATTGGTAGCTGGTTAGCTACTAGGCTCATATTAGAATGCGGAGCTATATATAATGGCACAAACGCACCCAAAAGCAACAAAAGAGGTGCCGTAGCCCAAGACAAATGACCCTCCATAAGCCTAGAAGTCTTAAAAAATAGATCCAGCTTTGGTACATGGTTCTTTTTATGCCAGCCAGTCCACAATACGTAGGCTATATCGCTAGCCCCCCATGCCCAACGTCTAACCTGAACAAATTGTGCCTTTAGCGTCTTAGTATACGAGCTAGATAGTACAGCGTCTTGATAGATAGGTACCATAATGGGATGTACCTCGTGTTTTCCATCATACCTAAAATATGTACGCCAAAATTGATGGCCGTCTTCTACGATTGTACGAACACTCCAAAAATTGGTATCTACTAAAGTTTGCATACTTTGTGCATGAGATGAAAAATTACGAAGCATATGAGGCCTTAGAGATAAGACAATATTCCAAAAGGAGTTACCCGTAGCAATAACACGCATTGGAGCTGGTACATCCCATATATTATTAGTAAATATAGGCACTGGCTGAAACGAAGTATGAATAACATCAGGGCAAGCAATATAAGCATACGTTAAAGCTGAAAAATACTGTGGATGTGGTTTGTTATCAGCATCTAGAGTGGTTACAATTATATTCTCGTACTCAAATCCTTCATTATCTAGATAATTCTTTAACCACCATCCAGAATAAGTAATATTGCCTCCCTTACCTATAACCTCATTAGTAATATCATCTTTATGACAAATTGCTTCCATTATATAAAAATGGCTACTATATTTATCTACTAGATCTTTTACGGTCTTTTCTACCTCTGCACCCCCTCTTTGTTCATAAGCAATAATAACCATTAAATGTTTAGTATCATATTGGCTTTTTATAACACTCTGTATTGTAGGCTCAATAATTTCTACAGATTCATTATAAACCGCAATAATAACTGCATGATATAACATCTTTTGACTAAACTTGTTGTGAACAACCTCGGCATTAATAAGATTTTTATAGTGCCATTGAGGGTTTATGCCTTCTTCGTATCTACTTAAAGCCTGCTTTGGATAGTCAAGCTCGTGTACCATCTTTTGCCAATCGTATGCCATATGAGTATTAAGCATTTTATGACCCTGTACCACTCTAATATTTAAGCCAACGGCCTTAATAAACCAAATTAATAGGTAAGCAATTATAAAATATGCAGCTATTGTAGGGCTAATAATACTCAGAATCGCTGGTGTGGCAAGTAGAGTCCAGCTCATAATACCTGGCAGCATCTCAAAACGTCTATACAGCTTTGTACGATCTTTTACGAGAGGTATTTCTATAGATTTCATAAATATTTAGCTACTGGAGATTTAAGATTGCACCACTGACAATTAAGTTGAATAGCAATGCAATGATAGTTAAAGATAATATCAATATACTTAAAGATCTCCGTTGTTTATAAATCTTTGCGCTAAACAAAATTGCAAACACAGAAATTAGTATTGCCATTAATATAAAGCTATAAAGCTGAACAACACTACCCCGCTGGAAACCAGACAACCCAAGTGCAACTTGGTATCTAATTATAGTAACAGTTTGACTGCTATCTATTCTAAGAGCGATAGCAATAGAGTTAATTATAGCCCCTAAAACTACCACTAAATTCAAAAATAAAATTGTTCTATCCTGAAAGTACTTTTTACTAAACATAAATATTTTGCCTTTATTGAATTTATAAATTCATATTTAAGTGTCTATATCTTAACATATCCAAAGCCAAAATATGGTGCGGGTAGAGAGAATCGAACTCTCCTCTCAGCCTTGGGAAGGCTACATATTAGCCACTATACGATACCCGCATTTTGGAGCCGATAAGCGGGGTCGAACCGCTGACCTACGCTTTACGAAAGCGCCGCTCTACCAACTGAGCTATATCGGCCCGATACCAAAACATAATAACAAAATTACCTCTGTTTTTATAGCATAGTAACGTAATTATCTACCGAATCATAACTTCTACTAACTAAACAGAATATAAACATATATGATAATAACCTAAAGTCATTTTCTGAACATTATCTCTAACTTTATGAGCACTTGACCACTTGATACTAACAAAAAATAATATACATTTAAGCTGACTGCTTGGAGTTGGTAATGCCAATTGCCGATATAACTCCACCAATTACAAGTAGTAAAGCAATAGATACTACTCCTCTATGAAATCCTGATACACTTAACTCGGGCCCCACTATTACACCTATAGCTGCAATAGCTACAAGGCCAGCTATCCGAGAAATAGCATTGTTTACCGCAGAACCAACGCCAGCTTTTCTACTATCTATAGAACCCAATATTGCAGATGTTAGTGGTGCGACAGTCATAGCTAAACCAATACCAAAAATTACAATACCCGGAAAAAGTTGGGTCCAATATGTAACAGCATCATTTACTGTTAGCATCAGCAAAAATCCAACTGCAGCAACCATTGGCCCAGCTGCCATAAAAAAACGTGGCCCATACTTACCAGCCAATGCTCCAAAGTGAGAAGAGAGCAAAAACATAATTATGGTTACGGGCAGCAGTGCCATACCAGCTGCAAATGCCGAGTAACCACCTGTTTGCTGAACAAAAACAGCAATAAGAAAGGTCGCGATGGATAGTCCGGCATATATCGCTACTGTAGCAATATTACCAATTGCAAAATTGCGAATTTTAAACAAATCAAGATCTAGCATGGGTTGAGATGTATGCTTTTCGTACCAAATAAAAGCCATAAAAGATAAAATACCCATGATAAATGGCAAATATATCAGAGGGCTTAAAATACCATATTGTGATTGCTCTATAAGTGCGTATACCGGACCACCCAAACCAATAACGCAAAGTATTGCACCTATATAATCTATGCGAGCATTTTTTTGGTATATATCCGGCTTTTTAATATACCAAATTAACCAAATAGTTATGGTAATTGGTACTATATTAATTGCAAAAATTAATCTCCAAGATAACGCATCCACAAAAAAGCCACCCAACAGCGGACCAATCACAAATGCAATTCCTGTCCAGGCAGTCCAGTAACCAATCGCTTTAGCCTGCAATGACCCGGAAAAACTAGATATAATTAAAGCTAAAGAACTAGGAACTAACAAAGCACCTGCAACCCCTTGTAAGGCTCTAGAAACAATCAAGAACAAACTGTTAGGTGCTATTGCACACAAAATAGATGTTACAGCAAAACCAATAAGCCCAATAACCAATATGCGCTTTCGCCCAAACAGATCAGAAAATGAGCCAGCAATAAGCATCAAAGCACCAAGGGTTATAAGATAGGCATCTACCACCCACTGTTGGGTAGTTAGCCCCCCGCCAAGTTCTTTAGATATAGCCGGCAAAGCAACATTAATGACTGATCCATCTAAAAATGCAACAAAAGATGCCAAAATAGCCACCACTAAAATTAGTTTTTGTTGCTTAGTCACTATACTAAAGAGTATATAGAACTTTTGCATAAGAAAAATACCTCATTTTTCAATGAGGTATTTTTTTGGCGGGCCTTAGCTTTTGAGATTTGGAACTATTTTGCACAGAAAGATCTAACATTATTTTCCATTACCAAGCATAAAGGATTATTAATAGAATAAGTTATTGCTTTAAGCTCTTTACATAGAACAAAGCACCAAAGCTAATTGATCTATCATATATTTACTAAACACATGCTACGCGATGAGCAATTGTTGGCTATATAATATATAGATGATATTCAATAAACATTTCATCGATCATCTGCCTGCAGTTACACAAGGGGAGAATCCTTGGGTCATAAGTATATGCAAAATGGAACATAATAAACAACTGATGAAGCTAATGGAGAAGTGGTTTCTTAATATACCCGATAATAGCAAGCCTAAATTTCTAGCAAGACTACAGAGTCAAAAAAATAATGATTTTATCCCCGCTTTCTATGAGCTTGCCATGCACCAATTCTGCATTGAAGAGGGGTGGCAGGTTAAATATGAACCTACCCTACCATCAGGCTATACCCCTGATCTTTTTATCACTACTGATAGAGGTTATGAGTTTGTGCTTGATGTAACTACGCTGTTTGATAATCAAGATTATGCAAAAGCTAATGACAAAAAAATTCAATTAACACGCCAAATATCTACATTAAAAACAAAACAAGTAGAAAAATGGCTAAACGAGGTTACAGAGAACACCAAAAAATGCAAAAAAATATTTAATATAGGTGGCTACAATATTGAAGTTGAGATATTGCCAAAAATACCTAAACCAAAAAATGGATGTATATTCATCATCCAAGACCCTGGACTCTCTACTCCCGACTATACAAACCGCATAAAATCATCCATAGATGACAAGAGAACAAAGTATAGTTCTAAAAAAACTAATTTACCTTTAGTGATAATGGTTGGTGATGCGGTTGGTTT
>CAZTUU010000006.1:0-11002 GCA_964616505.1 uncultured Candidatus Saccharibacteria bacterium
GAGCACCTGCCTTTTAAGCAGGGTGTCGTGAGTTCAAGTCTCACTGGGCCCTCCAGATTAAGATCCCCTCTTTTTGGAGGGGTTTTTAATTGAGCAATAATATATTCTGAGAATAAACTGACAAATGACTAATACTTTTGCTATGATTTGTGTGTAATGTGCAAAGAGATATAATTCAATCGCACAACTTTAATTAGCGTGTTTTTGGCTACGGTATTAGTTGGATTATTTATTGGAAAATTTACGGTTCCAATTAGCATATGGTGGCTTATATTTGTTGTACTATTGCTCCCATTTTCTGTTAGAAAAGGCCTTTTAGCATTAGTGGTCATAATAGCTTGCGGCTTATTGATGGGCTGGTGGCGAGGAGGTGTTTTGCAGGCGCAAAATACAGCTTACTATGATATTTTTAATAAAACAGTTATTTTAACTGCTCAAGCTACCGAAGACGGTTTTTATTCGTCTAAAAGCCAACTAGAGTTTACGGCTGATAAAATTACTATAGATAACCAAACCTTACCAGGAAAAATACGAGTACGGGGTTTTGGCGAGGCAGCTGTATATCGTCATGATATAGTAAAAGTTCATGGAAAATTGTACCCAGCACTTGGTGGCAAACAAGCCAATATATCTTTTGCCGAACTTGATGTAATTAAGCGAGCGCAGAGTCCTATAGATAATTTTAGACGAGATTTTATTACAGGTGTTGAATCTGCATTACCAGAACCAGCAGCTAGTCTTGGCGTGGGTCTATTAGTAGGTCAAAGAAGTTTATTGCCTGTAGATATTGCCCTAATATTAACCGCAGCAGGCTTAACTCATATAGTTGCGGTCTCGGGCTATAATTTAACAATTATTATTCGTGGCACAACTAAGTCACTTAAAAGACTATCTAGGTTTCAGATACTCGCATGCTCTTTATTTTTAATATATACATTTTTGCTTGTCACCGGCTATGCACCTTCTATAGTAAGGGCAGCAATTGTAGCCACATTAGGTTTAATTGCATGGTATTTTGGCCGTAACATAAAACCAATTCTTTTAATATTAATCGCTGCAGCTATTACAGCATTTTATAATCCGTACTATGTTTGGGGAGATATCGGTTGGTATCTGTCGTTTTTGGCATTTTTTGGAATATTAATTGTTGGCCCAGCTTTAACAATAAGGCTATTTAAGCATAAAAAAGCACCATTGTTGGCATGTGTGGCCATAGAGAGTTTGTCGGCTCAAATAATGACACTGCCACTTATAATATTAATATTTAGCAGAGTATCAATAATTAGTTTTTTGTCTAATATACTTGTTGTACCACTGGTTCCTTTTGGCATGTTATTTACTATGTTTGCAGGATTTGCAGGTATGATTTACCCGGCAATTGCCGGCTGGATAGCGCTACCAGCTAGGATAATACTTAATACTATGCTGGCTTTAGCTAAATGGTTTTCTGGATTACCTGGTGCAAAAGTTCAGGTATCTGCAGGTGTAGGTACGATGATTATTCTATATATAATACTTTTAGTGTTAATATTGGGGCTGAACCGTCGTGCTCAATCTGTTATACTAGAACAAAAGCAAATGATAAGTAATAAGGATTAATATGTCAGGTCATTCTAAGTGGTCAACTATAAAAAGACAAAAAGGTGCTAATGATGCTAAGCGGGGTGCTATTTTTACTAGAATAGGTAATCAAATCGCTATTGCTGCAAGGAGCGGAACAGATCCTGCGATTAATTCTTCATTAGCAATGGCTATAGAAAAAGCTAAGGCCGCTAATATGCCTACAAGTAATATAGATAGAGCTATAGCACGAGTGGCAGATAAAAATGCCGCACAACTAAATGAGGTTATGTATGAAGGTTATGGGCCGGGTGGCGTTGGTATATTAGTAGAGTGCGCAACTGATAATTTAAATCGTACATATCCAGAAGTTCGACACGCCTTTAGTAAAAAGGGTGGTAATATCGCAGAATCTGGGGCTGTTGCCTTCTTATTTGATCGTAAGGGGAGTATAAGAGTAAAAGCTACTGGTGATGATGCTATTTTGACAGTCTTAGACGCTGGAGCTGAGGATGCCGAAGAGTCGGACGGAGACATTCAGGTATATACAAATGCTAAAGAACTTACAAAGGTCCGTGATTCTATAAAAGCTGCGGGTCTAGATGTAATTGAGGCGGAGCTAACTTATGTTCCTAGTACTACAATAGAAATCACCGATGCAACTGTGGCTAAAAAAATTATGAATTTATTGGACACCTTAGATGAACTAGACGATGTTGTCGCGACTCATACTAATTTTGATATTGCTGAAGGCCTAGATCTTGAGTAGTTATACAAAGGAATTGGACTTTGCTAAAAATCTAGCAAAACAATGTGCAGATATTGCCAATAAATATTACAGACAATCTCATAATACGGTAGAAATTAAAGATGATCATAGTCCAGTAACTTTGGCAGATAAGGCTATAAATAGCTATATTATCGAGCAAGTAAAAAAATCTTTTCCAGAAGATGGAGTATTAGGAGAGGAAGAAACATGGAATATTAGTGCCAATAGACTGTGGGTATGCGACCCAATTGATGGCACTGTGGCGTTTATACATCATATTCCTACATTTATGGTGGCAATCGCTCTAGTAATTAACGGCAAAGTGGTTGTTAGTGCAACGGCAAATCCTTCTACTAATGATCTGTATTGGGCAGAGATTGGTGAGGGTGCCTTTAGAAATAATCAGCAGATACATGTATCCAAAAAAATATGGGGTCCAAGAGTGACATTGCTGGGTGATCACAATCCCGGCTTAGAGCCTCACGGAATTAATATTCCAGTAATTGCTAAAGAGCTAACCAGTAAGGGATTTTATATATCTAATCCTTTTGGCGGTATTTTTAAGGGTGGGTTAATCGCTGGAGGGTCGGTAGAAGGTAGAATAGTTGGTTTTAGGTATCCGCATGATGTTGCTGCGGTCGCGCTTCTAATTACCGAAGCCGGAGGTAAGGTTACAGACACAAATGGTAACCCTCAGGACTTTTCTAAACCATTGGATGGCACAATATTGAGCAATGGCTTGATACATGAAGATCTTATTAATTTGTATAAAAGATTTTAAATAATGCGTATTTTGGGTATTGATCCAGGTACTGGTATAGTCGGTTTTGGGGTAATAGAGACTAACGGGTTTAAGCACTCGCTAATAGAGGCCGGTGTTATAAGGACTCCAGCACATCAGGCTTTGGATTTAAGATTAATTACGATCTATGATTCAATTTTGCAAATAATCAAAAGCTCAAAACCAGACTATTCTGCTATAGAGAAATTATTTTTTGCCCAAAATGTTACTACCGCTATATCTGTGAGTCATGCCCGTGGAGTTATTATGTTAGCTTTGGCTCAAAGTAACATACCAATTTCCGAGTATACTCCATTACAGATTAAGCAAGCGATAACAGGGTATGGTAAGGCTGAAAAAAAACAGATTCAAGAGATGGTAAGGGCAATGCTAAATTTAAAAGAAGTACCAAAGCCAGATGATTGCGCAGATGCCCTGGCCGCAGCAATAACTCACTCTACAAAATCTAACATTTTGAATAATTAACACTAAAAGGGATAATAGGGACATGATTGCGACACTTACGGGTAATGTAACAGAACAAATAGATAACTTGATTGTTTTAGATGTTGGTGGTGTTGGCTATGGTCTTTGGGTACCGCTAGATGATTATAATAGTTTAAGTATTGGCAAGACTTCAAAATTATATGCGTACGAACACATTCGCGAACAGGCATATGATCTATATGGGTTTTGCCAAGTTTCTACCAAGGAACTATTTGAGCAATTACTTAGCGTGAATGGTGTAGGGCCAAAAATGGCTTTAGCAATTCTAAGCATAGGTTCCATCGATAGTGTTAGGCAGGCAATAGCCGGTGGTCAAACAAAGTTGCTTCAGTCCGCTAGTGGTGTTGGCAAAAAAGTAGCTGAGCGAGTAATAGTAGATTTAAAAGACAAAGTAGGCTTAATCGCTAGTCCGGATGCAACAGGATTTTTAGTTGACATGCAAGCTAATTCTTTAGATGAAGCTCAGTCTGCACTAGTTACTTTGGGATATTCTCCGCAGGATGCAGCAATTGCCTTAGATGGTGTCGATATCAATTTATCAACAGAAGATCGTATAAGACAGGCATTACGGGCTAAAAAATGATAGATAGAATAGTCAATACATCTGTAGATGAGGCTGAAAAAGAGGCTATAGCAGAGGTTACGCTTAGACCAAAGGATTTTACGAGTTATATAGGTCAAGAAAAGCTAAAGCAGAATTTAAAATTGGCTATTACGGCTGCAAAAAAAAGGAATGAGCCGATAGATCATGTGTTACTATATGGCCCTCCTGGGCTAGGAAAAACTACGATGGCAAGTGTGATTGCCAATGAGATGGGCGCCCAAATACGTATAACAAGTGGTCCGGCCATAGAGCGTGCTGGAGATTTAGCTAGCTTACTTACTAACTTGCAAGATGGGGACATATTATTTATCGACGAGATTCATAGATTAAACAGAACTGTTGAAGAGGTTTTATATAGTGCTATGGAGGATTTTAAGCTAGATATCATGCTTGGAAAGGGTCCAAGTGCACGTAGTCTTAGGCTAGATTTGCCAAAATTTACAATAATTGGTGCCACAACTCGCACTGGAGCATTATCGGCACCATTGCGTGATCGTTTTGGTATGATTCATCGCCTAGAGTTTTACTCTCCCGAGCAAATTGCTCAAATCGTACAAAGATCAGCAAATATTTTAGAAATTACAGTTGAGCCAAATGCAGCAGAAATTATATCTAAAAGATCTAGGTTAACACCTCGTATTGCTAATCGCTTGCTAAAACGAGTACGAGATTATGCAGATGTAAACGGTGACGGAATCATCGATGCATCAGCTGCAAGGGAATCTCTAATATTGCTAGAAGTAGATGAGCTTGGGCTTGATGCCGGTGACAGGCTATTATTAGATGCTATAATTGATAGCTATGGTGGTGGTCCAGTTGGGGTAGAAACACTTGCAGCTATATTAGCTGATGAAAGATCTACTATAGAAGATTTTTACGAGCCATATCTGTTGCAGATTGGCTTATTAGAACGTACTCCTAGGGGCAGAAAAGCAACTCATAAAGCTTATTCGCATTTAAATAAAAATAAACCAGCAGACAAATAGTATTGCCTATTTGTAGGCTAATAAATAATTTAGTATTCAACCTTTGTTTTCATAGGCTTAAATACGTAGGTAAGTATTTGTGTAGGGGGAGTATAATAAAGATACGGCTCGTTAGGAGGATAATATGTTCCGAAAGAGTTATCAGGAGACAGTGCATCTAAAAACAGCTGAGGCTATACAGCCCGGTGAACGTGTTTTATGTGTTGTAATGCAGCATCCTTTTGGGATAATATTCATTTATTTTATTACTGTTATATGTTTGTTTGCTTCCTTGATTGCCGTTGTCTTCTTATTGCCCGATATGTTGTCTAATAGTTCCGATAGAACCTATTTTATAATGGCTGTGTTAATAGTCGGCGTAGTTATAGTTGTGGGTATAATCTTGCTAGTATCTGGCACCGTATATAGACAGTCTAAGCTAACTATAACAGATAAAAATATAGTTCAAATTATACAAAGAGGTCTTTTTTCTCATAAGTTATCACAAATTTCTCTTGCAAACGTAGAAGATGTTACTAGCGAACAAAAAGGAGTGTTTCCTAATATGTTAGATTTTGGAATCTTGCAGATAGAGACGGCCGGTGAGCAGCATAATTTTTCTTTTCCATTTTGTCCAAGTCCACATCGGGTATCCAAAATAATATTAGATGCCAAACAAAGCTTTCTAGAAAACACAGGGCAAGCAGGATCTTATCGTAATAATGTTTATAGATCTTCAGTAGATCAATCTACTGAAAAGGGTTACTACGGCTAGGGTCAAACTTTGCCTCTACACCATTGCTCAAATCTTTAAGTTCTTTAACTATTTTCGTGGCATTATCATCTAGTCTAATTATTTTTAGATTTTTCACTGCTTCATCCACTTCAGCGGTCGACGCTTGGGTATTAGATAACACGGATATTCTGTATATCATAATGGTGAGTATTAATACAATAATGACAACCGATATTACAATGCCATGCTTAACTATATAGTTTTTAATACTATTTATGCGATCTAATAATGGTTTTAATGATTGATTCATGATTTAACAAATAATTTTAGATTAACACTAAAACTAACTCCTCCGTTTTTTAAGTCAGGCGTTATTTGTAAAGTATTTATTAGCATTGTTCTACGATTTTGCTCTACAAGTGATAAAAATTCGAGCATATTATTATACGGTATACTTTCGCCGCTAGTTGGTGCAAAAGTTAGCGCTACATCTACAGAATTTACGCCAGAAACACTTGGTACTGGTTTTGTTTGTGTAGATGTACTATTTGAGGTGGGTGTATTTGATGCTGTACTAGATTGTGCCGAGCTGCCGTCAGTAGAAGATGAGCCAGTACTTGCTTTTTTATCACCTAAAGTAGATGAAGGGAAGGTTATGCTGCTAATTTTAATATTGCTTTGAGCAGCCATCTGATAAAGCTCAGCGACTACTTCTGCCTGATTTTTAGTTTTTGGTAATGCTTCATCTATGGTGGCTTGCAGATCTTTGTTATCGTTTAGTTCTTTTTTTGCATTTTGCAATAAAGATAACTTTTTGGTTGTCACTTTGTCTTCTAGGTCTATTATTTTCAGCTCATTTGCCTTATCTTGCATTATTTTATTTCCAAAATAGACCGAGACACCGATGCCAATTATTAAAATTAATAGTGTACTAAGTAAAATATAATACAATCGTTTGGATGTCATTACTTTTTTACTCCAAGTGAATTTATAAAGGATTTTTTAGCTTCTGCACTAAAGGTAGCCCTGATATTTGCTGTGCATGGATATTGGTTATCTGACGACGAAGATTTTGTTGAGTCGGTACATGAGATACTTATCAAGTCTGCTTTATCAAAAAGTCCATTACTAGGGTTGCTTATGTTAGCATAAGCCTGATTAGCATCAGAGCGATCCTTGGCATTAATACTCATATCAACAGCGCTATTTGTTTGGTCACTTAGGGTTATTGATCCAAGCGCAGTATTTGGTGGTAAGATCGATGCTATTTTTGGTAAAAGTTTAGAAAATAGTACTTGATTACTAAGCAGTTTAACTACAGTATTAAGATTGTCTGATAGTTTTTGTAAATCTTTCTGAGACTGTTCTAGCTTTTGATTATTAATTGCATCCTGCGTTGTTGTTGTTGATTTTCGAATATTATCTATATTTAGTTGTATATAAATGATACCAGCAATAGTTATCAATATGATTAATCCGATAACGGCAATGGCAGTTAAGATCCATTTGTATAATATATTATTGCGTCTAGCATATGTAATATTTTGTTTTTCTTGCCTAGGGAGTAAATTAATCATTTTATTTATTTCCAAATTTCTTTAGGATCAATAAGTGCTAAGCCAGCTACTGTAATATACATAGATTTCTGTATGTCATTAGGCTGTTGTAGATGCCCAAAATCTAGGCTATCCCATGGGTTAAACATGCGTGCCGGAAGTCTGAGTTCGTTTGTCAAGTATTCAGATAGCCCAGGCATATTTGCCCCGCCACCTATAGTTAAAACTTGCTCAATTTTACTTTTTCCTTTTGTGCGATCATCATAATATCTGATCATCTTACGCATTTCTTTTGTGAGGGCATCTAGCATTGGCTTTAATGCCTCTGTTATTTGGCGTTGCTTTTTACTTATATTCAATCCATATTTCGTTTTTATTGTATAGGCTATCTGATCACTAACATCAAGTTTTTTGGCAATTATTTCTGTATATGTATCACTCCCACCAGCCACGGTACCAGTTACAATTAATTGTTTATCAAAGATTGTAATATCGGCAGATATAGAACCAACATCAGCTAATATAGTTGGCATGTTATCTTGCTTGGTATGCTCTACAAGTCTTGCGGCAGCGGCAATTGTTGTTTCAAATGCACTAATTTCGATACCGATTAGATCTGCATAGGTAAGATAGCTGTCTACGATAGTTTTAGGTACGGCTACAACAAGCAGCTCTACTCCGTCTGGTTTTTCAGAGGTTATTATGTAGTCAATATATAAATCCTCAGAGGGCACTGGAATGTACTGTTCTGCCTCAAGGATTACTGCATTATCAAGATCTTTGGCATTCATTTTTGGCAAGGACATAGCCCTGTTGTAAGTTCGGGCTACAGGTATAGCAATACTAGCTCGACGTGTATTAATTTCTCCAATTATACCTTTCTCAAATAAATTCTTAGTAGCTTTAGCTAGAGATTCTGGGTCAATAATTACGCCATCTTTTATGCTTTTGGGGTCAAAATCAACGATGCCATAGCCTGTAATCAACTTTTTGTTGTTAACTTCGGTGATTTGCATGACCTTGATACTACCAAAGCCGACATCTAGCCCAAAGACTGGTTTATCAATATAAAAGTTACCTGTATCCATTTATTTTTTTATAACACGCTTAAGCTTATTTACTATAATACTATAGCACAAATATATATATTATAGTGTTTTCAGAACCTCTCTCCATCTAAGTATTTGAAAAGTTGTAGTTGTTGGCCAAAGCGGTGGTGGATACCAGAGCATATGAGTGTCGTAGGCAGTTTCGTTATTAATAACGCCTACGACTTGGCCTGCCCCCGCGCAATTATTTGACCAGTTAAACATCGCTCCGCCAATGGCGATAGATCCAAGAAACTTTAGGTGTTGGTTAGATTCGTTATAAGATGGGGAAGTGTTGTTAGAACTATTACAGCTATTATAGATGGCTTTGGTACATTTTTTACTTGGGTAGTTAACGGGCATCCAGGCACAACCAGATTCTAACGCCTCTGTTCCTGCTGTTAGTATGGCTGCATTAATGTCTAGGGTAAAGCCGTTATTTATACCAGTAACACCAGGTGCATATGGAGCTACGATCACCGATCCTTGTGTAGCTAGACCAAGAACATCTTTACCGGTAGTATCTATATACTTTAGGTCACTAGCAATAACAATATTAGTGCCAGAGTGTAAATTAGGCTCAGCAGGTCTTGCGCTAGCTATTGTCAGGCGTCCTGTAAATCCGCTATCGGCTACAACCCAAACGTTATCTTCTACAAATACTATTCCTGAAGTAGGAATATTGTATGTTGTTAATGTACCATCCGTAACAAGCCTGTTTGAATATGTGGTTGGAGTTTTGGAATTTGATGTAGTTGTAGTATCTGTAACTTTTTGTATAGTGTAGGTACCGTTGGTTTTTAGTTTAATAAGATATCCCTTTTTATCATCGTATGCAGAGGCATATCTAGGAGTATAGGAATTTGTCTGTGTTCCATTTGTTACAGAACAAGGGTCGGAATTGCTTAAAAATGTGCTATTAGCAGTGTTGTCAACGTTTGCAAAAGCAGCTTTCTTCATAAGGCATAATTGGCTCATCACGCCGCTAAATGGCAATGAGTTTACTGGATATTGCCATTGTGGGGGTTTGCCAGCCGGTGTATTTTTGGACGGATAATTATTTGACCAAACACCTGGTCTGGCTGGATTCGGGTTTGTTGCACCTTGGATGGGTACGTAGGTAGTACTGCTAGAGGATATAGTGTCGTTATACGGACCATTCCAATCCATTCTAATACCTGTATTAGAATGGATTTTACCAGATACACCTTCGTTTGCTCCAAGATAAATATCCATATTTGTGGCTAGTGCATATGACGCAAATGATGGAGCGCCAATATCGGCATCAATTGTTCTTTTTATTGTACTGCCATTAACTTGCCCAATAGATTTAACATTAATAATGGTAGATCCTAGAACTTTTTGTTTAATATATAGTGTAAATGTACCAGTAACTTCACCATTACTGTCTATAAAGTTATGAACACATGGGCCATATCCATCAGCTGTATTGGTTGCTCCGGCACAAGCATTATCTGTGATATCATTTGGGGCATGGTTAAGATGCCACATGTAGTAATTTACTCCTGCCTCTGCTATACCAAGCGCTTTTTGATTTCTTTCGTTATTTACCACATTGCCTAAATTAAGGTTAATTACACTAACTGCTGTTACGATAAAAACACTTACGGCTATAAGCATAATAATAGCTATTGTCATCGCAGCACCTTCTTGCGATTTTAGTATTTTCATAGGTTATTCTTTCTGTTCCTAAGGTTAATTATGTTGGATATCTCTATAGACTCTGAGCTATTTTTATTTTTTTTAACTGCTAAGTTTATTTTTATATTTTTTACATCATTTAGGTTAGTAGATGAGTCAATGGTTAACAGATTATTATTTTCATCTAAAAATTCAAACAAATTTTTCTTTTTGTCAAAATTCTCTATAACTGTGTAATGCTTTATTAGGTTTGGGTCGGTTACTTCTGTGCCATAAGGGTAGTCTGCCGTTCTTGGCGTTACATCAACTTTTAATTTAGTATTATTATCGGATAAATAGATTCTCACCAGAGATGCTTTGTCGTCATTAGGCGAAAAGTAGGCATAAAGTTTTAATTCGTTGGGATTGTTGGTTAATTCTGTCGCGGTAGATCTAAAATCTACTAAACCACGCATGACATTATTGATTTTTTGACTATCGCCAGATAGTTGGCTAAAGGCTAGGCCCTCTTCTTGCAGCCTAACATAGCCACTCATAACTCCATCAAAAAATGTAAACATAGCCGGTATTAAAATGCCAACAAACATAATTACTATAATAATTTCTGTTATAGTGTACCCTTTTTGGCTTTTGGCTTTTAGTTTATTTTTCATATTTCAGTAATTACCATCTTAAAAATTTAGAATTAAACTTTGTAAATATTGATTTCCATTATAAGAGAAGGTTAGTGAAGGTGGCGAAGTAGTCGGGCTGGGTATACTCGCATAAAATGGA
>CAZTUU010000006.1:11012-15180 GCA_964616505.1 uncultured Candidatus Saccharibacteria bacterium
TCCTATAGCGGCATCGATAGATTGTAAATAGCGTAACTGCCCACCTACTTTACAGTCATTACTACCATTATTCTCGCAAAATACCCAAGATCCTGGTACTAAATCTTCGGCAGACGTCATTCCGGAACTGTTAGTATTTGGAAATGTTGCGCTGTTTGAATATTCTTGGTTTTCGGAGTTGGTATATAATTTATAACCACCCTTAGCTGATATAGAATAGTTAACTCTTGGGTATCCGCCAGCATCAACAGCCGTTATTATAGTACTATATTTGCCTATTATGTTTATATTGAGTCCTAGTACGGTAGATTGCTGTGCATAGATATTGGGATTTTCGAATGTTGGTGTAAGTGTACCTAGGCTACTGTCTACCTTTGGTGGAATGGTTTCAGCAGATGAATAACCACTTTTAGATACTGACACTTTATATTCGTATTGGCTGTTAGGCTCTAGCCCATAAAATATTATCACCCCACCTCTATCACTTGTGCCTGTGTATGTTTTGGTGTTGGATATGGGTAATTTACAGTTATGTCGGCATTATTTATTGGCTCACCGCTGCTACTAGTTACTATAACTTTTAATGCACCGGTGCTTGTAGCTGTTTCTGCCACGCTGGCTGCTATTTGTGAATCTATATTAGATAGTAGCTTTCCGCTAGAGTAAACCTTTACATTGACTAGTTTGTAATCTGCACCATTGTTGTCAGTTGTAGTATTTGATGTATTCAAATTGTAGTTACGACAATATTTAATTTTGTCTTCTTGGCTCATATTTACACAACCGTCAAAAGCATCGTCTACGTATATTATTTTGGTTTCTATATCATAATTTACGCCATTGACAGTTTCTGTTGTTTTTTGAGTTGAATTAGCAAGTAGACTATCGTAGGGAAGGGATTTTACATTTTCTATTTTATTATTAGCAAGCGTAATAGCTATAGATTTTTTTTTGGCAAGCGTTGCGCTAGAATTAAGGGCTACATAAGTACTTAAGGAACTTATAGCAAGTATCGCAAATATAACCGCTGCAACCAGCAGTTCTACAACCGTAAATCCTTTGCTTCCAAAACCTTTACTATTTTTCATAATAATACTAACCTTAAGTATAACAAAGTAATTATGCTTAAGGTAGCTACTATAATTTAAGGCTTTACTAAAATTTCACGCCATTTAAGAATATTGTATGAGCCCGTAACAGGGAATGAAGGAGGGGGGTCATAATATAAACTATCATCATAAGTTGTAGAGTTATAACCGTAGCCTTCGCCATCCGTATAGCTCCAAGTCCAGTAAGATGTGTTAGCGTTTGACCCTGCCATAACAATAGAGCCATAAAATGTTAATGTTTGGTTTGGATTTGTCCATTTGGGCAAAGATTGGTTATTTAAATAATTACTAGGTACTCTAACGTAGCCATTTGTTGTATCTGCAGCCACTAAAGCACCATTAATTTCTAAATTAAATGCACCACTGTTTTGATTAGATGGTGCATACGGTGCGACTTCTATATATCCCTCTGATATTAGTCCAATAGAATTGGAGCCATCAGTTTTATTAGCGTAGGCTAGATTATCTGCAATAATAACTTTTGCAGTCTGAGAAGAGCTTGCTAACCTTCCGGCTACGATGGTAACCTTTCCGTTAAACTTTGGGTTTGTCCTGACCCATACATTATCTTCTACAAATATTACTTTGTTTGATGGAATTGCTACAGTAGTGGAGTTGCCATTATATGTTAGTGCTTGAGTGTAGCTTTTTGTACTATTACTGCTATAGCTTTCTCCGCTAACTTTTCTTAGATTGTATGTGGTTCCGTCAGAATTAAGTTCTATAAGATAGCCGCGAGTGGAGTTATATGTGCTTGCATATCTTGGTATATAAGCTGGGTTGGTAGCCGTTGTTGGTGTGTCTAGGCAAGGGTTATTGTTTGATAACAATCCCTGAGTTGATGAATGATATGAGAAAGATAATTTTTTAAGTTCGCATAAATCTACCGTCAGATTTGTGAAATCTGGTGCATTAACAGCTTTTGGCGGATATACCCAAAGACTTTTGTCGCGAGTTGCGCAATCAGGATTCTTGATAGAATTACTACACCAAACACCAGGATTACTTGGGTTTCCTGCCCCCAGATGAGCATAACCTCCATATGTTGCTTGCGCAGCAACAACGTCAGAATTACTTGGGCCATCCATTCTGATACCAATACTAGAGAATACCGGACCATCAGCTGTCTCTTGGGTATTATTGTCTGCTCCAAACCACAATGGTACATTGGCTGCTAAACCGAATCGAGACCAAGACGGCCCACCTATTTCTGCCTCGATTGTTCTGGTATAAGATGTATTTGTATTAGATTTTCCTATAGATTTTACAATGGCAACTGACGATCCATCACTTTTTGGTTTTATGTATAAGGTATATGTTCCAAAATTTTTAAGATCACCACTATAATATGTATGTGTGTATGGTCCGTAGTATCCATTATATTGGCTATTTGGGTCGTTAATTGGGCTATCGCCAGAATGACCGTCTTTTAGATCGCCTGCATTATGAGCTAAATGCCATAAATAATAATTTACCCCAGCCTCTGCTATATTAAATGCTTGTTGGCTTTTTTCATTTCTTATAACTGCACTCATGTTTAGATTAATAACACTAACGGCAGTAAGTATAAAAACACTCATAACAACCATCATGATTATCGCTGTTGTCATAACGGCGCCAGATTGAGATGAGTATTTATTGGTCATAGGTTAGTTTTTTTATTTCTTAAATTTATATAATTAGTGACAATAGTGGGGTCTTGGTTACTTGCATTCGGCTTTACCGCAAGTGTGGTCTCTATATTTTTTATTGTATTGTAATCTCCAGCTGCTACCTGTGTATTATCAGCATTATAATATGCAAAAATTGGGCTGCTTGTTTTGTAAAATTCATTTATTATTGTGACTACATTTGGAGTTAGGCCTGTCACTGTGCAATTTGGATAATTATCAGAACAAGGGATAACGTCGGCTAGTAATTTAGTCTTATCATTATTTAGATAATATTTTATCAAAGATTCATGTGCATCGTTAGGTGAAAAATAGGCATACATAGTTAAACTCTCTGCTTGGGCATCTGCTATTTGGGTGATTCCTCTTAGTACAGATGATATTCTTTGGCTACCTTCGGATACCTCGCTAAAAGCTATGCCATCATTCTGGAGTTTTACGTATTGGTTCATCGAGTCAGAAAAAAAAGTATACATGGCGCTAAGTACTATGCCTAATGTCACGATAACAATAAGCATTTCTGTAAGAGTAAAGCCGTTTTGATCTGATTTACTAATATTCATACTAAATTGGCCTAAGGGTTATACAAAAAAGTTGGGTTTGGCGGATCAACTATAAATTTACCAGGAACAGTTATTGGATCTTCTGGGTTAGAAGGCGGATCAACCTGAGCTTCTGCACTTATAAGCTCATAATTTTGAAAACCTACGGTGCAACCAGTTTTTTTATCATCGCCACAGAATATGTATGGACCTGGGGTTAAATCATCAAAAGCTACTAAGCCTATACTATCTGTGGAGGGTGGAGAATTGTTGCTGTAAGAATATTGGGTATCGTTGTTATAAAGTTTGTATCCACCTTTTGTAGCAATTTTGATACCAGATATAACACCGCCAAATTCATCCCTGGCTTCTATTAACAGGCTGTATTTTTCTATTGGGTTTAGTAATATGCCTAGTGTTTTTTCTAGCTGTACTGCTATATTTGGGTTTGGGTAGGCTGGGTCAAGAGTCCCAGTTTTTTGTATAGTTGTTACGGTTGGGTAACCCGTTTTAGATATTTTTACATTATAATTAGACGAATCGGGTTTTAGATTATAAACTAGTAGTTTTCCGTTGCTGTCTGTGTAATCTGTCATGCTAAATGCGGGCGAAAGAACGTTATTAACTATTTCTACCTTTGCATCATATACGCCAGCCCCAGTACTATCCAGTACGGTAATAGTTAGCTGGCCCGTGTTACTGTCGGATTCTGCTACCCTGGCACCAATAGTAGAGTCAACTTCTGCAAGTTTTGTTCCTGTTTTAGATAATATTTTTACATTTACAAGCTTGTAGTCTGCCGGATTTTTATCCTTGCCCGTAACATCAGCAGGAGGAGGGTAGTTTC
>CAZTUU010000006.1:15190-28245 GCA_964616505.1 uncultured Candidatus Saccharibacteria bacterium
ATTGCCCTTACCTTCCCACGCCGCAGGGACGTTTCGCCTTAATTTTCTATGTCACTAGCATAATCAGCGCAACCATCATAGGCATCGTCTATGTATTTAACAACTATTTTTTTGCTATATGTAACGTTATTTATTATGGAATCCGTTAATGACATTTGGCCAATTGTTAGTTCATCATAAGGCTTGGCCTTCAGTTTTTCTAGTTCAGATGTTGCTACTTGCAGTGCTATCGACTTATTTTTTGCGACCACAGAGCTAGAGTAAATTGCTACGTAAGTAGACAGTGAACTTACTGCAACAATTCCAAAAACTATGCAAGCTGCAAGTAGCTCGACGATTGTAAACCCACCCTGAAAATTCTTGAATGTTTTTTTCATAAAACTTATGCTTATTATTATATCAATAATAATAAATTTATATTAAAAAAGAGCCCCTTGAGGAGCTCTTTTTTAATAAATAGTATAGATAACTTAGTTATTAGAGCCAGTTACTGAAGATGCAGTATTTGCTGCTTCATTCCAGTAATATAGCTGGAACTGACCAGCACTATTTGCTAGTACGTAACAATATACATCATTAGCACCAGATCCAACAGTTGTACTTGGAGTTGCAAGTGTTGTACCACAGTCTGTAACGGCACCACCACCAGGTGTTACTTTTGATGCAGCGTTAAGACCCTGCATTGCTGTTAGCTGTGCTACTGTTGGATATGTACCATTATTTGCATAATATTCTTCAGCTTTTGAGGCTAGGGCTTTAGCGTCAGCTGTTCTTTCGCTGTCACGTGCTTTTTTAGTTACATTACCATAGGCCACAAAGGCAATAGCCGCCAATATACCTATTACAACAATAACAATCAAAAGCTCTACGATTGTAAAACCTTTTTGGTTATTATTTTTTGATTTAAGTGAGATCATCCCCACCCTCCTTAAATTAATTTTACTTAATATTTATATGATATGCATACCTATTTAATTATAGATAAGTACCTGAGTATTGATTATAAACATAAGCAGTAAATCGTCAATAGTTTTATTTAACATTTTGGCTTAGTGAGGCAATTGGCCCCATCACGCTTGCTGCCACCAGGCCAACCATTGCACCTAAAACTACAATCATCACAGGCTCTATAATAGAACTTAGGCTATCTATGACGTTGTCTACTTCTTCTTCGTAAAAATCGGCTATCTTAACAAGTATTGTGTCGATTTCGCCGGTTTCTTCTCCGACGGCTAACATTTGGCTAACAATTTTAGGAAAGTAAGGGCTCTTACTTATTGGCTCAGATAATTGGTGCCCATTTTTAACTTCTTTAGCGGCATCTAGTAGGTCTTTTTCTATAACTTTATTACCAATAGCTCCACCTGTTACTTGTATAGATTCTAAAACGCTAACACCAGAAGCCAGCATACTTGAGAAGGTGCGAGAAAACCTAGCGATGGCAACTTTTTGAATAATATTTTTAACAATTGGGGTATGTAGTAGAAGCCAATGAAACTGATATTTGCCCTTAGGTGTTTTTAAATATCTTTTTAATAAAATTATAGTTATGACAGAGACGATTATAATAATCCACCAATAATGAGTCATGAAACTGCTGATTGCCAACATTCCGACTGTTAGCGGAGGTAGCTTAGCATCTTCTCCACCTAAATCTTTTAATATTCCAGCAATTTTAGGAATGATAAATATCATAATAAAAAAGAAGGCACCAACAGTAATAAAGCCTATAACCATTGGGTAGGTCATGGCACTTTTAACCTTCTTTTTTATTCGATCGTTTTTTTCTACTTGCTCAGCTTGGCGTTTTAATATTTTATCCAGTATTCCACCTGCTTCTCCAGCTTTTATCATATTTACGTATACATCATCAAAAACATCAGGGTGTTTTTCCATTGCTTCGCCAATAGCCATTCCGCCTTCGACGTCTTTGGATATATTATTAATGACTTTCTTAAGGTATTTACTATCGGCTTGGTCTTCTAGCGTTGTTAGTGCGCGAGTTAATGGTACGCCGGCAGATACCATGGTAGATAACTGACGAGTAAAGACTACTAAGTCTTTTGATTTAACTTTGTTGGTGCCAGGTATGGTAAGGTTGAAGCTTTTTTTGGGTTGCTTGATGACGAGAGGTTTTAAATGTTGGTTATGTAATTTTGCAATTGCTTCTTGCTTGTTATTTGCAGCTACGTGCCCAGTTCTGGTTTTGCCATCAACTGTAATTGCTTTAAATTCAAAGTCAGCCATAATTAATCTTCTGCAGTAACCCTTAGTATCTCTTCTAACGTAGTCATACCACGAAGAGCTTTAATAAATCCGTCTAGTTGCATAGTTATCATACCATCTTTTATTGCTTGGGTTTCTATAACATCACTGGTAGCATTGCTAACAATTAAGTTTTGAATTTCATGGTCATTACC
The DNA here is from genome assembly GCA_964616505.1 of uncultured Candidatus Saccharibacteria bacterium. GTDB lineage: Bacteria > Patescibacteriota > Saccharimonadia > Saccharimonadales > CAIOMD01 > CAZTUU01. The sequence goes on from CAZTUU010000006.1 coordinate 17,611, forward strand.
CAAAACTTCGTAGATACCCATTCTGCCTCTATAGCCGTTATTTCCACATTCATCACAACCATCTATCTTTGCCTTCCATAGGCGGGTAATTTTTGTATCTGTAGTAGATAATCCGTTAGTGCTTTCTGGTGCTTCTTCTTTTTTGGGCTTGTCTATTTTTTGTGCCGTTGGTAAACCTATTCCTTCATCTAACGCTTCTTTTTCTAAGTCATGTATACGCTTCATTTTTGAGGAATTATTTATATCGAAAATATTATTAATTTTTGCTAAAACTTCTTGACTTGGTATGTAAGATGAGCGACAGTTTGGACACAATTTTCTAACAAGTCGTTGACCAATCACAGCACGTACGGTACTGGCGATTAAGAACGGCTCTATGCCCATATCTAGAAGTCGCGGTAAGCAGGTTGCTGCATTATTTGTGTGCAAAGTAGCAAACACAAGGTGACCTGTTAGCGCTGCTTGCACAGCCAGGCTAGCGGTTTCGTGATCACGAATCTCACCAACCATTATTATATTTGGATCTTGTCGCAGTAAAGCACGGAGCCCTGCGGCAAAGGTCATCCCTGCAACGGGGTTAACTTGCGTCTGGTTAGCACCAACTATTTTGTACTCTACTGGATCTTCGATAGTAGAAATATTTACATCCGGACTATTTAGTATACTTAGCACACTAAATAGGCTAGTAGATTTACCTGATCCGGTTGGTCCAGTAACTAGAACCATACCATGAGGTTGAGCAATAGCTTGGTTTACTATTTTAAGCGAATATCCCCAGTAACCAAGTTCTTCTAATGTCAGGGCCTTAGAACCTTCACTTAAAATACGCATAACTACTTTTTCGCCGTCAGTTATGGGTAGTGTCGAAACCCTAAGCGCGAACTTGCGGCCGCTAATCATAATTTTAAAGCGTCCATCTTGCGGCACACGTCGTTCATCTATTTTTAAATTAGATAGAATTTTGATTCTAGAAACTAAGGCATTTTGAACATTTTTAGGTAGTTTATTAACCTCTTTTAATATTCCATCTACACGATACCTAACGGATACAAAATTTTCTCTAGGTTCTATATGAATATCTGAAGCACCAGCTTTTATGGCACCCTCAACCAATAACTTTACTGGTTGTGCGATTGGTGAATCTTCTGCTATTTCGTTTTCGTTGACAAGATCTTCATTATCTTGTTCTTCTTGTTCGCCAGATATAACCTGTGTAATCTCACTACTTATATTTTCTCTGTACTGATCAATCGCCTGTAATATATTACTTTTTGTGGCTACAAATATCTTAAGGTCTGTGCCAAGTTGTTTTTGCAGAAAGCTGATTGCTTGAATATCATCCGGGTCATCTATAGCTAGTAGCTTATGGCCATCATCGTCTATCCCAAATACTACGGCACTGTATTGTTTTGCAATGCGTTCTGGTATTAAATGTAGAGTTTCGCGAGGAATATTTTTAACACTAATTTCTATAAAAGGTACCTCCACTTTATCGGCATATAGTTCAGTGAGTCTTCGCTCGCTAATTAAACCCGACGAAAGCGCTAGCTCCTGTAAACTTTTTTTATCATCTTTTTCTTGTGATTTTAGTACAGAAATTTTCTCTGGAGTAAATTTTCCAGATGATAACAGCAATTCTTCGGCTATATTATCAGATATACGCATAGTCTAAACTATATTATAGCTGATAAGCTATAGCATTTTAAAACATTATTTTTTTGCCGAATAGTTAGCCCTTAACCACTCATCAATGTTACCCGCACCCATGGCAATCACCAGGTCACCATTTGCTAAATGCTTATCTATGCTTTTTATTAATTTATTGTTTAATTCTGCAACTTCTGCAACTTCTGGGTTATCTAGGTATTTAATTAAATCATCCGGATTTAATATATCTAAATCAGACTCACGGCTTAAATATGTTGGTAGCCAGTAAACTTTTTTTATATCTTTAAAACTATCTTTATATAAGTCTTTGATTTGGTATTGCCGTAAGTTTTGGTGAGGTTGGTAGATGGCTACAACATTTTGGCTTAGTTCTTTTGCTGCAGAAATTGTTGCTTTAATTTCTGCGGGGTGGTGGGCGTAGTCGGTATATAAGTTGATAGATAGTTTCTCGAATCGACGTTCTGTACCCGGAAAATCATTGATTATAGAGATCAACTTAGGAATATCGACGCTAGTTAATTTATGTATTGCGCTTACTGCTAGCCAAGCATTACTGCGGTTATGGGCTCCAGGTAATAATATTTTTTGTTTAGTACTATCTTTTGAAACTTCTATATTTGAACAATTTAACTTTTGTTTATCATTTTCTAAACCTATACAGATTTTACTTTGTTTACAAAATTGTCTAAAGGCTTCTAGATAGTCTTGTTTGTTTGGGTAGGTATCTGGATGGTCATAGTCAACATTAGCAATAACGCTCAGATATGGCTTGAATGCTAAAAAGTTACGGTCAAATTCGTCGGCTTCGTAAACAAAATACTCACTTTTATCTTTATATTGGCCGCTTGGTCCAAAGCTAATATTAGTGCCTACAGAGTAACTTATTGGAATTTTTATTTGTTTAAATAACCAAATTATCATTCCGGTGGTAGTAGTTTTGCCATGAGTTCCAGCGATAGCGATTAATTTTAGCTTATTCTGGTCTAGAATCTGATTAATAAGCTCGTCTCTCTTGCTAATTTTTATACCATTTTCTTTGGCAAATATAAGCTCTGGGTGGTCTGTTGGTAGAGCCGATGTCATTACAAACCAATCAATTTTGTTACGATTATGAGTATTTTTAATAGCTTCACCAGATTGGTCGTAGTAAACGGGGACTCCGTTATCTTCCATTATCTGCGTATACCGTGATTTTGATATATCTGATCCGCTGACATTGTGTCCAGAGTCTTTAGCAATTAGCGCTAAAGGCCCAAGTGCGACACCTCCGATTCCACTAAAATATATATGCATGTGTATATTATCTAGTAAATTGGCACATTTTAAAATATAATTGTCAAAAGTAGATAAAATACAGCAATTGATATTAGGAGGCTAATGTAGCTATGGCAGCAAAAAAAGAGAAAAAAGAAAAGAAAGAATTAGCAGATATATCTAAGGTAGATGGTAAAACTCAAGCCTTGAATTTAGCAGTAGATCAAATAAAAAAGCAGTTTGGGTCTGGCGCAATTATGGAACTTGGTGCTGGACATAAGGCTAACGTAGCTACGTTCTCTACGGGTAGTTTAGGATTAGATATTGCATTAGGTGGTGGAATACCAAAAGGGCGCATAATAGAGGTATATGGTCCAGAAAGTAGCGGTAAAACTACGCTTACTTTGCATGCAGTAGCCGAGATTCAAAAAAATGGAGGTACAGCGGCTTTTATAGATGCAGAACATGCACTTGACCCAGCTTATGCTGAGAGAATAGGTGTAAACGTGGCAGATTTATTGGTAGCTCAGCCAGATAACGGTGAACAAGCACTAGAAATTGTAGAAACACTGGTTCGTAGTAACGCTGTAGACGTAATTGTGGTAGACTCTGTTGCCGCACTAGTACCACAAGCTGAGATCGAAGGTGATATGGGTGATTCTCATATGGGCTTGCAGGCTAGACTAATGAGCCAAGCCTTGCGTAAATTGACTGGTGTGATTAATAAAAGCAATACCACAGTAATTTTTATTAATCAATTACGCATGAAGATAGGTATTATGTTCGGTAATCCAGAGACTACTACAGGTGGAAATGCTTTAAAGTTTTACTCTTCTGTGCGAATGGATATTCGTCGAATAAGCCAAATTAAAAGTGGTGATGAGGTTATTGGCAATAGAACTCGAGTTAAGGTTGTTAAAAATAAGATTGCACCACCTTTTAGAGAAGCCGAGTTTGATATTATGTATAACGTTGGCATTAGTCTTGAAGGTGATGTGCTTGATTTGGCAGTTCAATATGGAATTGTTAATAAATCAGGTGCATGGTTCGAATATGACGGCACAAAAATAGGTCAAGGTCGTGAAGCTGCTAAGCAATACTTACGCGACAATCCTGAAGCTTTGAAAAAGATTACAAAACTTGTTAAAGAAGCCGCACTTAATTCTTAGCAAAAATCAATGACTGCAACCAATCATGCTATAACTGCCGCAAATATGGCACTAATTACACAGCAATGGTGGATTGTACCACTTGCGTTGCTTTCTCATTTTTTACTAGATATGTTGCCACATTATGGTGATCCGGGGGTAGAGAAAAAAGGTTCTAAATTTAAGGTGGTTCTTGCAGTGGACGCAATTTTGTTTATTGGTTTGATATGGCTAATGTTTTCTACTACATCAGACCATAAGTGGTTAATTTTTGCAGCTATGATGGCGGCCGTTATTCCAGACACGGTCTGGGCATATCGCATGTATCGTGAAAAAATCGATGGAGTACTACCCAGACGGAATCCTATTACTCATTTTCACGCTTCAATACAATGGGGTGAGCGTAATTGGGGATGGGTTGTAGAGGCTTGTTGGCTTGGGATTATGGTGACAGTTATGCTCGGACTTGTGGCTGTTATTTAAGGTTATTTGATTATGCAAATTACTCGCATAAATTTACAGGTAAAAAATCCTGACAGAGTTAATATATTTGTTGATGGTAAGTATCTTTTTTCGTTAACAATTAATCAGTTGGTTGATACAAAACTTAAAGTTGGTACTAATCTTACCGACCAAGATATTACATCCTATAAAAAATTATCTAGTGATGGAAAATTAGAACAAAAAATACTAAATTGGTTAGTAATTAGACCAAAATCTTCTCGTGAATTAAAACAATATTTAAGTCGTAATAATGTTGATATACAAGAACATCAGTTTTGGATAGAAAAGTTCCAAAAAAATGGTTATCAAAACGATGAATATTTTGCTAAATGGTGGGTAACGCAAAGACAATCAAAAAATAGGAGCACTAAATATATTAAAAATGAGTTAATATGCAAGGGTATTAGTAGCGACTATATAGAACTAGCTTTTATAGAATCTGACAAAACAGACAACCAGGCTTTAGGGCAATTAATTGAAAAAAAACGTCACCTTACCAAATACAAAGACAATAAAAAATTAACCGAGTATTTGATTAGGCAAGGTTTTAGCTATTCGTCAGTACTTGATGCACTAGCCGAGTAGTCTACTGATAATCCTGGCTGGTTAAATTTAATATTAGATTTGTCTTTTTGCTCTGGCCCAGACACGATTATAGCTTTTTCGGTAATTTCTATTATGCTACTGCGACCAATTGTTAGCTTATGATGCTGAAAATTCTGCCAGACAGGTGGGGTTACGTATAACTTTTGGATAAACAAACTTTCTTTATCTATAGCGTATTCTGCTACTTTACCAATTCGTTTCTTACCAGCCAAAACTGGCTTGTCTTCTAACTGATAATTAAGATCTAGAACATGTTTTAAACGGACAAGCTCATCTTGGGGGCTAAGCAATACGTGATCATCAATAATTATTCCCCTGGGTGATAAATCTCGCACATTCATATCAAGCAAAATTTGAGTCTCCCGAGTATGGTAAGACGTACAATAAAATGCATCTATATGTAGTGTATGGGGGTTAATAATTGGGGATAAGACCGTGCCAATACGGCCATTACTACGGATACTGTAAAGAGGCACATTACTAAGCTTGGAAGATAAATAAAGCATAACTAATAACTATTTTACATCAATTTATTTGAATAAACTGCTGATTAATTTAAAATAAAGGTATGCTTAAGCGTTATCTTCAGTTTTCTATCAGCTTAACATTAATATTGGTATTCATTCCGCTTGGTTCCGTTTTGGCTGAACCGGCATCTGCAAAAGTTGTCATAAATGAGATTCAGACAGGTGGGGCAGGCACGGGTACTACCGGACAGGAATTTATCGAACTTATTAATATAGGGAATGAGTCTGCTGACCTAACGGGTTATCAACTTCAATATACTCCGTCTACGGGCAACGTAGCATCTACTAAAAATTTTGTAACATTTAGATCTGGTACAATTTTATATCCTGGCGGATATTTACTAATCGCGCCTTCCGATTATCTTACTACTATATCTCCTATAATCAACTATGATATTAATAGTAGCTTTAGCGGTTTATCTGGGAGTGGAGCAACTGTATCCTTGGTAGACAATATCGGAATATTAGTTGATAGGGTCGGTTATGGATCATCTGTGGCAATTTTAAAAGAAGGTGATCTGGCTGCAGCACCAAGCGGTGGCAAATCAATCGAGCGCGTAATAGTTGATACAACTACACAGGATACCGATAATAACAAAAATGATTTTTCTGTTAATGATGTACCAACTCCGCTAACTACAAACGTTACACGGCTAGATATCGATCCAGAAGTAGAAGAATCAACGATAGTACCCTCCAGTGAAATAATAGACACCACTGTAACAGAAGAACCTACTATAAGTGAAAATATAGAAGTGGAATCAGAGGCAGTTGAATCTAATATTATAGAGACTGTTCCTACTTCAAATGAACAACCAACTACACATAAACCCATACTATTAAATGAATTATTTATTGATCCTGATTCTCCGCTAACAGATGCAAATGACGAGTGGGTAGAATTATATAATCCTAGTAATGAGACAGTCAATATTAGTGGCTATACACTTTATGCTGGTACTAGCTATAGTTACCACTATACATTTTTAGAGGGATCAAGTATTGCTCCACATGGTTATCTAAGCGTTACTTCTGGTAACACAGCAATAGTACTTGCTAACGGAGGAGGTTCAGCTAAAATTGTTAGCCCAGTTGGTGAGATCTTTGATCAGGTTACATACGACACATCTAAGACTGGTCAGGCATGGGCAAAAGATAGTTCAGGTATATGGCAATGGACTACCACGCCGTCGCAAGATTCTCAGAATATTTTTACCACCAGCGTAAATGATCCTATAAAAGCTGCAGCGGCAAGTTTAGCTGCCGCTAAAAAACCAAAAACCACCGCTTCTGCTACCAGCAAACCTAAAGCTGCGGCAGTTACCAAGCCAAAGGCACCAGCAAAGTCTAAATCTAATAGTAGTAATAGTGATACTACTGCACCAGGATTAATAGATGCTCCTATGCCTATACCAGCTTGGCTACTTGCGGTATTCGGAGGTTTAGCTATACTTTATGCAGTCTATGAATACCGATTTGAGCTTTCCAATAAATTCTTTCAGTTCCGAGAGTACCGAGCAAATCGCCGAGCAAATCGGCCGACGGCTTCGTGGTGGCGAATTAATAGTTCTGGAGAGTGATTTAGGTGGCGGCAAAACTACCTTTACCAGAGGTCTTGCAAGGGGTGCAGGAAGCAAGGATGTAATTAGTAGCCCTACTTTTACGATATCTAATATATATGAGACCCCAAAAAATAAAATTCATCACTTTGATTTTTATAGACTTAATGACCCAGGTTTAATAACGTATGAGCTTTCCGAAGCGACAGATGATAGAAATTCGATAGTTATTATCGAATGGGCCAATATCATAGCTAATGTATTGCCAGCCAATATTATAAAAGTTAAAATTCATCACCAAGAAGGTGATAATCGACATATTGATATCAGTTACCCAAAAAGCCATGAATATTTAATAGTGGATCTTACATGAGAGGGCTGATATTAACAATCAAAACTGATAGTCCTGATGCAGAAATTGGATTGTGGCAAAATAATGTACGTGCTGAATTTTATGAGTGGCATGCGCACAAAATTTTGGCCGACACTATTCATATAAAAATAAAGGAACTATTAACTAATAATGGCTTTAGATGGAATGATATTAAAGGTGTAGTGGTTTTTAACGGCCCAGGCAGCTTTACTGGGTTGCGTATTGGTGCAACAGTCGCCAATACTTTGGCGTATAGTCTAGGCATACCTGTAATTGGGTATAACGGAGACAATTGGATTAATGATGGCATAAATAAGCTAAAATCTGGGGTAGATAATAAAATTGTGATACCCAAATATGGGTCAGACGCTAATATTACACAACCCAAAAAGTAGATTTATTCTCTACAATATTGGCAAATCCCGGTAATCTCTAAGTAGTGAGAAGATAAGTTGCTAAAGCCTTGCTCTTTAGCAATGGAGTCTAATTGTTTTTCTATCTGTATGTTTTCAAACTCTATTGCATTATTACATACTTTACATCTAATAAAATGGTGATGATTACTACTGTCAATATTATGAATATGTAACATTCTTTGTTTTCCGTATCCATATTCATCGTATAAATTTAATTGTTTAAATATATCTAGTGTTCTATAAATCGTAACACTATCATAGCCTTTACTTTTAGCCTCATTCATAAAACTTCCAGCAGAAATTGGGCTAGTACTTATTAATAAATCATAGAGTTGAGTTCTTATTGTAGTAGACTTTAGGCCTTTAGATTCTAGAGCGTTTTTTAGTGAATTGTGAATATTTTGCATATTTGCAATTGTACTGCAGTTGCAATTAATTTGCAATAGTGCAAACTAACTGATAAATTGAACTTACTAACTAGGAAAAATAAATGGCAACATATTTTGATGTAATATTCTTTTCGCTCATTGGAGGCTTGTTTTCGCTCTTTGGAGGTATACTTTTACTTAGTAAAAAAAGTGTAGCTACTAAGCTAGCTATGTATGCAACGCCATTTGCTGCAGGCGCATTATTAGCTGCAGTTTTTTTTGATTTATTACCAGAAGGTATAGAGGCTGATACAAACCCCCAGACAGTATTAACGTGGACGTTGGTCGGTATAGTACTTTTTTTTATTTTAGAAAGATTTTTGACTTGGTTCCATCATCATCACGAGCATATTGATTCTCAAAATCAGTCTAAAAAAAGCCTGATAGTTATAGGTGATACTATTCATAATGCTTTAGACGGGGTGGTAATTGCAACGGCATTTTTAATTAGTGTACCGGTAGGTATTGTAACTACTATCGCCGTGGCACTACATGAAATACCTCAAGAAGTAGGAGATTTTGGCCTTTTGTTGTCGAGGGGTATGTCAAGAAAAAAGGTACTTTTAGCCAATATTTTTAGTGCTCTTTCTACGACGGTTTTAGCCGTTATAACTTTTGCATTAGGCAGTGAAGATAAGCTTCCGATTGGAGCTATGCTTGGTATAAGTGCTGGCTTTTTACTGTACATTGCTACATCGGACATTATTCCATCGATTCATGAGCATACACCAAAAAATAAATTGTTCGATATCCGACCAATTTTATTATTGGTTGGTATAGTTGTCGTCGGCGTCGTAATTGAAGTATCGAAAAAATACGGTGCTTAACTTAATGGGCAAAAAAGTGTAAAAGACAATAAAATAATGTATATTTAATACAGGATTTGAGATTTTTTGTGAGTTCATAGAATCCGATATTAAGTTTTAATTTATTCGAAAATCAGATATTAACTAGGTACTAATGAAGTGATAGTGATGTACCAAGTATTATCTGCAGCGATAGAAAGAGGTATATATGGAACCAATTACTATTATTTTGGCAATAGTTGGTATTGGGCTTGGTTTTGGTGGTAGTCAGGTTATAACAAGGCGTAAAATTGGCTCTGCAGCACACGAAGCTGAAAAACAGATTGCCAAGGCCAATAAAGAGGCCGCTGCAATATCTAAAAAAGCCCAAGAAGATGCGGCAAGAGTAACAGAAGAAGCACGCAAAGATGAGCAACAGCAACGTCGTGAATTTAAAAATGTGGAATCTCGATTGTTAGACAGAGAAACGAGTTTAGACAAAAAGCTAGATGAGTTAGATAAGCGTAGTGAGAGACTTCGTAAAAGCGAAGATGAAGCAGAGGATCTAAAGAATGAAATTAGAGCTTTAAGAACAAAACAGCAAGAAAAATTAGAAAAGGTTGCAAAGCTTACAAAAGATGATGCTAAGCAAAAGCTTATGCAAATGACTGAGCGAGACATAAAACAGGATCTTACAGGTCTTGTAGTTAAATTACAAAACGATGCTAAGGATTTAGCAGAAGAAACAGCAGGAGCTATTATTGTTAGCGCCATGGAACGTATGGCTAGTGATGTAGCTGCTGAGCGTACCGTTACTGCTGTTAAGCTAGAAGACGAAGAAATGAAGGGTCGAATAATCGGTAAAGAAGGCCGTAATATTCAAGCATTGCAGCGTGCTACCGGCGTAGATATTATGGTAGATGATACTCCTGGAATGATTATTTTATCTAGCTTTGATCCGGTGCGTCGTGAGGTTGCTCGGGTGGCACTTGAGATGCTGCTAAAAGATGGTCGTGTACACCCAGGACGAATCGAAGAAGTTGTAGATAAAGCCCAAAAGCAAGTTCAAAAAGAAGTTGTTAGAGCTGCAGAGGATGCAGCACGCGAAGTGGGTATTGTCGGGATTCCAAGGGATATCTTACAATTGCTTGGTGAGCTAAAATATCGAACTAGTTATGGCCAAAACGTTCTAAAACATAGTACTGAGATGTCCCACATTGCTGGCATTATTGCCGAGCAAGTAGGAGCCGATGTTCGTACGGCAAAATATGCTGCATTAATTCATGACTTGGGTAAAGCCCTGACTCATAAGATGGAAGGTAAGCATCACCATATTAGTGGTGAGATGGCGCGCAAGTATGGTGTTC
>CAZTUU010000007.1:0-7447 GCA_964616505.1 uncultured Candidatus Saccharibacteria bacterium
ACAAGTTTGCTAATACTAGGATAAGAATTATACAAGATGATTTTTATTCGGCTGCGAAGTTATTAGTAAGTGAAGGCGTACAGTTTGACATGATACTTGCAGATTTGGGCGTGTCATCACCGCACCTTGACAAGGCGAGTCGTGGGTTTAGTTTTAATAAATCCGGGCCACTAGATATGCGAATGGATCAACGACAAAAGTTGTCGGCTGATGAAATCGTAAATAAGTGGGATAAAGACAAAATAGAAGATATTTTGAGAAAATACGGTGAAGAGCCGCATGCTCGTAAGATTTCTGAAGTTATTGTCGATAACCGACCAGTTAAGACGACTGACGAATTAGCCAATATAATTGCTCGCGCTAGCGGTAAGTGGCAGGCTAAACATCCTGCAACTCGTACCTTTCAGGCGCTTCGCATCGTGGTCAATGATGAGCTAGGGCTGCTAGAGTCTTCTATGCCGCTTTGGGTGAAGATGTTGCATCCTGGCGGAAGGCTTGGTATTATCAGCTTTCATAGCCTCGAAGACCGTATCGTAAAACGATATTTTGCAGAACATGCAGGAGATCGGTATGATGCAAATTTACGATTACCATTTAAAAATCCAATGGTTGCGAGCAAAAATGAAGTTGTTTCCAATCCGCGCTCCCGAAGTGCTAAACTTAGGGTCGCAGTTAAAATAAAAAACAACAGAAAGGACCAGCGATGAGAATAAAAATCACTGGTCGGTCAGTTGCTCACAAAGTTCAAGTAACTGTTCTTTAGAACAAACTTAGATTTTGTAGTACGGCCTACACAAATAAAAATCCCGTGCCAAATTTTGGCACGGGAACCAAATAAAAAGAAAAATAAAATATGACATATGGAAAAAACGTATCGCTAAATAGATCTAGTGCATACCAGCGTAATAGAAACGTCGTGACAATGAGTACAAGTAGAACTGGTATAGGGCCAGTATCTAGCATAATTGTACTTGTTCTTGTGATGTGTTTGCTGGGGCTTATGTATTTAACCCAAGTCACAAAAACCAATGCCTTAGGTTATAGACTAAGTGGTTTAACTGCACAACAAACTCAACTAAAAGAAGAATATGCTAGCTTAGAAGTAGAATCTACAAAATTACAGAACCTAGAAAGGGTAAAGTCTAGCTCTGTAGCCGCAAATATGCCCGACACTAAGCCAACTGCTTTTGTTTCTCATTAAATTAGTACATTCTTAGAGTCTAGTGTCTATCATCTAATATCTGTTTTGATGGTATAATAGACATAGGAGCAAGTTTCTATTTTAGTATGGTAAACAACAAATTATATAAAAAACAAACATCAAATAAATATGACCGAACAGTCGTTTTTAAGGTCTTATTAATTCTAATTGGCATTATATTAGTTGCACGTTTATTTTATGTACAAATCATCAGGCATGATCACTATACTGCATTAGCTCTTTCAGAGCATATGAAGAAATTTGAAATCCCTGCTACCCGTGGAATAGTGAAGCTACAAGATGGAACATCCGAAACCCCAATTGTGCTTAATGAAGATAGATTTGATGTTTATGCTGATCCAAAATACATTGATAATGCAGACAAAACTACAGATTCATTAATTGGTGTTCTTGGTGGTAATAAAGATGATTTAAGAAAAAAACTCTCGTCTGATAGTCGTTATGTTGTACTTGCTAAAAAACTGACAAAAGATCAAGTTGAAAGAGTTAAAAGATTAGATCTTAGCGGAGTTGATGCTAAATCTATCAGCACGCGTACCTATCCGCAGGGTAGCTTGGCGTCTCAGGTACTTGGATTTGTAAACGATGATAATAGCGGCCAGTATGGGATAGAGCAATATTTTAACAAAGATTTATCTGGCCAAGCAGGAGTGCAAAAAGCCATAACCGATATTAAGGGTATACCTTTGGCAGTAAAAAGCGACAATATTTTGCAGCCTGCTAAACCAGGAGAAGATATTACCTTAACTATAGATATAGGTATGCAGCGCATGGTAGAGGATGTTCTGAAAACAGGTGTAGAAAGCCGTCAAGCTAAAAAAGGCAGTGCTATAATAATGGACATAAATACGGGTGCAATAAAGGCTATGGCTAATTATCCAACGTATGATCCTGGCCAATATAACAAAGTTACTGATAACAGTGTATTTTCTAATATCGCTACCAGTGGCTCATGGGAGCCAGGATCGGTAATGAAGCCATTACTCATGGGGGCAGCATTTACAGAAGGTACCCTAAACCCCTCTAGCACTTACCAAGATGCAGGCTTTGTTCAGGTAGCCGACAGGAAGATTACTAACTCTTTGCCATGGGGGGCTAGAACAATGTCTATGCAAGATATAATATCTAAGTCACTCAATACCGGTGCCGTATTTATGCTTAAGTCTTTGGGTGAAAGCAATGATGTTAACGAAAAGGCCAGAACTAAATGGTATAAATACATGACGGAAAATTATCATTTTGGCCAAAAAAGTGGCGTAGAAATTGCCGGAGAAGCCGATGGTATTATTGCTGGCCCTAACGAAGGGTCTGCAGTTGATGTTAGATATGCCAATACCGCATTTGGACAAGGAGTAACCGTTACTCCAATACAAATTTTAGCGGCTTATGCATCTTTGTTTAACGGAGGAACCTTTTATAAGCCAACATTATTGGCAAGTACTGGGTCGGGCGCAGACAAGAAAACTAATGAACCTAAAGTTTTAAAAACAAATGTAGTATCTAGCCAAGCCAGTGCTCAAGTCAGAGAAATAACCAAAGTGGCATTAGAAGTAAATAATCCTGGCGCAAAAAGGGCAGGCTATAATCTTGGTGCAAAAAGTGGTACTGCCCAAATTGCTGGCGATGATGGATCATACCAAAAGGATGACTATAACGGCGTATATATTGGTTATATTGGTGGGGATATGCCTCAATATATAATGTTGGTTAGGCTAGATGAACCTAAAACTTCAGCTAGTGGGTTTGCTAGTACAGAAGCATCTAAAGTTTGGAATGAAATTAGCAATAAATTGATTGATAATTTTGCAGTAAAACCTATAAAATCGTGACAATCATGATATAATAAACAGAGGTAATACTAATACACAGACTATATAAATCGTACTTATGTCGACTATAAACTTTTCTATACAAACATCTACTCTGGAGCATATTTTACTGCTTGGTTTTTTGGGGTTTGCAATAAGTATGCTGATTACTCCAATTTATACGTATATTGCATATAAATATAAATGGTGGAAGAAGCCTCGTACAACCGCAGTAACTGGCGAAAAAGCTGTAGAATTTAAAAAACTTCATGCTGCCAAGCATAGGCGCCATATACCAACGATGGCTGGTTTAATTGTGGTGATTGGTGTGGCAGTTGTAACACTATTATTTAATTTTGTACGTGAACAGACATGGCTACCTTTAGCGGCAATGGTAGGAGCAGGTGCAATAGGCCTCTTGGATGATTATATAAATATTAGAGGAGACGGTAGCGGAGTCGCAGGTCTAAAGTCTAAAGTTAAATTAATGCTTGTTATCGCCATAGCTATAATTTGCGGTCTTTGGTTTTATATAAAAAATGACGTTAGCAGTTTTCATGTTCCCTATATTGGCAGCTTAGCAGTTGGATGGTTTATAGTAGTTATTTTTGTAGTAGTTGTAGTTGCCACCGCAAACTCCGTAAACATGTCTGATGGCTTAGATGGGCTTGCTGGCGGCCTACTGGCTACTGCATTTGGTACTTATACAGTTATTGCACTCTTGCAACAACGATACGGTGTGGCAGCTTTTTGCTTAACCGTTGTTGGATCTTTACTAGCATATGTTTGGTTCAATATTTATCCGGCAAGGTTTTTTATGGGAGATGTCGGTAGCTTTGCACTGGGCACAGCACTGGGGGTAGTGGCTATGATTACTGATACGCTAGTATTACTGCCGATTATAGGGCTAGTTTTTGTTTTAGAGGCTGGATCTGTAGTTCTGCAAGTATTGTCAAAAAAGCTGAGGCACGGTAAAAAGATTTTTCGTATTAGTCCAATACATCATCATTTTGAGGCACTTGGATGGCCAGAGACAAAAGTTACTATGCGTTTTTGGGTCGTTGGACAGGTGGCTGGGGTAGTTGGGCTTTTGCTTGCTGTTGTATGGGGGTTTGTATGAGCCAGTCGACTATTCGAAAAAGTCCATCAACATTTTCAGATCCACAAGTTCGTAAACATAAACCAGACTATAAATTACTAACCATATCACTAACTCTTCTGGGTATAGGACTAATTGTAATATATGCTATTAGCCCAGCTTTGGCTGCACAAGGCGGTAATGTTAGCAACAGCTATTTTATAGTTAGGCAATCAATTGCCATAGCTCTTGGGCTTGTGGCATTCTATGCAGCTTATAAAATTCCAATATCAATTTGGGATAAATGGCAAAAACCGTTAATAATTTTAGCTTTTATTTTAAGTTTAGCTACTATTTTTTTAGGTGGATTGTCTAACCGCTGGATACAGCTTGGAGTATTTTCTTTTCAGCCTGTAGAGTTTGTAAAATTTGTCTTATTAATATGTTTAGCTTCTTTTTTAGCGCGGGCAGTTAGTCGGGGAAAGATGTCATCACTTAAGTACTTTAAGCCACTATTGATTATTTTTTTAATATTTGGAGTAGTTATTGTTGGTTTACAGCGAGATTTAGGATCAGCTTTTGTATTAATATGTATGTCTGGTGCAATGTTATTTATGGCAGGTATCCCTATGAAGAGATTACTGATATTTGCCGGAATCGCAATAATTGCTGTGACGATTGCAATTAGCTCTACTGCTTACAGAAGGGATAGAATTATGACTTTTCTGCAGCCAGAGCGAGACTGTGTTAATACTGGATATCATGTTTGCCAGGCAATGATAGCAGTTGGTTCGGGTGGTGTTCTTGGGGTTGGCCTAGGGCATAGTGTCCAAGAATACGGATATTTACCAGAGGCTGCCAATGATTCTATATTTGCAATTTATGCAGAAAAATTTGGTTTTGTAGGCGTGATTATACTGCTTGGTCTGATAGGTTTATTGCTAACACGAATTTTAGAAATAATGCGGCGGGCGCCGAATAGAAATTTTCAGCTTATATGTGCTGGTGTCTTTGCGTGGCTGGGGGTACAGGCTATTGTTAATATAGGCGCAATGGTTGGACTACTGCCCTTAAAGGGCATTACTCTACCATTTATTAGCTACGGTGGTACGAGTTTAATATTTGTGATGGCAGCGCTTGGCTTAGTTTTTCAGATATCTAGTTTTACTAGTAAGCGTAAAAGTAATACATCTTCATTTGATGATGGTATAGGAGGTAATGATGAAGGTGCTTCTGACAGGCGGCGGGACAGCCGGGCACGTTACACCGTTACTCGCGGTCGCAGCTGAACTTAAAAAACGGGATAAAACTACCAAAATTAAATATATTGGTAGTTATGGAGATCGTTTTTGTAAATTAGCGCTAGACTCACCCGATATAGATAGTGTATATAAAATTTCTGCAGGGAAGTTTAGGCGGTATCATGGTTTTAAAAAAAGTTTTTATATTAAAAACCCTGGAGTAATGATTAAGAATTTTCGTGATTCTTTATATTTTTTATTTGGCACAGTACAAAGCTTATGTATCTTGGCATTTTACAGGCCTAATGTAGTTTTTGTTAAAGGGGGGTTTGTAGGTTTACCAGTTGGTCTAGCGGCAGCATTCTTGCGAATACCAATCGTAACTCACGATTCAGATACTATTCCGGGGTTAACTAATCGAATATTATCACGATTTGCAAAATTTATGGCAGTGGCAATGCCACCAGAGCATTATAAATATCCCAAAAAGCAGATGCGATACACGGGTTTACCAGTAAGACCAGAATTTATACCAGTTACTAAAGATGTGATGCAAGAAGCAAGAACCTTACTTAGTATTCCGAGAGAGGCATTAATAGTAACTGTTATCGGTGGTAGCCTTGGCGCAATGCGTTTAAATAATGCGATAATCGATATTGCCCCAAGTTTACTGGCATCTAATCGTAATATTTGGCTCCTTCATGTCACAGGATCCAAGCAATATGAAGAAATAAAAGCATTTTATAAATCTTTACCAAAAGAAGAATATTTAAGGACTAAATGCTGGCCGTTCTTAGATGATGTACATCAACTGACTGCAGCTGCCACAATAGTTGTATCGCGCGCTGGTAGTAGTATTCATGAGCTTAGTGTACAACAAAAATGTGTAATTCTTGTTCCTAACCCAGTACTTACGGGCGGACATCAAACTATTAACGCTAAGTTACTAAAGAAACATAATGCTGCAGTTGTTGTGAGCGAAAATCAATTACTAGCAACAGATGATGAGCAACTTTCTAGTGAGATTAGGCGTTTACTTAGTTCATCAAAAGAGCGACATCAGTTTGCTGAAGCACTTAGTAACTTAGCTGTCCCAGAAGCATCTATAAAAATTGTAGATGTTATATATGAGGCCGTAGGGATATATCATCTAGATAATAATTCTAACAATGATGATTCTAATAACAATGTAATCTCAAGTAAGTCAGGTGCAAAATAGTGGGCTTATTTAGTAAAAAGACAAAAACAAAAAGAGACAGTAGCCAGCGAGCTCGTCGGTCACAAGATTCTAGCGAAAATAAAAGGGTAATTTCTTACTATACAGCTACTAAAAAACAAATTAATTCTAGCGAAAGACAGATGGGAGCATCACAAAAGGATGCTTTGTACGAACGTCATATTCGTAATATAAAAAAATGGTGGTTTGTAACTTTTGTATCAATCGTAATCATTGCAATTTTTGGATACCTTATCAGTTTATCTGGTGAGCCATATGTAGCCGTAGATGGCCCAATGTACCGCACTAGGGCAAATTATCAAGACTCAGTATCAAAAATTATTAGCAGTAACATGATAAATCATATTAAGCCACTAGTGCCAGTCGCTAGTATTCAAGAGAAAATATTAAATAATTTACCAGAGGTTTCTAGTGCCACAGTTAGCACCTCTTTGTTTTCTCATCGGCTTAATGTTCGCCTAATTACAGACTCTCCTGCAGCTATATTAACCCAGCCAGGCCAGCAAGATCTAATTGTTAGTAATCGTGGACGGTTACTAATACCTGCTAACAATGAGCTTAAAACCGACACTTCTAAGCTGCCTATTGTACAGAATCAATCTGGGATTACGGCTAAAGCAGGGGAACAGTTCATAAGACCAGACGAAATGGCTATGCTACTCAAATTAAACGAGCAGGTATCCACTGATAATTCTGTGGCTAATTATGTAATTCCTACAACACCACATGAAATTTGGATGTACGAACCAAACAGGGGAGGCTACTACACAAGGTTCCTTTTAGATGAAACTATCTTGAATCAGTATGGTGCGTTAAGAGCTACACAAAAAAAATTATCTGAGATAGGTCAGACACCAACGC
>CAZTUU010000007.1:7471-7887 GCA_964616505.1 uncultured Candidatus Saccharibacteria bacterium
GATATAAGACTTACTGATAAGGCTTACTATAAGTAAGCCTTGGATCTACAATATAAGTTCGTATTATGTTTAGTATATGATGTTCGTAAAATGTTCTGTATGACTTGATTGTAGCGAGGCGGGGGAGAAAAGTATATAAAAATATAAAAACTAGAAAAAGCAAATAGGGAATCTACTTAACCAGAGTAGTAGAGTATTGAATATTGTAAAAAACTATACAAAAATACATTATAATCAAAAAAGCAAATATCTGTGGATAACTTATTACTTTATATTTGGGCATTAAGTTTACATACACATCCGGTTGGCTTTCTAACTAATAAATTTGGTATAAGTTTTTGTGTGGGGCAATAGAACGAGTAAAATTATAGACATTTGTAAAAATATCCCCCGTTAGGCCAGTAATGGGTATATAT
>CAZTUU010000007.1:7981-8750 GCA_964616505.1 uncultured Candidatus Saccharibacteria bacterium
GGAGTGCTCTTTTAAGCGTTATAGCAAACTAGAATATTTATTTTCCCTGCGCGACCGGCACTTAAATTTAATATTATTTATGTATTTGGCTTATACTAGCCTTTTTGCTAAAAAGTACACATATTTATTATTTTTATAAATTTTTGAGTTTCTATATTTAATATGTGCGCATCACATTATATTTGATATATATGTTCGCAAAATGTACAGTTTAGATTTATATTTTAATTAGATAAATATAGGGGATAAATTTTAAACTTTCTCTAAGCTTTGCTAAAGATTGCACGTAGCTTGTTTAACTTAGAGCCAATTAGCTTATTAGCAGATAGAGATAGCGAGTCTCCTCTGTCTTTTATGGTGGTATCTAGTATATTATGCGAAATCTCTAAATACTCTAATTTGCCTGTTAGCTGGGCAAGCTTTTTATATTCATCTGATCTCCAGATATCGTGGGCAATTGTGCCATTAATACTACGTGCACTAGCTGTTCGTTCGATCGTATTAGAGGCGAGGTTAGTTAATCCTAGCATACCTAACCTTTTGATTAGATTTTGTAAGGTAAGCGGCTTGTTACGAATATCTATTTCTGGGTAGTTTTGGGTTACAAACTTAGACAGCATGTATGCTCGGCTAATGTCATTTTTTGACATTGAGTGCCTAAGCTCATCATTGGCATATAAAATATTGGCACCTTCGTCGGGTGAAAATAACTTAACATAAATATTTTGATTTTTAACAGTTTTTAATTTTCAGATAAATATATATAGAA
>CAZTUU010000007.1:8760-16933 GCA_964616505.1 uncultured Candidatus Saccharibacteria bacterium
AAATATTTTGATTTTTACTATGTTCAAAATTTTTTGCAGAGAGTAACCGCGTACTTTTAAAGTGAGTCCATGGGTGATTATTTAGGTATTGCTCGACATCATCACAATTACCTGTATTAATCAGATGTTGCTTCATGTTAATACCAAAATAATTTTTTTGAATGCAATCTTTATGGCAAACTACAGCTTCATCAATATTACCAGATATTTTTGGACTCAAAGCATCAAGCAGATAGTAGCCGCTACTTTCTGATGCAATATTGGGCTTTGTAGCAATAATAAATGCATGAGTATTAGCAAATGCTATATTATGGTCAATATTGGCGTGTTCAAGAGCTTGAGATAGTGCTACGGTGTATCCGTAGCAGTCTACCTCCCCTGTTTTAATGGCTTGAGGGTCTAATGCAGAATCACCGTATTTTATTTTTTTAAATCTATATTTATCATGAACTTTTTGAGCTAAAAAGTTTAGACTAGCCTCGATATTGTTTGATTCATCATTTAAAGTTATCTGCCTAATATCAGATAGCTCAATATCAGAAAAATCATCCAAAAAGTTATAAATTTTTGGATGATAATTATCAGGATTATATTTCTCTATGTAAGGATGCTCTGACATAATTTACTTAACGGAGGTGGATAGTTGTGGGGTCGTCTTTTTGCGGCTTTTGGCTTGGTAGTTCTGCTGATTTTTTAGGTGGTACTGACTTGGTGCTTGGGGGGTTCTGCTTTTTTTGCGTCGCGGCCAGAGGGCTATCAATTTTAGATGTTTCTAGCTGAGCCTGGGTGGCTTTTTTACGCCTGAGGCGTCTTTTTTGTGAATCACTTAAGCCTTCGGTTGGTTTTTCTGTGATCTCGCCAGTTTTTGGGCTTCCTAGTATTGTACGACCTATAATAGGAGGATTAACACTGTTTGATTTAGATCTAGGGTTTGACATAGCAGTTTGACTTGGGGTATTAGCATCTCTAATAATATTTTCTATGTTAGCTTTTGGCGTAGAGTAATAGCTGCGAGAATATTCTATAATTTCTTTGGTGTTATTTTGCTGACTATCTGGAATAGTTAGTGTTTTGCCAGAAAATGGCACTACTTTTTCGCCATTTACACTCATACTGGTAACAAAGTCTCTGTTTTTAAAATTAGAGAGATCTGCTGGCTCAAATTGCGGCTCATAGTATTTACTTAAGAAGGGGCTATCTTCTGGGCTAACTCTAAATGTAATCATTGTGCCGACGTTACCGAATACCGCACCACGGACTACTTCATCCATCTGTGATATATATTGGTTGGCTACAGTTAAATTTAAACCATATTTTCGGGCTTCGCTTAGAATCTTAGCAAAGCTGTCTGTAGCAAAGTTCTGAAACTCATCTACATATAGATAAAATGGTCTTCGGTCTTTTATGTTTGGGATATCAGATCGGCTCATAGCTGCCAATTGAATTTTGGTAATTAACATAGCTCCTAATACAGAAGCGTTATCTTCACCAATTAAACCTTGCGATAAATTAACTATAAAAATTTTGCCACTATCCATTACCTCGCGAATATTAAAGGTACTTTTTTTCTGTCCAATAATATTACGAATAATCGGGTTGGCCGTAAAAGCTCCAACCTTATTTAATATTGGAGCCACTGCTTCATTGGCAAATTTTTCTGTCCAGCTTCCGAATTCTGTAACCCAAAAATTTTTTACTACTGGGTCGTCTATACTATCTATTACTTCTTTTCTAAATTTCTTATCTGTCAGCATCTTGGTAATGTCTAACATTGTGGCCCCAGGGTAATCTAGCAAGGCCAAGATACTGTAACGTAAGATGTACTCTAATCTTGGTCCCCAGCTATCGAACATTCGCTTTAAAACTCCTACTAACTCACTACTGACCTGTCCTTTATTGGCAGCATCAGTAATCTCCAGTGGGTTAAATCCTATTGGAAAGTCAGTATCTGCCGGATTAAAGTAAACGACATCTTTGATACGACGTTCTGGTATATAGCGTAGTATTGCAGAAGCATAGTCCCCATGGGGGTCAATTAATCCAAAACCTTGATCATAAAATACGTCCGATAGTGTTAATAGCTCTAGCAAGCCTGATTTACCTGCCCCAGTTTGTCCAAGTATATAAACATGACGACCACGATCTGCTCTTAGTAGCCCAAACATAGTGTTGCTACCTCTAAAATTAGTAGTTCCGAATAAACTAATATCGGTTTCTGGCACTTTCCCGAAGGTAGGTAGGGTGGCTGGTGGTTCGGATGTTTTGGTGGTTGCCCAAACAATATTAGGCGTTTCTACAGTGGTGTGAGGAAGATGATAAAGACTCGCTAACTCTTCAATATTTAATATGTAGCCTTTGTCTGTAAATAGCCGAGAATGATAGTCAGTTAATTTAGCAGGGTCAAAACTAGGTAGCTTAGCAACAAATCCATTTAGATTGGTTGTGTTATATTGCTTAAAAGTGCCTACCATTGCTTGCATGCGTAGTTTAGCAGTATGTTCATCATTTCCGGCATACAAAATTCTTATTTTAACCTGATAGCCCAATTTACGGCTTTTTTCTTCTATAGCTGTTATGCGTGTTTTGTCACGCTCTGATGGTTCGTATATTTTGGCAGCCCCACCAGGCGTTGGTGGATTTACCAGTGCACTTACAAATTGACCAACCATGCTTACTCCGGCGCCTAGCTTGCTCCAGTTCTCTTTTCCGTTTTTAATTTTAGAGGCCATCTTAGCACTCTTTTTATGCCAATCGTCGCTGATTGGTCTTACTATAATTTGTAGCCATATCTCTTCGTTTGGCTGGTCTAATTTAGCCAGTGTGGCTGTTATGGCCGCTAATGGGTCTACCTCAAAACTAGGAAAGGTTTTGATGGGTATAGTTTCATTATCTATTAAGCCAAGGTCTGCGGTGTAAATTACGTTATTAGTCAGTTGTCGGGATGAATAATCTTCGGTAATCTCGGATATTTGAGCAGTTGGATATTGGGCATATACCTGCCCTTCTAAAAAAGATTGCAGTGTTTTGGGTAGGTGTACATAAAATCTTATGCGTTGCCCAATAGATACAATCTCAAAGCTAATTTGATCTTGTAACTGCCCTTTTGCAAGTTCTTTTATTGGTTTAAGTATGCCATGTAGTGCTGCAAACATCTGTTCTGCAGCCAACTCCTTGCGGTCATTGGTGCGTGGTATTTCTAGTAATAGTAATGCATGATGTTTATGTGTAGTCATAGATGATTAGTACATGTTACAGATATCATTATACACCTAAAGTATATCTGTTATGACAGTAATAAACTTTATTCTGCTATTGCTAGTGTATAGGTGGCTTTGGCAACGCGCCTAAATTGTGATTTGCTCTGCAGGTTAAGTAGTATAGTAGTTTCTTTTACATGACGGTGCTTAAGCACTCTTTTAACAATTTCATCCCGATGCAAAGGCTCACCAGATTCTTCTAACACTTCTGCAATCATGTCAGATACTGTTCCCTTTTTATAGCCCCATTCTTGCAAAGCGTAAATACCACGGCCAATTAATACAAATCTCTTATCTTTAATAAGCTCGTTATGGATAGCTTGGGTAGTAACATCTTTGCGCTTAAAGGTAGAAACCCTAATAGCCTCGGCAATTTCGTTAAAGTGCATGTGGCCACCACTTTCTTGCAAAATAACGTAAATTTTATCACGAATGTTTTTAGGGTTAACTGTTGGCCATTTTACTAGACCCCACTTATTATTTAAGTGAGCTAATTGCTTAGATATAGAAGCTAAAGATGCAGCATGAGTACCATCTTCTTCGCCAGTTAATTCACAAATTTTCTCGATAGTGGCTGGCTCGGCAAGTTTTTTTATGGCTTCAATAATTTTGTTAACTTGCTCTTTAATCTTTTTTTCGTCATGTATTTTTTTTACGCCAGCTGCACCAAAAAAATTATCATTTTCTTCTATTACGGCAATGTTAGGGCTGAGAGTTGCTAAGAATGCAATTCTAGACTGGTCTATTTTGCTACCATCTGGAGTTAGCAGACCTGCTAGCTCACTAATGCGCATGATATGACCGTTATTTTCTAAAATATCTAGAATAGTTTGTTGAACTTCTGCAATATGGGCTATCTCGCCATTTGCTGCTGCAGTTTTAAGGCGTATTACAACCACCTTTTCTAGTTGGCGTACTCTTTCGCGGGTAATACCAAGCAATTCACCAATTTGTTCTAATGTTTCTTTTCTGTCATATAAACCAAAACGCCTAGATACAATTTCGCGTTCTCGATCACGATCGATAGTATTCAAAACCTCTTTTAAAACAGATTGAATATCTTTAGGCGATGCTTTGCTAGAATTTGATGTTTGGGTGGCCATGCGGTCAGTCTCTCCTTATGGGTACTCAATTTTTAAGTAAATTAATATTGTATATAGTACAATAATACTAATTAGTAGTCAACAATATTGTTTCCTGATGTTATTGTAGCATAATATCGACTATCTTGCATTATTATTGCTATTATCTCGGTTTGTCAAACCTATGAGCTTTTTGTAATTATTTACGAGCTCTAAATTTTCTTTTTTTACCTGGTTTAGTCTTTGCTAATAGTTCTGTGGCTGTTTTAATGTCTATAGTTGTAGGATCGGTGTCTTTTGCGATTCTTGCATTTTTTTTACCATCCGTTATATAAGGGCCGTAAGGTCCTTTTAATATTTGAACTTTACCCCCACCGAAGTCATTGATAACTCTATTTTTGGCAACTTCTAGCTTTTTAATGTATAAGTCTCGTGCTTCTGATTCTGTAATGCTGAATGGATCGAGAGGTTTTATAGAAACGAATAGCTTATCTACCTGTATATATGGTCCAAAACGTCCGATATTTGCTTTAATTTCGAGTCCGTCTTCGGTTTTGCCCACTGTTCTTGGGAGTCCAAACATTTCTAGCGCTTGTTCTAGATTAACAGTTTCTAGACGTGCTCCAGTAGGTAATGGTGCAAAGTCAGGTTTTTCCTCGTCATCTTTTTCGCCGCGCTGAAGCATGGGGCCGTACCTTCCAAAACGAGCATATATAGGCTTACCACTCTTAGGGTCTTTACCAAGTAGTTTTGCCTGGGAGGCTTCTTGCTTGCTAACATCGTCTGCTTTTATGACTAATGGCTTAAATTGGCCATAAAAGTCTTTTATAGCTGTCTGCCAAACGAGTTTGCCATCTGCAACTTCATCTAGCTGTTCTTCTGCCTGTGCTGTAAAACCAGTATCAACAATATTTGCAAAATGTTTTGTTAAGAAATCTGTCGTCACATCTGCTAGATGTGTCGGAAATAACTTACCTCTATCTGCGCCATATTGCTCCACCGTTTCTTCTTTAGTAATTTTGTTGTCTTTTAGGTTAATATTAATTGCTGTTCTTTCTAATGCCTCAATATCCGCTTTTTCTACGTATCCGCGGCTTTGTATGGTGCTTATAGTAGGCGCATAGGTACTTGGGCGACCTATTCCTAGATCTTCAAGGGTTTTTACTAGGCTGGCTTCTGAATATCTTGCAGGAGGCCGCGAAAAGGTCTGATGAGCATTAATTTCCTTTAGGTCTAGCTGATCATTTTTATTTATTGCAGGGAGTATTGTATCGTCCTTCCCTCCACCATAAACTTTTAAAAATCCATCAAATTGCAGCACTTCGCCCTTGGCAACAAATAGTTCTTTTCTGGCAGATATACTAATGTCTACCTCAGTTTTTAGTGTTTTGGCTGCAGACATTTGGCTAGCGACTGCTCTCTTCCAGATTAATTCATACAATTTTTCTTGAGATTTATCAGCACCAGCAGAAAGTGCATTAAAATTTGAAGGCCTTATGGCTTCATGAGCCTCTTGGGCGCTCGCATTTTTGGTTTTATAAATTCTTTTATTATAATATTCTGTTCCAAAGGATTTTGTGATGTAATCTTGCATAGCATTGATAGCTAGATCTGAAAGATTTGTACTATCAGTACGCATATAGGTTATGTGGCCATTTTCGTATAGGCGCTGTGCAAGTGTCATAGTTTGTTTAACGCTATATCCTAATTTACGAGCAGCTTCTTGCTGCAGGGTACTTGTTGTAAATGGAGCACTAGGATTACGTTGGCTAGGTTTTTGGCTGATATCTAAAACTGTAAAAACTGATTTTTGGGAGTCTTCTAAAAATTTCAAAGCTATTGTTTCATCTTTTAGCTTGCTGTTAAGCTCGGCATTTAATTCTTGGTTGTCAATATTAAATAGGGCCGTAACTTTATAGGTACTTTGAGCTGCAAAATCTCTAATTTCACGCTCTCGCTCTACTATTAACCTTACGGCTACAGATTGTACTCTCCCGGCGCTAAGACCTGGCCTTACCTTCTTCCATAACACTGGCGAAAGTTCATAGCCTACTAATCTATCTAAAACCCTACGTGCCTGTTGAGCATTTACTAAATCAATATCTACTTGTCGCGGTTTGGCTATAGCAGCTTTTATCGCAGTTTCGGTAATCTCATGAAAAACTATTCGTTTAGTTTTACTTTCGTCTAATTTTAATGCCTGTGATAAATGCCAAGCAATTGCTTCTCCTTCTCGGTCTTCATCACTTGCTAGCCACACCATTTCGGCAGTTTTAGACTCTTTTTTTAGCTCACTAATTACTCGCTTTTTATCAGCTGGAATCTCGTAATTAGGCTCAAAATTATTATCGATATCGATGTTAAGACCCTTTTTAGGCAAATCACGGATGTGACCAAAGCTACTCTTAACAGAGAAATCCTTACCTAAAAATTTCTCTATAGTCTTGGCTTTAGCCGGGGACTCTACTATAACTAAATTCTTTTTGCTACTCATATATATTATTGTCGTATCTGCCCCACACTACGCCAAAAACATAAATATTTCAAGTAGTAAGCAATAGTCATTTTTATATTATAGTCCAGATGTTACCACCTACGGCTTTTATGCGACCAGTAATTTCTAAATAGCTTATGGTTTGCTGAAAAACTGCTGTATCTAGTTTACTTTGATAATGCAAATCGTCATTACTCAAATCGCCATTACTAAGAGAATGTAAAATTTGATATTCGGCAGAATTGGCCGCAAAAATTTGGTTTTTGACATGAGAGTTTCCGCTAATATTTAAAACTTCTAAAATGTCATCGGCTGAAGTTATGGGTGTTGCACCATTTTTTATTAAGTTATTGCATCCCGCGGATGTTGCACTAGTGATTGGCCCTGGGACTACCAAAACATCTTTGCCTTGCTCTAGTGCAAAGTTGGCAGTATGTAGGCTGCCGCTGTTTATGGCTGCTTCTGTTATTAAGACTGCCTGGCTGATTCCAGAGATTAATCTATTACGTGCAATAAAATTATATTTAAATGGCACTGTCTTGGGTGAATATTCTGTTAGTAAAGCACCCCTAGCTTTAACTATTTGTTTTGCTAGTCCGTAGTGTCCTTTTGTGTAAATTTCGTCTAGACCACTAGGTAATACGGCAATTGTTTTACCACCAGCACCTAAGGCGGCATTATGGGCTAAACTATCAATACCGAGTGCCAAGCCGCTAACTATCACTACTCCCCTAGCAACTACTCCCCTCACTAGTTTTTCTGTAACTATCTGTCCGTAGCTGCTAGCCTTGCGACTACCAATTACTGCTAACTTTGGAGAATCAAGTAAATCTTGCCAATTTTTAGACTCTATAAATATTTCTTTTGGTGGATCTGGGATATTTGTGAGCTCTGTTGGAAAAAGCTTATCTTTATTTAGGATATGTTTCATAATAACGTTTTCTTAAAATACTGTTGACAAAAAATCTAAAAGCTGCTAAAATTTGCAAACGTAAGCGTCAATCTTGATGTTTTATGTACCTTATACCCCCAAATTCTAACTACGAAGATATAAATTAGCAATAATTTTATTTTTGTAACAGTTAGATTGTTTTAGAGCGTGCGTCATATACGTAGTTACCCTCCACGTTAATGCGCCGTCGTCTGATATTTATACCAGACAAATAGGCGCTCTAAGACAAACTAACCCCTTTAACCTTAAGCTCAACCCCTCGTTTTTGTGAGGTGGGTCAACGAAGCGACGAAAATTTATTTTCGGGGTTGAAGGGCATAATGAGCCTACAGCGGTGCCCACCCCCTCTGTAGGCTCTTTTTGTTTTTTAGGAACTTATAAAATTATT
>CAZTUU010000007.1:16943-18360 GCA_964616505.1 uncultured Candidatus Saccharibacteria bacterium
GCCATTCTCCAGCATAGGATTTACCAATAATCGTGTTCTTCTTTTGTGAATTTACCTAATACAAAATTACTAGTTTCGGTTTTTGGTGTTATGTCATTTTTTATTCCAATACGAACTCTTCCAAAGTTAGGACCTAAATGTTCTATCAATGATTTAACACCGTTATGCCCAGCAGATTGGCCACCAATACGAGTGCGAATCTGGCCAAATGGGATAGACACTTCATCGTAAACAGTGACTATATTGCCTGGGTCTATTTTGTAAAAATTGGCAACCGATTGGGCAGATTCACCACTTAGATTCATAAAAGTGTTGGGTTTAAGTAAAATTACTTTTGCTGGTCCTATAGATTTCTCACTTAGCAAACCCTTAAATTTTTTATTGTCTATAAAGTCTGCAAAATCATTAGTTTTTGCAAAAGAATCAACTGCGCTAAAACCAGCATTATGCCTAGTCTGGACATAGTCTTTACCGGGGTTGCCCAAGCCGATTATTAGAATATTTTTAGTTGTAAAACTTATAGAATATGGTAGATTTTGCTTATATTGAGTTGGAACTCGCTGAAATAATGCAATATATTAACTACCGACCTCTAGGTTTTGGGGCATCTGGGCGATGCTCGTGCTTTTCTATAAAGTAAAACATTACTGGTGTTCCCTCAAAGCCAAAGCTATAGCGTAGCTGCTTGTCTAAATATCGTTTGTAGCTCCAGTGCAATAGTTTTGTATGGCTTCCAAACACTTTAAAAGTTGGAGTAGACTCGTCAGTTTGTGTAATATAATTTAGGCGTCGAAAGCTGTTTTTTAGCCCAGCAGGTGGGTGATTGTCTACGCAGGCACGTAACCAGCGGTTAAGCTCTGGTGTTGGTATCTTTTTATCACGGTTTTTGTCTATATCAAGCGCTATGTCAAATAATTTAGAAACATTTTGCCCCGTAATTGAGCTTGTAAATATAAGAGGCGCCCAAGGAGCAAATACAAACTCGTGCTGAATCTTTGGAGCAAGTGCATCTCGTGTAAATTCGTCTTTATCAAGTACATCATCCCACTTACTTACAACTAGCACTAAGCCCTTGCCTGCCTCTGCAATTAAGCCAGCAATTTTTTGGTCTAACTGAACTCCAATTTCGTTTACATCTAAAAGTAAAAAGCAAACATCGGCTTGTTCTATGGCTGCAAGGCTACGTATAACACTAAACCGTTCTATACCAACTTCTATTTTACCGTTACGTCGTATCCCTGCGGTATCTAGCAGCTCTATTTCGCGGCCCATATATTTGATTACAGTTTTGTTGACGTCACGCGTAGTACCAGCACGATCCGCCACCACTGCTTGCTGTTTTTTGGCTAGTGTATTAAATAACTGGCTTTTACCAACATTTGGCCTTCCAAGTAGTGCAATTCTGAGTACGTTATCT
>CAZTUU010000007.1:18370-20264 GCA_964616505.1 uncultured Candidatus Saccharibacteria bacterium
TGGCCGCCCGATTAAGGCAACTCTTAGTCTATCGTCTGCTTCTTGTACTGTGATTTTTGGTAAATCTAAAACTACCTTATCTAAAAGCTCATCAAATCCCCTTTTTTGAGTAGTACAAGTGGCAAAAATATCTGGGATGCCAAGTTTACGATAATCATTTAAATTGGCTTTTAGGTTTTTATCTATCTTATTAACAACTAGTAGCACTGGTTTTTTACTTTTTAGCGCTAGTTTGGCAACTCGACGGTCTTCGTCTATTACCGGAACATCAGCCTCTACGACAACAAGTATGATATCTGCACTATCTGCTGCCTGAATAATTTGTTCCTGGATAGTAAACTCAAATTCGTCCTCGGCGTCCTTCATGCCAGCAGTATCTACTAGCCAAAAATCGTGGTCTTCGTAGCTGGCTTTACTCATAATGCTATCGCGAGTAGTACCTGCTTCGTAAGCCACTATAGCTTCTCTATAGCCTAAGATAGTGTTATATATACTGCTCTTGCCAACGTTAGCTACTATAGGAACTTTTTTATTCGACATAATTAACAATAGTTTACCATAAACAGAGGTAGAAAGCTAATAGAAAGAACATTTTATGTAAAGGTATTGACAAATAGTAAAGTAAAGTAAAGTGTATTATACATTTAAGTTTATGCAACCGCATGGGCTCGGAGAATGCTAAGTTTTAGCATTCAAATACCAGGGATGGTGATTTTTGTGGCGAAGGGTTCGAGTCATGGATGGTTGTGCATTTGCAAAAAATGCATGGGCACCTCAAAGTCTACTCCCAAACCAGTGAAATTGGGTGGTAGTAATAACTTCCCACGACGAGACTTGGGAGGGACGCCTGCAAAACGTCAAGACCGTAAGAACCACGGCACCAATCGTAAGGGCAGCGGGTACAACCGCTAGCCCACAGACCTGAGCCATGTCATGAAACTGGCTCATTTTTACTTTTTAGCATATTATTAACAACATGAGTGCATATATTAAAACAGGCCTATATTATCTTGATATAAGAGAGTTCAACTCTGATGTTGCTCACTTGTATGAGCATTTGATTATTCGTACTTTTGAGCAGTATTTGATTAAAAATGGATACTCAAACTATCTATATGGCTGGGTGCATGGGCAAACATTTAGAGATATTATGTTTATTGAATATGGTTTTTACAATCCAGATGTAGAAAACCTATTCGTTGAATTTATTAATAATAAAGCTAGGATAGACTATAAATTAGTAAATTCTGAATTATTGTGTATTGAATCAGAGGCGAAATCAAATATTATTATATCAAGTAAAAAAGCAGTGATTAATCAATTAAAAAAGATAGAGAATCTGCCATTAGTAAGCTTGCAAGAGGATAGCATTATTAGGCCATATCAAATAGTAGAGTCAAAGCCACAGATAATGCCTGAGTTGTTGATAGAAAAAAAGTCAGCAAAAGCATTCAAAAATATAACTATACTTATTGGGTTGAAAGATACATCGCTAGATGAATTAATAACGTTTCTGAGAATAACGCCAATTATTCTTGATGTAATAAACTCAAAGTTGTTCAGTTTTGGCATATATCAAAATGATAGGAGCTTACCTATTTACAAAAAACAAAATAAAGTAGCTGTAGCATTATGTATATATACGATAAAACTAGGTACATATACAAATAAGGAAATTGAAAAGTTAGTCATTCAAGCAATCAAAGGTATAAATATTATTGGAAGAGAAAAAGAACTTAGTTATTACAAAGAAGGCTTTTTGACAACACCAGGCTGGAACTTATTCCCCATTGACTACTATGAACACACAGGTTTGATAGTCTCAAAAAAAGAGATAGTAGAGTTGTTAACTCCGAAGAATATCCATAATATTATTGATAAACTAGAGGCTAAA
>CAZTUU010000007.1:20274-24997 GCA_964616505.1 uncultured Candidatus Saccharibacteria bacterium
ATTATTTGATGTAATCTAATTATTAATTGTTATGAATAAAAAATACTTATATACTGGCATTTATTATCTCGATATTCGAGGCGTTAACTCCGACGTTGCTCATTTGTACGAGCATTTATTGATAATGCAATTTAAAGAGATTTTAGTGCGTAATAATTTGTGTATTTATCTTAGTGGTTGGGTCAGTGGTGAAACTTTTCGAGATGTATTGTTTATTGAATATGGTTTTTACAATCCAGAAGCAGAGAAATTATTTAAAGAATTTATGTTGCAAAACGCTAATAAAATAAATATTAATATGCTAGATAATGAAATTATACGCATAGAAGCTGAGACATTATCTGTTGTATCGATTTCTAGCAAAAAAGAGCTTATTAAAATACTACATAATATAGATAGTTTTAAGTGGGTTGATGAAACTGTTGATAAGAAGCCTCTATATATTGAAGTACCAGCAAAACAAGCCAACCCCGACTTGTTTATTAGCAAACGATCTAAAAAATCTTTTAGGTATATTACAGTCCTCATATATATTAAGAATGTAACACTATTAGAGAAGTCAATATTCCTAAGAATGTTGCCAATCATTTATGACGCAATTAATATTAATTTGTATAAACTGGGGCTATATCAAAATGATATAAGTAGTGCTCAATTTAACCATAATAATAATACGATATTTGCTATCTCGATCTATAGCATAAAAAG
Source organism: uncultured Candidatus Saccharibacteria bacterium (assembly GCA_964616505.1). Taxonomy (GTDB): domain Bacteria; phylum Patescibacteriota; class Saccharimonadia; order Saccharimonadales; family CAIOMD01; genus CAZTUU01. Next base: position 20,983 of record CAZTUU010000007.1, read on the forward strand.
AGCTACACATACATTAAATGAAATCAAATCATCAGCTAAAGAGGCTATTAATAGTATAAACATTATCGATCGCCAAAAGGAGCTAAGCTATTATCTCAATGGTTATCTGAACACACCTGATTGGCATACTTTTCCGATAGAGTATTATCGAGATACCGGCATTTTGGTATCAAAAAAGCAGGTTTTTAATCTGATGACACCAAGAAATGTTCAGAATATAGTAAATAAGATTGAGATTGAGATTAAATCCACTGATGACGCTCACTGGGATATTTGTAGTTAACTAATTATTTTATATTGCTCTGAACTCAAGGTTGCTATTACATAGTGGCCAAAATTGGTGCGGTGGAGTTTAGCTACTTTGTAGCCGAGCTTCTCGAATGTACGGCGGATTTGGCGGTTGCGTCCCTCTTGCAGGGTAACTTTTAATGATTGCCCATTATTTTTTACAGTAAATTTAGATACTCCGTCTGATAACGATACTCCACCAGATTCTATTTTAACTTTATGTTCGTTTAAAAGCGGTTTGTCTAATGTAACTTGGTAGATTTTTTGTTTTTGGTATCTGGGGTGTGTTAGCTGGTTTGCTAAATTACCATCATTTGTCATTAATAATAATCCGCTAGAGTCTTTGTCTAGCCTGCCTACTGGTTTTAAATTTTTAAACTCTGGGGGTAATAAATCATAAACTGTTTTGCTTCCCTGTCCATTCCGGCTACAAACATAACCAATAGGCTTGTTGAGCATAATTGTGGTTATTGTTGGATTTTCTGGTAATGGTTTGGAATCAAAAAGAACAGAATCTGCATTAATTATGTCTATACCTGGGTTTGCCTGCTGGTTATTTATGCTTACTCGGCCGTCAAGTATAGCATTATCTGCGGCGCGCCTAGATATGCCTAATCTGTGGGCTAGTAGTTTGTTTAATCTCATAACTACAATTTTATACTATAGCGCGATATGTGTTGGATCATTTGGGTTGGTTGACGTAGAATCTGGATCTTCATCTGGTGCAGGATGAGGTGTAGCATTATCGTCAAATTGGGGCTCTGCCGAATTTGTAGCACCATCTATTTGATTAATATCAACTGTTTGCAGCGGTTGTGAAGGTGTTGATTGGGGACTTTCTGAATATGGGTGAGCTAAATTTGGATTTTCTATCGCAGTATTGCTGGCTTCTTCTGCCATCTCTTTCTCGAATAGCTTATTAATATCTGGCTTTTCTTCTGAGGGGTCATGTATGGGGACGATCACTTTTTTACGAGCTGATGGTGATTCTGGTACGCTAGATCCACTTTGTTGTGATGAATCTGTGTTATGTGAGCTAATTGGCGGAATAGTTGAAGGATCGGGCGTATTAACATTTTGCTCTGGGTTTGAATCTACATTCGTATCAGCGTTGGGCTCTATAAATGGTTTTTGTTGTTTATTATCTAGATCAGCCTCGGGTGTATTTTTTACAAAATCATTAATTTGTTGGTTAACTTCAGCTTCTTCTTGCTCTGTTGTTTCTGGCCTGGCATCATCCGGGTCTACTATTTCTAGATTTGGGGTCATTGGAATAGGCTCATCTATAACTTCTTCTGCTACCGTTACTGTCTCTGCTGGCGTGTCTATAGCGTCTTCTTGTGAAGTGTAATTTTCCTCTATAATTGGCTCGGCTTGTTTTGTATCGAAATCAGGGAAAGTTAGACCTTCTGAAACAGTGACTTCTTCTGGCTCCGGAAATGTTGGCGCGGGTGACTCTATGGTTACATCAGATTCTGGCACTACTTCTATTTGATTAGTATTTAGGGGTGATGAGACATCCGATGATGACTCTACTGATGGCTCTACTATAGGAGGCTGAAATTCTGTTGGTGCAAAAATAGTTTGACTTGCAACTACTTCTTCTTCTGCTGGCGCTTCTGGTTGATTTGATAAGGCTTGGTTAACAATACTATTAAGATCGGTGAGGCTTTCATCTTTTGTATCTGTTTGAACATCTTTATAAACTGAAGTATCAGTTTCTGCAGATTGAGTCGAAATTGAAGTCTCTGGATTTTGATTTGTGATTTCTGCAGTTTCGACAACAGGTTGCTCTGCTTGCTGATTATCTACAGGTTCTTCTGTAACGGTGATTTCTTCTACGACTGCCGAGTTTGATACTTCTATGGCTTCGTTATTCTGCTGCGGCGTTGATGGCACTGGATATAAAATATCATGTACCACACGAGCTACATCCTCTAGGGTTACTTGAGATTTAACTAGATATTTATCTATGCCCAATTTTTCGGCACGCTCTTTATCTTCTGTCTGGCTTAGGGCTGTCATCATTACGACTCGGATATTTTGTGTTTCTGGTGTTTGGCGAAGAATATCTAGCATATCAAACCCGCTAATCTTAGGCATCATAACATCAGATATTACAAGGTCTGGCTTTTCTTTTACTGCAAGTGACAGTGCTTGTTCTCCATCGACTGCGGAGACAATCTCATAACCCTCAGCCATTAGTCTTTCGCCATAAATCTCGCGTAAGTTATTATCATCTTCGACCAACATTATTTTTGGCATAACTTTTTTGTCCTTTTTTAATAAATGCTTTTGCTTATTAAATGATATTGTAACATGTTTTAACGCGTAGGCGATATGCTTACTGGAACTTGTTGTGAAGTCTCTTTTGACTCAAGCTCTTGTGCCTTTTGGGTAGATAATCTTGGCAAGTTAATAAAAAATGAGCTTCCCTTGTCTGGGCTACTTTCTACCCAGATACGACCGTTGTATAGCTCGACAATTTTACGGCAAATAAAAAGTCCCAAACCAGTACCACCAATGGTGCGAGTAGCAGAGTTATCTACTCTGTAAAATTTTTGAAATAGATGTGGAATATCAGCACTTGCTATACCATCACCTGTGTCCTCTACCTTAATTTGTACAATAGTATCATTACCAGTTAGGCCAATTGTTATCTTACCGGCATCGGTGTATTTAATGGCATTATCGAATAGGTTGATCATTACTTCTCTAAATCTGTCTGGATCAACAAAAACATAATATAGAGGGCGAATAATTTTTTGACCACCTGTTGCATCGGTGGTTTGACTTTTATTTGTTCCTATAACGTATTCTAGGGCTAGTCTCTTTTTCTCTGCAGCAAATCGAACATCCTCTGCTAATTGCTGTAAATATTCTCCCATTTCTAAGACTTCTGGATGACTTTGTAGACGACCATCTTCTGCTTTAGCACTTGTAAGTAAGTCTTGGAAAAGCTTCCCTAGGTGCTGGGTGCTAGTGTGCGCTTTCTCTAGGTACTCTCGTGCTTTGCCATCTATTTTGGCTACGTTTTCGTTCATAGCTAATGATAAATAGCCTTCAATAGCAGCAACTGGCGTACGCATTTCGTGGCTGGCGGTACTAATGAATTCTGCACGCTGTTTTTCGGCTTTGCGCTCCTCGGTTACATCCATAAAAACACCCACCGCACCAGTTACTTGTTGATGGGCTTGATTAAATAGTGGGCTAACGTTAAGACTGACAGCAGTAGATGTACCCTTATTTGTCAGTAGGCTTGCGCTACTGTCACGTATCGTTTCCTTTTTTGTAAATACATTGTCAAATGGATCCTGGATATCTATGTAAGGTTCATTTTTGTCATCAATGAGTTTCATCACCTGCTTGTAGTTTAGCCCTATTGCATCTGTAGCGCTCCAGCCGGTTATTTTTTCTGCACCTTTATTAAATAACTGTATATTTTTGTTAGAATCTATCACCATAACACCGTCGTCTATAGAGCTTAATATAATATCAGACTTGGTTTTTTCATCTCTTAATATGCCAGCATAATTGCTTACTTGCCCATTATTAGATTGAGTTTTTCTAAATCCGAACATTATTAATTACATTCACCCTAAGCTTATGGTTATTTATCTTATATTATCGGTGTTTACTATATAAAAAGCAAGCTAACCAGGTTTGGCCATATATGGTTAACTTAACAGGGGTAGACCAAGCACAATAAATATGCTAAAGTAAAATA
>CAZTUU010000008.1:0-1695 GCA_964616505.1 uncultured Candidatus Saccharibacteria bacterium
AGCTATGGGCCCATAGCAAATATATTGGTTAAAACATGTGCTATTCTCTCTTATTATTACCATTTTGTCAATCTGTTAATCTGTATTAATGTTAATGTTTCTTTTTATGATCAGATTTTGACCCGTGGGACATAAAATATAGTATGCAAAAAACTAAAGCCGCTCCGATTAAGATGCCCATGTATGGCTTAGCCAATGCATAGTACTTGCTACCTTCTACAATTTGCTGTTGATCATATGGTAATTTGGCACTAATAAACACAAAGCATACTACAACCAAGGCCACCGCTGGAACTATTTGCATAATAAATCCAGCTGGACCAATACTTTTTTTTGTTAAAAATAAGAGTATTAACGGTGCAGTAATTAGTAAACATATTTGCACTATGTTATACACTGGTATATTTAGATTAACGGTCGAGCTAATTATATCTGTTATGTCTTGAGCCAGTAAACCTGCAATAGCCTCGCCTACAAATAACGACATAAACATAGCCACAACATTACTTCGCATAATTAATGGTAAAACACCAAAAATAACTGCAATTACAATAAAAAGAATCAATGGATTCATAAGCATTAGCATATCATTTTTGATTAATCAATTTTAACAAAATTACCAGTGTTTATATTATTTTTGCTTAGTGTTCCATGGGGCAGTTCAATTACATATCTACTATCCGCAGATGCATTATATGAATCAGGATAAGAATTTGGTGATACATTTTTTTGAATGCCAACTACTTTACCAGACTGATCTAACCACGCAATATCAATATTAAAATTCATATTCTTCATCCATATTCCCCAGTCACCATCTGTATTAAAATCTAGTATCATTCCACCATTTTTTTTCAGTTCTTTTTGTCCTGATAGCCCCCGCTCTCGTTCTTCTTTAGTATCTGCGACCTGTAACTCATAAATACTATTACCTATGGTAACTTTTTTAATATTTGGTTTTGTAAGTAATAATAAAGTAGTGATAGCCGCCATAACAAAAAATAATAGTAATAAAATTACCAACAATGCAATTTTTAATTTAAGCGCCGACTCGGTCTTTTTTGTTTCTCTGTTTGGCATTGCGCTCTACATATTCAATTATTTTAGTTGCTATATCACGATTAGTAATTTTCTCTATATTAAATCCTGGGCTAGAATTTACCTCCAAAACCAATGGACCATGCTCGCTACGCATCATATCAACACCACATATCTGTAATCCCATTGCCTTAGCAGCTTTTAATGCAGTTTTTTCTTCTTCCTCTGTCAATTTTATGGACTTGCCCTCTCCGCCCTGATGTATATTAGATCTAAAGTCATCATCTAAACTTTGGCGCTTATAACTAGCAATAACTCGCTTACCAACTACAAAAGCCCTAATGTCAGTACCGGCAGACTCTTTAATAAACTCTTGTACTAAAAAGTTTACACCTTCTACATAAAATGCCTGCATCACAGCCTGTGCAGCTTTTTTAGTCTCGGCAAGCACTACACCATTACCATGCGTACCGCGAGCTACTTTAATTATAAGTGGCGCACCCCCTGCTTTTTCTATAACATCATCTAAATCTGCAGTTTCGCGGGCAAACACTGTCTTTGGTATACCTACACCTGCTTTAGCGAGTAATTGGTATGTCCTAAACTTATCCCTGGAACGATTAATAGCAATAGAGCTAGAAGTTGTATAAACACCTT
>CAZTUU010000008.1:1705-4896 GCA_964616505.1 uncultured Candidatus Saccharibacteria bacterium
GAACGACGGCCGTACCATACTTGGTATAACTTTGAGCAATTCGAGGAATAATAGCATCAAACTCCTCCAGAGCCGACCCATTATAATGTACTACTGGAGAATTTTTTTCTACAGTAACATAGCATTTAGCGTAATTAACAATTTTGACCACATGGCCACGTTCTTTTGCTACCTGCTTAAGACGCTTAGTAGAATAGTTTCCTGCACCCTTAGATAATATTGCGATTTTCATAATTCAATTCTCTTGTTTATTTGTTCAGCTATTTGCTTTGTTCTAAATGATTCTAGTGATTTTAAGGGGCTGCCCTTATGTACATCTACTATAAACTTACCACGTAAAATATTTCTCCCCACGAGCACAGGATATACCTGAGAACTACGATCAGCAAGTGTAAAAGTAGCATTAATTACTCGGTTATCTAGAATAACCCTTAGTTTTACCTTGTATCGCTGCTGTAGCATGCCGTTTGAGCTAGCTACTACAGTAGAACCGAAATCAGAAAAAGTATATATCTTGCCAGAATAATTATCGCTATTTTTGCCAAAAAAAACTACACAAAGCATGTCATTATCAATATATGCCTTAGACGCAAAAATTGAGGATGTTTTTGCACCTGTATCAATACGTGCGTACAAAGAACTGGTTTCCAAACCAGGGAAGCTAATTTTCTCTACTTGGCCAATTATATTTTTTGATTCATTCGAGTGTATCATTATTGATATTGTAAAATATTATTGATTTTTTTGCAATAGTTGTTTATTTAGGCTATACTCTAGCTTGTGAATATATTAGCTGACAAAGTTCGTAGTTATTATCTCAAAAATATTGATAGTCTTCCAGAAGATAAAATATTCCACTTTTTAAGTAGGCTTGCTAGCTGGAGTAATGATAAGGAATGTCATGAATTGTTAGTATCACAGTTGCCTAAATTGCTGCCCAAGAATGCTAATTCAGAAATTATAAATATGCTTCAAGAGCTTATGATAGACCCTCCGAAAGCCAGTATAAACGCTTTTGAAACTCGTAAAAAATACTTCGACACATACCCCACTCTTAGACCGATAATTTTTGCATTATTTAGAACTAGGCATTTAAAATACCTATACAATATCGAGACTAGGCAACAACTTTTAGAATTGATACCAAATTCTGAAATGCAATTATTAAATAAAAAAATATGTGCCGATAAAAATGCTATAAAAATATTGTCCACGTATGCCATAAATTATATATATCTAACACAAAAAATACTTTACCCAGAAAAATATCCAAAGTTAACCCTTAAATATTTTTATGACCTTGGGGCACTATACGATACAACTGACCCAGAACAAATCCAGCTACTGATATATTTATACACCCACTGTATAATTGGTGAAAGTAATTTTTACTTGCAGCATCTTTCAAAAAATTCACTGGCCGTAACCAGTAAAATGCTTTTCATCCTTGAGAAATTAATCCAAAAGAACTACATAAATATAAATCTTGATAATAAGCTTGAATTTTTGGTATGTTGCAAAATAGCAAACTATAAAACCAGCCTATTTAAAAAAATACATAAAGAATGCTCAAATTCGATAAGTCCCGACGGAATGTTTGTTATAGATATGCACAATACTAGGGCTCAAAAGAACAAATCTTCTTTTATAACATCAGAACATAGAAACGTTCTTTTTATAATGAGCTGTAAGCCATATAACCCAGATCTAAATAGATTTATTAAATAGTTTGCTTAGTAGTTCAATTTTCTTTTCTAAAAAGACTCCACTGACTAATTGTGGCTGTGAATTAATCTCTAAAAAGTAAAATTTTCCATTATTTTTATCTTCTATAACATCTACACCAGCCACAGACATGCCTAACTTTTGAGCGATAGTTTGTGAACCAACAACAATATCCTGTGGCAGATAATTTTGGGCCAATTCGGCATCTCCACCTTGTGAAGTATTATTTAAATGAGTGTTAGGTTGAGCGACTCTTTTTATAACAAGTGATAGTAAATCACATACTACAAGAATTCTGAAATCACCATCATTTGGGCAATATGGTTGAGCAATAAATTTTATATCTGGTTCAGTATCAAAGATATTTTTTAAATCATTTACAGAACCCACAATGTGGTTATTGTTACCATGTGAGCCAAAGGAATCTTTAACTACTAATGGGAATTGTAATTTATTAGAGGCTAATTCAATTAAAGATAGTTTATTTAAAGAATAGTATGTATCTATAAAATCCATATTATTTTCGTAAAATATTATTGATTGAGAGAGCTTTGATTTGGGTGCACAGTTTGAATAATCATTAAAATAGGGAATTTTATTTAAAAATAGGTATCTACTCAGTGCAAAAAGGCAGTCTGTATTTTCATAAAATCTTCCTCTAATCATCACAAAATCATAATCAGAAAATAATTCTTTTGTTGTCCAATTTATAATCTTAAAAGACTCATTAGTAACCAAGAAAACTAATTCATCAAGTTTTATATCGTTAAATTCTATATTTTCAGCAGAAAAATATGCCGATAACGGTGTTTTATAATCTGTTTGCGTAGAAGTGTCAGTACTAATGCCGCCTACAATAGCTATGCGCTTGGTATTACCTAAACCAGCCATGTTTTTCTTTATTTTCGGTTTTAAATTCTTCTAATAGTTCTTTTTGCCGCTTACTTAATTCCGTAGGAGTCATTACATCAATTGTTACAATATGAGGGCCTCGACTTTTATCCTTCATATGAACAACTCCATGATTTGATAGCTTAAAATCAGTGCCGCTTTGCGTACCCGCGGGGACCTTCATGGTAATCATACCATCAACGGTTTCCACGTCTAGTTCACCACCAAGTGCTGCATTTATCATAGATACCTTTTCGTGGGATAAAATAACATCTCCCTCTCGGGTAAATTTTTTATGTGATTTAACCCTCACGTGTATATAAAGGTCGCCTTTAGTGCCATCCTGAACAGCCTCACCATGCTCTCTTAATCTAATAGTCGAACCATCATCAATTCCAGAAGGAATTTTTAGCTCAATGGTCTTCTCTTGTTTAGTTATACCCGAGCCATGACAAACAGAGCAAGCCTTTTCTGGAATTTGTCCCTTTCCGAGACAATCGGGACAAACTGATGCTTGCTGAACATTACCAAATATAGTTCTAGTCATTTTTGTTATTTGACCACTACCTTTACAG
>CAZTUU010000008.1:5024-6311 GCA_964616505.1 uncultured Candidatus Saccharibacteria bacterium
CGCTAAAACCTTCATATCCCCCACCACTTGGACCGCCAGAAGCACCACCTACACCAGCATGACCGAATTGATCATAACGTTGACGTTTTTCGGTATCTTTTAGTACCTCATATGCCTCATTAACTTCTTTAAATTTGGCTTCATCACCGCCTTCTTTATCTGGATGATATTTAACGGCTGCACGTCTAAATGCTTTTTTAATTTCGTCGGCGCTAGCACCCTTGCTTATACCTAGTACTTCGTAATAATCTCTTTTACTCATTTTGTGTCCTTCTTAAAATATGCCATGACCCTCTTTTTATCGAACGTGATAACTTGATCTGCTAGAGAGGCAAGAGATCGGTTAAGATTGTTAGATGGACATATATAAGTTACTGTATTGCTAAATCTGGTTGCTGCTTGAAGCGCCGGTACAATGTCGCTATCGGAAGATACAAGACCAACAGCTTGATTATTGGCTGAGTAAAGTAACAAATCAGTGGCAACCCTAACGTCTACGCCTTTTTCTTGCAATACTAATGTCTTTTTTGAACAATGTATACAGCTGTTTGATTCCCTAATGCGCAAATGGCCTGCCTTGATTATTTTTATACCCTGATTAGATATATGAGCAATCCATTTTCTATTTTCTGAAGCTATTACATCTAGTTTATCAGAAAGTTTTTTAGGAATTTTAAAGTTTGGTTGCTTAATTTTAGTTGTATAGTAAGTTATCTCTATGCTTGAATCATCCAAAATATCTTTAAAAAAACCTATTATATCAAAACAAAAGTAGTTGTTTCTTTCGCTAGCATCTAATAATTTAGCATCTACTAAAATTGATGCAATTTGATGTCTAAAATTCTCTCCGTCAATAATAATCTTCATGTTTTATGCCAAATAAAATACCCCGCTGAGGCCAGAGCCAACACGGGGTGCTGTGCCCTTAATTTAACAGGAAAATGTAAATTAGTCAATCTTCCGAAGTAATTTGCGAAGCTTTTATAAAAGTACATTTCAATTATCTGAGGAAACTTTATTAGTGGCTTAATTATACAAACCACTAACGCAAAGTTTTCTAGCCCTCTTTTTGAAAATACTTTTTCCAAAAACTAATCCTATTTTTCTTTCTCTTCGTCTATCACTTCGCCCTCTACCGGACCTTCTTCTTTTTTGTCTTCTTCTGAACCCTCTTTTGCTGCACCATCTTCTGATTTTTGTGCTGATTCATATAATTTTGCACCAATAGGCATTATTTTATCACTTAATTCTTTATTAGTTGACTGAGTATAATGCGGGTGTGATGGG
>CAZTUU010000008.1:6321-6665 GCA_964616505.1 uncultured Candidatus Saccharibacteria bacterium
AATTCTTTAGCAGCAGCTTCTATCTCTTCTTTATCGGTACTATCTAGCTTCTTCTTAGCATCAGCTACAGCATCGGTAACAACTTTTTTATCGTCATCAGAAAGTTTGTCTTTATTATCATTTACTAACTTTTCTGCCTGGTAAACAGCATTTTCTAGCGTGTTTTTGGCATCAATAGACTCGCGCTTCTTTTTATCTTCTTCTGCATGAGCTTCGGCCTCTTTGCGGGCTTTTTCTACTTCTTCTTTACTGAGGTTTCCACTGTTTTGGATCGTTATACTTTGCTCTTTGTTAGTACCCTTGTCTTTGGCGGTAACATTTAAAATACCGTTAGCATCAATATC
>CAZTUU010000008.1:6675-12149 GCA_964616505.1 uncultured Candidatus Saccharibacteria bacterium
TGTACTAACGCCACCCATAGTTTCTATACCAAGACTAAGTGGAGTTACGTCAAGCAATAGTACGTCTTTTACATCTCCGGCTAATACGCCACCTTGCAATGCAGCACCAATAGCCACGACTTCATCTGGGTTTACACCCTTCATAGGATCTTGGCCAAATATTTTCTTGACTTCTTCTTGAACGGCTGGCATACGTGTCATGCCACCAACTAGTACAACGGCATTAATATCGCTAGCTTTTAGACCAGCATCTTTTAAGGCTTTCTCACATGGTGAAGCTGTCTTACTTATTAAATCGGATACTAAACTTTCTAGCTTTGCACGAGTTAATTTATATTCAAAATGTACGGGACCATCTGCAGTCGCAGTTAAGAAAGGTAAGTTTATGGTTACCTCATTTGTCGAGCTAAGTTCCATCTTAGCCTTTTCGGCTTCATCACGAAGTCGCTGCATAGCAGCTTTATCATCTTCAAGCTTTATATTTTGACCATGTTCTTTTTTAAATTCATCTAGTAAAGCATTAACAATAACACGATCAAAGTCAGCACCACCAAGATGTGTATCACCATTAGTACTCTTTACCTCAAATACACCATCTCCTAGCTCTAGTATTGATACGTCAAATGTACCGCCACCAAGATCATAAACAGCTACTTTCTCATCTTTACCCTTATTTTCTAAACCATAGGCAAGAGCCGCTGCAGTTGGCTCATTTATAATACGCTTAACTTCTAAATCAGCTATTTTACCAGCATCTTTAGTAGCCTGACGCTGAGAATCATCGAAATATGCTGGAACTGTCACAACAGCTTCTGTCACTGGCTGACCAAGATAACTCTCAGCATCTGCTTTTAGCTTACTAAGCACCATAGCGCTCATTTCTTCTGGACTATATTCGCTATCACCCATTTTTATCTTTACACCACAACCGCTTTTAATAATTTCGTATCCCATTAATTTAATATCACGCTGGACTTCTTTATCTTCCCAGCGCCGACCAATTAAACGTTACATTTCATAAACTGTGTTCGATGGATTAGTAACAGATTGACGCCTAGCCACTTGGCCAACTAATCTCTCACCATTTTTACTTACTGCTACAGTACTAGGGGTAGTTCTGTTACCCTCTGCATTTGGTATAATAACCGGCTTACCGCCCTCCATAACTGCCATAGCACTGTTTGTTGTACCTAAATCGATTCCAATAATTTTTCCCATTATTATTCTCCTTGTTCTTTACTTATTCTATTTACTTTAACCATTGCCGGACGAAGTATGGCATCATTAAACTGATAACCGGTCTGCAAGACCACCGCTACCACTTCTATATCGCCACCTTGATCATCCATGCTAACTGCTTCGTGTTTATGGGGATCAAACTCTTCGCCTACAATTCCAATTTTTTTGAGACCAAGTGTTTGCATCTGGTCTTCTAGCTGTTTTGCCACCGCACTAATACCCTTTACCCAAGTATGATCTTTAATATTTTCTGGTTCATGAGCAACTGCTCTTTCAATATTATCCAAAACAGGAATAAGTGCCAAAAGTGCCTGTTCTTTACCGGTACTAATGGCCCTAATTTTCTCTTCTTCTGTACGACGACGATAATTTATATAGTCTGCCTGTATCCTTTGTAAATCCTCAGTTAACTCCACTACCTGTGCCTTATAATCTGGCTTATGATTAACTAGCTTCTTTAGTTTATGTGCCGTAGATTCGTGTTGCTCATCTTTTGGTTGATCCTGTATGTCTTCTGTATCTGTCATTTAATTCCTTTCTTTTATATCATCATTGATTCTAAAGTTTCACCCGCATGGCTAACTAGGTTCATCACCTGACGATAACTTTGCCGAGTTGGACCAACAATACCTATATAGCTACGGTCGCTATAAGGACTGCGAAACCTACTTATAATTAAAGTGCAACCGCTTGCCTTTCCGATTGGATTTTCTTGCCCAATATAAACGCTTAACGGTTTATTGGGTGAAGCTTCTAGTAGCCAAGGCTCTAGATTATCCAATAAACGTGCAACTTCTTGCACCATCACCCCATTGGCAAATTCTGGTTGACTAAACAAGTTAGATAAACCGCTCATATAAAGTTGATCACCAATAGTAGCTATACCCAAGTTATGAGTAGTATCTACAAGACTGTCAACAGCTGATTTAATAGCCCGCATATACTCACCTGCACCTCGAACCCTTGTATTCATAATAATCATGTTGCGGTCAACTAGCGACCGATCTTGTGGCAAATTATCGCTAGCATTTAATTTGTTAACATAAAAACGATAACCTCTATCTGTGGGTATACGACCCGCAGAAGTATGCGGTTGCTCAATTAAACCCAGTTCTTCTAGTGTAGCCATTTCGGCACGTATTGTTGCCGAAGAGACGCTAAACATCTGTGCCAAAAGCACGGATCCTACCGGAACAGCCACCTCTGCATACTGTTCAATGATACCAGATAAAATTTGAGCATGTCGCTGTGTCATAGTTTTAATACAAATAGTTATTAGCAACTATTCGTATTTATTTTAGACGATTTAGCACTCACATGTCAAGAATGCTAATTACACTTGTGCTTAAAATGCCAAGAAGTTATCTAGATCAGTTAATAATTTATCTGCATGGTATTTATCAATTTTTTGCTCTTTTTCGTCAAATCTACCAGATGTAATATGCTCATGCAACTCCTCTACTGTCATTCGTAAATCCCAATTTACAATAAATTTAAAATATGGCCTGGATAATGCTAATCTAATTTCTTTGGCTGCGCTTTGTAAACGTCTTTTCTTTTCAGGGGGAGCCATACTTCCCCTGCCATCTAATCTATGCATCCATTCTTTAAAATCTGGGGGTAAAATAAAAATAGGAATAGTAGAATCACTAAAACTGACAATACTATCACAACCGTGAACATCAATATCAGTAATTGCAACATTACCCGAATCACGTGCCCGACGCATCTCATCAAGGCTAATACCGGATACTTGCTGATTATGAATAATAGCAGCTTCTATATAAGCACCGCTTTTTAATCCATGCAAAAATTCATCCTCTGATTTAAACCAATATTCTGTTCCGCTGCGTTCGGGTATACCATTATTTATGCGTGGACGTCGCGTGGTATCTGATATCACATAATAATATTTACCTGTCATAATTAAACGCTTGATCATTGTATTGCGACCAGCCGCAGTAGGAGCTGCTAAAAGTACTAGCGGAGTTTCTTTTAATATGTCAATAAATTCTATATTTGGCTTATAGTTTTTTAATATACTTTTTAGAATTCAATATGTTTAAGTGAGTTTCCTTCTGGCATAGCATATACTATACCTATAAAATCAAGTTGCACAAAACCAGTTAATAGTTTTATAAGGAATTTATTATGAAAGCACCGGGATTTACATTACATGACCAAAATAATACTATACATAGCCTAGAAGACTACCGAGGAGAATGGCTGGTTGTCTATTTTTATCCAAAAGATAGCACTCCTGGATGCACCAAAGAGGCGTGCGCTTTTAGGGATGGCAGAGATTTGCTAAAGGATGCTGGCGCTAACATTGTTGGAATATCTAAAGACTCTGTAAATAGTCATGAAAAATTTGCTAATAACAATAGTTTAAACTTCACTTTACTCAGTGACCCTACTGCAGTAGTTATTGAGGCTTATGGCGCGTGGGGTAAAAAGAAATTTATGGGACGAGAATACATGGGCATAAAAAGAAATACTTACCTCATAAATCCAAACGGTGAAATAGTTAAGGCATACGAAAATGTCAATCCTGTTACCCATTTTAATGAAATACTTACAGACTTAAATAATTATATTGGTAAAATATCCCATTAAACGTGACTAGTCGCGTTTAAGCATGACCGTAAATGCCTCTGCAGGAATATCTACTTTACCAAAACGCTTCATGCGTTTTTTACCCTTAGCTTGTTTAGCAAGAACCTTCTTTTTACGAGACACATCACCGCCGTACAATCCGGTTGTTACATCTTTCCTGTAAGCACTAATGTCTTCACGTGCGATAAATTTACCACCTACACCAGCCTGCAAACTAACCTGAAAATTCTGACGCGGTATAACGTCTTTAAGCTTCTTTACTGTTTCTCTACCAAGCCTCATAGCCTCGCTACGATGAACCATTACACCCAGTGCATCTATGCGCTCACCAGCAACGTAAAAATCCAACCTGACCAAATCTTCTGGTCGATAATCGCTAAGCTCATAGTTAAATGATCCATATCCACTTGTAATGCTCTTAAGCTGATCATAAAAATCCGTTAATAAATTGGCCAATGGAGCATCAAAAGTGACAAGTGCCAGCTGAGCATCGACGTAACTAAGATTTTTATGTAAGCCTCTTTTACTTACGATTAATTGTATAACTGATCCTACATACTCTTTCGGACATACAACCTCACCTTTAATCCAAGGCTCACATATTTCTAAAATTTTTGCTGGGTCTGGCAAGCTACTAGCTGATTTAATATCTAGGTTTTCGCCAGTGTTTAATTTAAGATGATAGTCTGTACTTGGATTTGTAACTACAAGATCTAGGTTATACTCGCGTTCTAGGCGTTCTCTGACGATATCCATATGTAGTAGCCCTAAAAATCCAATTCTCACACCAAATCCAAGCACTGGAGAATTTTCTGGCTCAAATTGCAAAGCAGAATCGCTAAGTGCTAGCTTTTCTATAGCATCTTTTAGTAATTGATAATTCTCGTTACTATCTGGAAAAAAGCCGGCATAAACAAATGGCTTTACCTCTTTATATCCAGGTAGCGATTTTGTGGCTGGGTCTTTTGATAGTGTAATAGTGTCTCCGACCCTAGCCTCTCTGGTACTTTTTAGGTTAGTAACTATATAGCCAATTTCACCAGTACTCAAACTACCTGTAGATGTCATTTCTGGATTAAGGCACCCTACTTCAAGTGCAATACCTTGACTCCCAGTACCAATCATTGTTAATATATCGCTCTTGTTAATTTTGCCATCAAAAATTCTTACATACAATATTACTCCCCGATAATCATCATAATAACTATCAAATATTAATGCTTTGGTTTTTGAAGAATTATCGGTCTTAGGTGAATTGATTCGAGACACAACTCCTTCTAGCACCGCATCTACGCCTTCACCTGTCTTAGCCGAAATATGTAAAATATCCTCGGTATTGCAACCGAGTAGAGATATAACCTCGTTACTGACCTTTTCTACATCAGCGGCAGGTAAATCAATTTTATTAAGAACAGGAATAATAGTTAAATCTGCGGCAAGTGCTAAATAAACATTTGCTAGAGTTTGCGCCTGGATACCCTGGCTCGCATCGACGACTAAAATAGCACCCTCGCATGCTTCTAAGCTCCTAGATACCTCATAACTAAAGTCGACATGTCCAGGAGTATCAATTAAATTGAGTTCATAACCCTTATATTCCATTCTAACGGGAGCCAACT
>CAZTUU010000008.1:12159-15216 GCA_964616505.1 uncultured Candidatus Saccharibacteria bacterium
AACTTCATCAACCATTGCGCTTTGCAAATCGATTTTATTAATAACGGGAATAATATCAAGTCCGTTATCGAGGGCTAAATAAAGATTACTAATTGTTTGAGCTTCAATTCCCTGAGTAGCATCAACAATTAGCAATGCGCCTTCACAAGCGGCGAGTGAACGTGATACTTCATAAGTAAAATCGACGTGACCCGGTGTATCAATCAGGTTCAGCTGGACGTTTTTGTAGTCCATACGCACCGGGGCGAGTTTTATAGTGATTCCCTTTTCGCGCTCAAGGTCCATTTTGTCTAGTAGTTGAGCTTTCATGTTTCGCTTCTCTACGGTACCCGTAAGTTCCATCAACCTATCAGCAAGAGTTGACTTACCATGATCAATATGAGCAATAATACAAAAATTTCTAATTTTTTCCATAATCTTGTTAAATATTATAACAGATAACAACAGAGGTTACTGAATACGCATTGGCCTAAGCATTAATTGCCAAACTTTTTTAACTACAATCTTAGCCTCTTGCAGCCGTAATATATAAGATGCTATTATCTGAACCGCAAAAGCAGAGCCAGTAACAATACTAACCTTAGCAATAAGCTGAAGTCCTGTATCAGATTGCGCAAGTGGTATTAGCTTAACGACCACATAAGCCGTTACGGCTGTAAAAAAGCCGGCCAAGAATATTTTTAAAACCGTATATATAAAAACTTTATTAAATAGTTTATGGTCACGTTTGATCATTATTGATGTCAGTATCAGGATCTCTGTTATGGCCACAATGCCCTGAGCAAGAGCCAAGCCTACAACTCCATAAGCGCCAGGTTTTGATAAAGTATAGGCAAGGAATATGTTTAGCGTGATTACGAATAAAGAAACGAATAGAGGAGTTTTTGTGTCTTTGTATGCATAAAAATACCTAGATATAATGCTGTATAGAATTCTAAAAAATACCGCTATACATAAGAATCCAAAAATTAATGCGATTTCACGATTACTACGTGCAAATATAATTCTGGCTAAATATTCTCTAGAAAAATAAGCGACAATAACCACAGGCAAGGCAAGCCATATAATTGTCTGTAAAACTCGTAGAAACTCTTTGCGAAATAAATCAACTCTACCCTGAGAAAGTCTATTAGTTAATCTAGGAAATGCGGCTGTAGCTACTGAGTTACCTATTAGCATTATGGGCGCAGCATGTAGTAATAATGCATTTTCATAATTAGTCACTGTGCCGATAGCCAATCTGGACGCAAATTTTGTTTCAACAATTGCATTAATATAATCGACGCCCTGGTCAATAGATCTGGCGGGTAAAATTTTAATTACTTCCAAAAAGCCTTTATCCTTAAAGTCAATTTTAAAGGAATACTTAAATTTAAGCCCTATCATACCAAAGGAGGCAACAATAAGCTGTAGTATTGCACCAATAGCTACGCCTAATCCTAGACCAACTATGCCAATACGATCACCAAAGATATAAATACTAGCAACGATTGCAACATTATAAAATAACGGTGCAACTGCAAAAAAGAAAAACCTTCCTACTGATTGCTGTACGGTCGTTAGTACCGTAGATATAGAAAATAGAAATATGTTAATACTGACTATTCTCATAATTGCTACTGATAATTGAAGCTGTTCTGGCGTAAAACCGTCTGCGACTAGTCTCATTAGTGGATAGGCAAAAATCATTATCAAAACTGATGCCAAAAAAGCAACTATAGCTAATGCATTCAATACATAGCTTGCTACTTGCCATGCTTCTTGCTTATTTTTTAAAAGCTTGTCTGACAATATTGGTAAAAATGCGACTCCAAGAGCACCAGAGGCTAATGTAAAATATATAAAATCTGGTATTTTAAAAGCAGCAAAATAAGCATCTGAGCTAAAGCTATTAAAATTAGCATTTATCAATTTAGTACGAAGAATGCCCAGTAAAATGCCCAGTATAGATGCACCAGATAATAGAGCTGCAGCCGAGCCTAAGGACATTTTTTTGTTGGCACTTGTTAATATGCGGTTCATTGTCTAGTAAGATCCATTTAATAAGATTATACGCGACAAGCTTAGGGAATAACACCCATCTGTTATCAACTCTGATGAAATAAAGTACACAAAACTATACTATTTTAGTACAAAGAGGCTTCTTTTGGCATTTTGGTACCAGTAAGTATTTTGGAGACTTCTTCTGCTTCGACTGTTTCTTGCTCTACTAGCAGATTTTTTAGCTTATCAAGGAATTCTCGGTTAGCTTTTATAACCTCCTTAGCCCTTTTTGCTGCCTCAGAAATTAATGATTCTACTTCTTTATCAATCTCGTTGGCGGTTTCATTTGAATATTGACGTTCATGCATCATGCGATCCATCATCATGGCATCATCAGTATGAAATACTTGGTCTCGTAATTTTGTCCCCATACCTTGATTCACTATCATATCCCTGGCCAGTTCTGCTGCTTTTTGTAAATCATTGCCTGCACCCGTAGTAACTCTATCTTTTCCATAGACTACTTCTTCAGCTATTCTACCACCCAGCATACGTGCCAAAACATCTTTATATTCAATAATTGAATGGTAGCTTCTGTCTTCTGGTGGGATAAACCAAGTGACACCACCAGTACCGCCTCTAGGTATTATAGTGACCTTATGTACCATATCACTATCTGGTAATACTTGGCCAACTACAGCATGACCAGCCTCATGATATGCAGTAAGTTCTTTTTCGTGTGCATTCATTACCTTACTTTTACGCTCAGGGCCAATAGCTACTTTTTCGAATGCCTCAGTTACGTCTTCGCCGTTTATTTCTTTTCTACTATGTCGTGCTGCTAAAATTGCTGCTTCGTTGGTAATATTTGCTAAGTCTGCCCCCGATGAACCAGCAGTCTTAGCTGCTAGTGATTCCAGGTCAACACTTTTAGCTAGTGGTTTCTTGGCAAAATGTACCTTTAATATCGCTAGCCGATCTTTTCTATCTGGTAGATCTATTCCAACCCTACGATCAAATCGTCCCGGTCTTAACAGTGCAGGATCAAGTACGTCCATTCGGTTTGTAGCTGCT
>CAZTUU010000008.1:15226-19528 GCA_964616505.1 uncultured Candidatus Saccharibacteria bacterium
GCTAATACAATTACATTTTGACCTTGTTCAAAACCATCCATCTCTACTAAAATTTGATTTAGTGTTTGCTCACGCTCATCATGACCGCCCCCCATGCCACTACCACGTTTACGACCTACTGCATCAATTTCGTCTATAAATATAATGCATGGTGCGTTCTTTTTAGCTTTACTAAACAAATCTCGTACACGGCTTGCACCAACGCCGACAAACATTTCTACAAATTCTGATCCAGAAATACTAAAAAATGGTACATTAGCCTCTCCGGCTACAGCTCTCGCTAACAAAGTTTTACCAGTACCCGGAGGCCCAACAAGTAAAACCCCCTTTGGTATTTTGGCTCCAACTGCTAAAAACTTTTTTGGAAATTTAAGAAATTCTACGACTTCCTCTAGATCCTTTTTGGCTTCATTATTACCGGCTACATCCTTAAATTTAATAGCTTCTTGCTCTTTGCCGTACAACTTGGCACTAGATTTTCCAAAGCCCATAGCCTGATTACCCTGACCTTGAGCAGAACGCAACATAAAAATTAGAACTCCTGTAATTATAAGTACTGGCAGTAGATTAATAGCAATTGCCGTCCAGGTAGCACCGCCATTGGATGCAGGTTTAAAATCTACAGTTACGTCTCTGTTAGTTAAGCCGCCGGGGCCATAAATACTTGCGCCTGCTTCTTTTTCTGATTTTATAGTTGGCTTATCATTACCCTTTGTAGTGGCCTCAATCTTATTGCCCTTAACATTAAGCTTTACTATTTCACCATTGTTAGCTTTATTTATAACATCGTTATAAGAATTATCAGCTAGCTTTGTGGGCTGAGCACGACCTATGAAAAATATTGCTGCAAAAACCGCAATAATTACAATAAGCCCAATATTTTTAAACCATTTCTTTTGGTTAGATGTATTCTTACCCTTCTGCGTCTTTTTCTCCATAAGAGGTTATTATACTGGTTTTTAAGATTTTTGACTATTATTTTTAGAATAAAAACGAGCTGATCTTTTTGTTAGAAGTACTTCAACTCCTGATGCCTGCAAAGTTTTACCAGCCGGGATAGTTTTGATCTGTATAGTTAGCCTTTCAATCATTTTTCTATCAATCTCTCTGGCCCCTGCCTGTTTTAGTATCGATATCAGTATTTCCTTAGCTACCTTATGTGGCAACATCGTAAACCAGTGCCTATTTAAAACAAGTTGATTTTTGTGCAATCCTCTACGTACGGCCTGGCCAAGTTCTTTATCTAACTTAGTATTTACATGCTCTTCTTTTTCTAAAAGCTGTAACCACTCAGACCTTTGCTGAGAAGTCATTTTATTAACAACATCTAGCCTTAATTTATTACGCAGATATTTCTTGTCGATATTTGTAGTATCCTCATGCCAATCCAAATTATGATCTTTAGCATATTTTAATAAATCGGCCTTAGAGACAAATAACAAAGGTCTGATTATTTCTGAATTACTTTTTAAAGATGTCAGGCCTTGCCTACCAGTTCCCCTAATGAGGTTGATCATACTAGTTTCAATAACATCGTCTTGATGATGAGCAGTGATAATAGCTTGCGTAGCATATTTTTCTTTAACAGTATTTAAAAAATTATACCTAGCTTCTCTTGCCTCAGCTTCACTAGCATTCTTGCCTAAATTACCTTTATCAAATTCATATTTCAAGCCATATTTTTTTGCTAAGTTTTTAACAAATAGTTGGTCATCTATGGAATCTGGCCGTATGCCATGATCAAAATGAGCTACTATCAGATCTAAATCTTTGTTTTTACTAAGAATATCTAGTAGAACTACCGAATCAACCCCGCCAGAAACAGCCAAAACATATTTTCCGGTAGATATTGAAGTATATAGAGTGTTCATTCAGCTATCAATGATACCTTATAGTTAATTACTATTTAATGAAGATTGGGATTAATTATAAAATAGAACTCAGGTACCTTAATAAGGTTCTAAGTTCTAATAAAAACTTTTTTGGTAGCGGCGACAGGGGTTGAACCTGTGACCTCAGGCTTATGAGTCCTGCGCTCTAACCAACTGAGCTACGCCGCCACAACAATGTCTCACTATATCAAAGTTACATCTGTTAGGCCAGTAATTTTTTATATAAAAATACCCATCACAAAAAGTGATGGGTATTTTAGTAGAGTATTGCCCTACGCCACCCTAGACCAATAAAGCATCTATGCTTAATATGGCCTGATTGTTCGTAGGAGAAAACTCATAAGACAAAGCAGTATCGCTCATGCTGTTTCTCCTGATTGTTATTTTTTGTTTTTGCTTTTTATAGCAATGATGTTATTGTATATTAATTTTATAAAAAGTCAATATGCATATGCTTAATTAGGGTTGTGTTTATTACATCATACGCTGTGGGTAAAAAATATCTCTTCCATATATAGTATAATTACTATATAAAGTTCTTATGTATAAAATGAAGTATAAAAAACCATCTCAATTTGATTTTGACCTTATAGTTATAGGTAGTGGTCCTGGAGGTGGAGTAAGTGCCCACTTGGCAGCACAAAAAAATAAAACCGTTGGCTTAATAGAAAGTGATCTAATTGGTGGTGATAGTATAAATTTTAGTTCTATACCAACCAGAGCCTTGTTAAAAACTGCCAAAGTTTTAAATACAATAAAATCAGCAAATGCTTTTGGTGTACGCAGTACAGATGCACATTTAAATTACCAAGCTTCACTAGGATGGAGAGACAGGGCTATACAAAGCACAGGCGTAAAAGATGAATCTAAAATCTTTAAGTCTGAAGGTATTAAATTAATTAAAGGGTACGCCAGATTTATTAGCCCATGGGTAGTTGCTGTTGGCCATAGACACTATTCTGCTAGACACTTTATCATTGCTACGGGGAGCCATTGTTATATACCTAATATTCCGGGTCTAAAAGAAGCAGGATATATAACCTTTAAAGAGATATCCAGTTTAACAAAAGCGCCTAAAAGCATTTTCATAATAGGTGGTGGCGCTACGACATATGAATATACCCAAATTTTTAATGCCTTTGGATCTAAAGTACACATTGCCGAGACAAAACGTCACATATTACCACAAGAAGACCCCGAAGTAAGTGATCTTGCGGAGTCTATTTTGAAAAAAAATGGTGCTCATATTTATACTTCAGCTCATGTATTGTCTGTTACGCGTAATCCTAGCGGTACAAAAAATGTTATTTTTGAGCAATACGGAAAAAGATTCAGAGCTATAGTAGAAGTAGTTATGGTTGCCGCCGGCAAGTTACCAAATATTGATCTAGACCTACAAAATGCTAATATACATTTTTCTGAGCATGGCATTGCGATAAACCGTTATACAAGAACTAATCAAAAACATATTTATGCTGTAGGCAACGTTAATGGACGAACGTACTATGCAAATGCTGCCCTACAAGAGGCAAGAATTGCGGTGCATAATATATATAGCCGTAAAAAAATTGCTATGGATTATAGTTCTATACCTCATTGTTTTTTTGGGCAGCCAGAAATAGCCGTTGTTGGTAAAAGCGAGAATGATTTACGCCTTACATGTCAAATCTATCAATCATCTATAACTCCAATAGGGATTATTGGTGGAGCAAATATTAATAATTATGATTCTGGTTTTATTAAGATACTGGCCACCCACACCGGAGTAGTTGTTGGGGCTAGCATTATTGCACCACATGCTAGTGATATGATGCCAATATTAACCTTGGCTGTATCAAAAAAAATGCGAGCATGTGACATTGCAAAAATAGTTTATAGCTTTGGCGCATGGAGTGAAGCGATTAGAGTATCTGCCGGTAAAATAAAATGTATATAACTGATTAAAATCAGATAATTAAACTGTACTTATAACTGAATTTATGCTTAAATTGCCGTTAGCAAGGTTTTGTCTACTTTTAAACCGCATGGATCTAAAAGAGATATGACAACAAGGTCGTACTTGCGGTTAGTTAAAATAAGAAAGTAATTTTTAATACAGATGGCATACAAGTTATTTATCGGTAGTTTGGCCTGGGCAACAGACGATTCATCATTAGAAGCAGCATTTGCTCCTTTTGGTAAAGTTGTTAGTGCTACAGTGGTAAAAGACCGAGAAACAGGACGCAGTAAAGGTTTTGGCTTTGTCGAATTCGAAAACGACGAAGAAGGAAAAGCTGCAGAAGCCGGAATGAATGGTAAGGATCTTGATGGCCGAGAAATCGTTGTAAACGAAGCTCGACCAAAAGAAGACCGACCTCGACGTGACTATGGCGGTGGAGCTTTTGAAGCAGGCAAAGCGCTATGCGGATCA
>CAZTUU010000008.1:19538-24680 GCA_964616505.1 uncultured Candidatus Saccharibacteria bacterium
AGCCGAGATAGTGGCGGTGGATCATTCCGCAAAAAAAGCTGGTAATTTAATTATTTAGCAATTTAAAAAGACTCCCCTGGGAGTCTTTTTGTTTTACCTTAATAAAAAATTCTTGTCTAAAAATCCATCCTTAACTACTATACCTTCGTCTTCTTCGTCAACTAATTTGCTCATTAATTCATATGCTACAAATAATTTTTTATTAATATCAAGCTCTTGTTCTTTCATCCATACACCATCACGCTTATCTACAGATTCATAAACTTCTTTATATAGCATAGGATGCAATGTCCTAAACCTCTTATTTGCTTTTATATTATGATAAATATTTATCATAAAGTTAATATCTAGCTTTGGGTCATCATCATTTAAAGCCAAGAAATACATATAAAAATTATTTTGTTTTTGGGTAAATTCTACTATGTCGTCAAACTGTGTCATAGTTACTGGCTTGCCAAGTGCAACTCCAGCATCCTCTAACTTCTTGAGCATTTCATTATCAACTATCACGGATGACTCAATAGCAGAAGAGTTTGATGAATTAACGCTATCTTCTAATTTTTTAGTAAATTCGTTCATAAAAAAATGGTGGAGCAGTCGAATTACTTCTTCTGCCCCACAAAGATTATATCAAATATTGTAAATTACTAAAATTTGATAGTTATACCAAAAATCTATCTCAATAAATTTTAGCGAAACAGAAGAGATGACTCTTGAACCTGATCTTATGGCTACATGCGAATGGTTTATGGATAATACTTCTAACGCTTGGAATAATGATCTACATGATGCATCTAAAGTTGAGTATCGACAGATGTATAGATATTAAACGCACATAAAAGAACATAGCGAGAATGGTTTTGAATCTTTTTGATATTGATTAACTTAACTACTATGCTCGAGAGTGATATGTATTTGCACGACTTCTTTAATTGCTAATAATCAGATTAATGTTATTCAATTTTCTTGCTCTTTTTGATATTTTAAGTTATAATAAATTTTGTAATAAGCTTTTCTCAATTCAATTAAGAGTGGTGAATATTATGGGTAGTAGGATCTGCGGCACGTGCAATGGTAATGGATGGATTCCTGTCAACAGTGGTCCAGGCCAAAACGATCACAAAAAGTGCCCTGCTTGCGATGGCGACGGATTCATCCGTACCTAAACCGATAAAAATTACACAGCTCCTAGCGCCCACCTACTGGTGGTGCGCTAGGAGCTTCTTTAATTAAGTAGTCCATAAATGCTTTCATCTCAAGTTGGTTTTTTTCCAACAAATCCTTCTGCTCTTTTTTGGCTAATATATTAGCCAAATCCGCCCCTTGACACATGAGCGTGGCAAATGAGGCCCCAAAACATCGAACTATTAAATGGTGATTAGTGGGTGTGTTTCTATTTTCATAGAATCCATCTAGTAAAATATACATTTTTTGTAATTCATAGACATTGTATTTTTCAGCTGCCTGATATTTTTTTTTGTATTTAGCAGTTATTGAATCAGTTTCCTCCCATATCTCATCACATAGTTTTTTAGCTAAAGGAGATTGAAACATAATGTAAGGTCCACTTGTAAATCTGCCTAAATGGCCTTCGCATGAGCCCGTGGTGTTAATTCCCAATAATCGAAGTACTGTCACAAGATCCAATATGCCTGGATCAATAGGATTACCAAGTTTATCCGTAAGACGTATTACTTGCTTGCGTGCTTCATCTAAGTCTTGTTTTGATATACTCATATTTCTATTATACAAGTCTATACTCTTATCAAGAGTAACTAATTAATAAAACTTGAGGTATCATTTCATGTTGCATGGCAATCGTTATGTAATCATAAGCCGAGATCACTCATGGCAAAAATACATCTTTGATTCCATATTCAATGATATAAAACTGTAAGACACGACCCATGACGATTGCAGTAAACAATGCGAATATAGAAATAAAGATAGGTTTTACACCTACCTTTATACTGCTTATGCTTGGTGGAGTTTGCAAGATCAAATTCGAACCAATTGGACCTCGGTTCGAGTAAGACCTTCATGGTGGGGGCGGCAGGATTTGAACCTGCGACCAATCGGTTATGAGCCGACTGCTCTAACCCCTGAGCTACGCCCCCGTTAAAAACGCATTTAATAATTAAATAACGTTTTACGCTAAATAGTATACCAAACAGAGGTGTAGAATGTATAATAAAATTACGGTGCTAAAAAAAATAAATAAAAATAAATTTGTAAACTCATTCTTAGATAGCAAAAGTCTACTACTTTATGCCGTGGTCATCATTGCTCTTTCTGTTACCTGGAGCAGCTTAAAAATTATCCAAAAAAACTTTGAACTTCAAAAACAAATTACAGAGATTCAGCAAAAAGTAGATATACAAAATCAAATCAATAAAAACCAGCAACTAAAAAATCAATACTATAAAAGTGATGCGTATCTAGATATAGCTGCCCGTAAATACTTTGGAAAAGCAAGCCCCGGTGAAAATGTAATTGTAATCCCAAAAGATGTAGCTAGCTCATACGTCCAACCAGTAAAAGCTAGTGAAAATACCGATAAAAAAACTACAAAATCAAATCAACCCCAAATTATTCACAACTGGCAAAGCTGGATAAACTTCTTTTTACACAGAGAGCAGAACCTTGACTAAAAGGTGTGTTTAGATTATTATTAGGTCTGATTTTATTGCGGGGTAGAGCAGTGGCAGCTCGTGTGGCTCATAACCACAAGGTCGCAGGTTCGAGTCCTGCCCCCGCGACCAAGTGATATGTATTATAGCTTCAAGAAATTGAAGCTATTTTTTATTAATATCCGACTCAACAAATTTAATAGACGCCACCGCTAAGTCGGTATATTTACCGTTATATATAAACGGTACCACTACCCACTGCTTCATTATTGAACCTTTCTTACTTTTCATTTCTGGTTGAAACAAATGTGCACCAGGTAGTTTGAGTGTATTCTTCATATCATCACTATTGGCTGGCAATTTAAAATTAATACCATCAACTACAAGACCAGCTATTGGTTTTTTACCTAGTTTGAGTACCGGCATACCAAACATATTTGATTTTTGATGCCTGAAACCTTAAGATCTACTGCAAGCGTATCAAACTCTTCCATTGTATGGAATTATACTACTAAGTATTTTCTCTTAATACTTTTGTGGCATTTGCCCATTTAACTAAATTATCAATTACATTTTCGGGGTGGCCTTTTACATGATCCATCTTCATATCTCCTTGTTCATCAAAAGCACTCCACGGATCCACTATATGGACTCTCTGCTGCAACGGTACCATTTCTAACTCTGAGGCAATTGATACAAGCTGTTCTATTGCCCTTGTACCACCCATACCACCATAGCCAATAAAACTAACTGGTTTATATAGCCACTCGTTATATAAATAATCTATAGCATTAGTAAGTGCAGGACCTGCGCCGTGATTATATTCTGGAGTAACCCAAATAAAGGCATCACCTTTTTTAATAGCCTCCGACCACTTTTTAGTATGCTCATGATCATATTTTTGCTGAGCCGGCAATCTTGGCTCGTCAAATAGTGGCAAATTAATCTTTTTTAGATCTATAAGTTCGTAAGTAGCATTTTGATTAGCTTTAATTTGATCCATAAACCAGTTTGCTATATTAATACCAACTCGTCCCGGACGTGTGCTGCCAACTATTATTTGAATATGAGGCTTCATTTCTACTCCGATATCTATTTACTCTAGGTTTGCTATTCTTAGATCTATTATACCAATCATTTCATCCAAGCTAGTTGATACCATAAAATCTCTCCTAAAAGCACTTGCGTTCTCTATACCATGAATATACATCTTTGCCATACGCTTTAAGCTTTGCCAGTTTTTTTGGCCATTTGGATAAGTGTTTTTAAATAACATAATATGTTTTTTATATAGTAATAGCCTATCTTTTTCTGGAACAGTAAACCATTGGCTATTTTTAGCAAAAATATACGGATCAGTAAAGATACCCCTGCCTATCATAATGCCATCCAGCTTATATTTTTTAGCTAGTAGCTCGCCTTGTTTACGAGTTAATACATCTCCGTTACCTACTATTAGAGTATCGGGGGCTACTTTATCTCTTATCTCTCTAATATGACCTATATCATCCCAGTTATTTGGTACTTTGCTCATTTGCTTTGTTGTTCTGCCATGAACACTTAGCATTTTTATATCTTGCCCTAGAATATATTCTGGCCAGGTATAGTCAACTTCGTTAAATCCAGTTCGTAGCTTAACGCTTACTGGCAAATCACCGGCGCCTTCTTTTGTAGCTTTAATAATTTCTGCTGCGAGTTGCCGATTATTAATTAATGCCGAGCAACACCCGTTTTTAACAACCGATTTATCTGGGCAACCCATGTTAATATCTATACCGCTAAAGCCCATTTTTACAATTTCTTTAGCGGTTATAAAATAATTTTCTGGGGTTTTACCCCATATTTGAGCAATTAATGGCTGTTCTTTAGCAGTAAATTGTAGTTTATGTATTATTCTTGGTCGCCCCCTACTTTGCAGACCATCTACATTCACAAACTCAGTAAAAAATAGATCCGGAGGAGCGCAATCAGCTACAATTTGCCTCAACACTGTATCTGTTACATCATCCATTGGCGCCAGCGCAAAAAAAGGCTTTGGTAAATTATCTAAAATCACGATTTTATATCTTAACAGGGATTATCGGAATATTCTAGTTTTCTCTCTAGTTTATCTCTTTGTTTTTTTAAACGATAAATTTCATAAAAAGTTCTGTAGTCATTAGCAATGGGGCATAGATTAACTAGAGCACAGTAGCCGCAGGCTTTATTAAGTTCTTGTGAAGCCCTGTCATCATACCTGTCACCCCTTTCTCGCGCCTCTTGAATATTATATTTTTGGGCAATCTTATCATAATCTGGGTGTTCTGGGGTAATCTTTAATTTTCGCTTATTTGCTTCCGTAATGTAGTGTAAAGTATTCCGTAAATGAAATGTACGTAATTCATCATCCCGTATTGAAGTAGGTATCAACAAGTCATCAGGATCTATAATCTCTTCATCGATAGCAGTTATATCAGCAATTGTTTCTTCAGGAAAAAGTACCCATTCCTCAGGATCATATCCATAATCTTCT
>CAZTUU010000009.1:0-7334 GCA_964616505.1 uncultured Candidatus Saccharibacteria bacterium
GGAAGGCAATAAACAATCTTAGCTTATATAGTGCTATGGACACCGTAGATAATGCTCCACTTATGCCTAAGGCTAAAAAAGCTATTACTGACTTTCAGGATGTTATTAAATCTTTTAGATCTCTAAGTCAAGATATGCCAGTGGCTGTGTTGTTGGAAAAATTGCTTAAAAGGATAGATTATTATCAATATCTGGATGATGGTTCATCTCAAGGTGAGGCTAGGGCGGAAAACGTTCGGGAATTACTAAGTGTTGCAAAAGCATATGTTGATGTTGGGTTAGACAGTTTCTTAGAAGAGATTGCATTAGTTAGTGATCTGGATAATTTACACGATGCAAATGATAGTGTTACGTTAATGACACTCCATGCTGCCAAAGGCTTAGAGTTTCCGATAGTGTTTATGCCCGGTATGGAAGAAAGTCTATTTCCTCATAGCAGGGCTCTATTTGATCAATCAGAAATGGAAGAAGAAAGACGACTTTGCTATGTTGGTATGACTAGGGCTCGCGAAGAGCTATATATGATTTATGCTGATAGTCGAGTATTGTATGGTGGTATACAACACAATGCACCTAGTCGTTTTTTAAATGAGATAGATAGTGATTCTATAAAAGTAGTAGGACTGAATAACTCTTGGAAAACCAAAAAATTTAATAATGATGTAGATAATTTATTTGATGATTCAGACATGGGGCAGTCAATTGCAAATAGCAATATGCCAACCGAGCCGCGTTATGTACCAGAGCTAAACGAAGGTGACAATGTTAGGCATCAGTTATTTGGTGATGGAACAGTTTTGGAAATTGATGGTGATAATATTGCAGTATATTTTAAAGGTCGGGGTACAAAAAAGTTAAATATAAGTTTCGCGCCTCTCCAGAAATTATGATTCCACCAGCTTTTTTGGGCAGAATAATATATTTTTTTACCAAACCATTTATATTGTTGATTTTAAAAGGTTCAATTAGATCGTATGTATTAGTTTGTTACCGGGATGAGGTAATCATTACTATGAATTGGCTGGGGGAACAAGATAAATGGCGCTTACCGGGGGGAGGTATCAAAAAAAACGAAGATCCCAAAAACGCAGCTGTACGAGAAATTTTTGAGGAGTTGGGGTTGAAAATTGAATTGAATGACTTAAAACCACTAAACACAACACCAATTACGGATAATGCTAAATTTGAATACTATTTGTACAGTATTAATTTGGCCAGCAAGCCAACTTTGAATATTGATAAAAAAGAGATTCTACAAGCCAAATTTGTCAAAATTAGTGATATAAAAGATTTGAAACTAAGTGATGAATTACAGATAGCGATAGATTCTCTGACTTGACCATAAGCACATTAGTTGGTACAATAATGTTAACCAATTTTGGTAGTTTGCGAGCCTATAGTTTTATAGATGTTAGTATAGATAGGATCGTATACCAAATATAACGGTTAAACATGAAATCAGTATCTAATACATTTAATTCGTTTTTGCGTGCCCATGCTTTTGCTTGGAGTGTTTTTACTGTTTTGTTTGCCTTTTTCTTTTTTGCCGGTGGCTTAGTTGTGGCTAATGGACAAACTGTTGGACCAAATGATAGCCATATTGTTAATTTATACGTAGATAACCAAGAATCTTCTGCTCCTACGAGGGCTGCTAATGTGGGTGAGTTTTTAGATAAAGCCCATATCGTTATTAACGAGGGAGATAAAGTAGAGCCAAGTCTTAAAACGACTATAGATTCTGACAATTTTAAAGTTAATGTTTACAGAGCTAAACCAGTAACTATTATTGACGGTATAACAGAAACTAAGATTCTAAGCCCAGAGCGTAGCCCAGAACTTATTGCCAAAAATGCCGGCCTAACAACCTATCCAGAAGATATTTTAAAAATAACTACCGCCACTAATTTTGTGCAAGATTCTATAATAGGCGAAAAACTTACCATTAACAGGGCTACACCTGTAACTATTAGCCTATATGGTGTGCCCGCAGTTACATATAGATCTCACGTAAAAACTGTCGGTGATTTATTAAAAGAAAAAAATATTGTCCCAGAAGCTGGTGCTACTATTAGCCCTGCAGCAGAAACACCAATTACACCAAATATGCCTATTTTTATTTCTAAGTTTGGTAAGACTGTTGCTACGGTTGAAGGGCCAGTGGCATTTGAAATTGAATCTACACCTGATCCAACAAAACCAAATGGTACTGTAACTATTACGAAGCCTGGCGTTAAGGGTAAAAGCCAGGTGGTGTACGAACTCGTAATGCGTGACGGCAAAGAGATTAGCCGTTCTAAAATTCAAGAAGTAATTGTCGAGCTGCCACAGAAGCAGCTGCAGACAACTGGTACTAAACCCGGGAACGGTCTTAGCAAGTCCAAGGGCACTAATATTTTTACCGATAGCAAAGGTGTTGCTCACCGTGAAACTTACTATGATTTACCGATGGGTATTGTTATGCAAAATTGTGGTGCCGGTGGGCAATATAGTGTTCGTTCTGACGGTGCTAAGGTCGATAAAGACGGATACATTCTTATTGCAGCTAACTTCAATATTTATCCAAGGTGCTCAATTGTAGAAACAAGCATAGGGCTCGGCAAGGTGTATGACACAGGAGGCTTTGTACTTGTACATCCGCATGGCTACGACCTTGCAACTGACTGGTCAAATAACAACGGTAGATAGATAGTTACGCCCGTCATTTTTTACTTGACCATAAGCACATTAGTTGGTACAATAATGTTAACCAATTTTGGTAGTTTGCGAGCCTATAGTTTTATAGATGTTAGTATAGATAGGATCGTATACCAAATATAACGGTTAAACATGAAATCAGTATCTAATACATTTAATTCGTTTTTGCGTGCCCATGCTTTTGCTTGGAGTGTTTTTACTGTTTTGTTTGCCTTTTTCTTTTTTGCCGGTGGCTTAGTTGTGGCTAATGGACAAACTGTTGGACCAAATGATAGCCATATTGTTAATTTATACGTAGATAACCAAGAATCTTCTGCTCCTACGAGGGCTGCTAATGTGGGTGAGTTTTTAGATAAAGCCCATATCGTTATTAACGAGGGAGATAAAGTAGAGCCAAGTCTTAAAACGACTATAGATTCTGACAATTTTAAAGTTAATGTTTACAGAGCTAAACCAGTAACTATTATTGACGGTATAACAGAAACTAAGATTCTAAGCCCAGAGCGTAGCCCAGAACTTATTGCCAAAAATGCCGGCCTAACAACCTATCCAGAAGATATTTTAAAAATAACTACCGCCACTAATTTTGTGCAAGATTCTATAATAGGCGAAAAACTTACCATTAACAGGGCTACACCTGTAACTATTAGCCTATATGGTGTGCCCGCAGTTACATATAGATCTCACGTAAAAACTGTCGGTGATTTATTAAAAGAAAAAAATATTGTCCCAGAAGCTGGTGCTACTATTAGCCCTGCAGCAGAAACACCAATTACACCAAATATGCCTATTTTTATTTCTAAGTTTGGTAAGCAAGTATTAAATGCCGAGGAACCTATTATTTTTGAAACAATCTCTACACCAGACCCTAATCAGCCTATGGGCTATAAAAAGATAAATGTTGCTGGTAAAAACGGCAAGAAACAAGTAGTTTACGAACTTTCGCTAAAAGACGGTAAAGAAATTGGACGTGTAAAATTACAAGAAGTTATATCAGAACAGCCAGTTAAGCAAGAAATGGTTGTAGGTACTAAAAATGATGGCTTTAGTGGCGACTTTGCTGCTGCATTGGCAAAACTTCGCACCTGCGAAGGTGCGTATACAAGTAATACCGGAAACGGCTACTATGGCGCTTACCAGTTCAACTTAGGTACTTGGCGTTCTAATGCACCATCTGGTTACGAAAATGCTATTCCAAGTTCTGTACCCCCAGAAGTTCAAGATCAGGCTGCTGCCAATCTATACAAAAGAAGAGGCTGGAGTCCATGGCCTGCATGTAGTAAATCTCGTGGCTTACAAGATATCTACAGATAAGATCTCAATATAATGGCTCAAGAATCTCCTAAAAAACAACTTGGCCAGCATTGGCTACATGATATTAGGGTGTTAGATGGCATAGTTAATGATGCTGGTGTACAGCCTGGTGACATTGTACTTGAGGTTGGACCAGGTTTGGGTACGCTAACGGCTAGGCTGCTAAAAAAAGGGGCTATAGTAATTGCTGTTGAGTTTGATCAAGATTTAGCACCAAAATTAAAAACTAACCTTATTAAGCAATTAGGCGAGAATATTTGTCAAAATCTAACTGTAGTTGAGCAAGATATTCTAAAATTCAATTTTGCTGGTTTACCTAAAAATTATAAATTGGTTGCCAATATTCCATATTATTTAACTTCTCACTTGCTCAGAATACTAACTGAAAATAACAATCCACCTAAAAAAGCTGCGATTTTAGTTCAAAAAGAGGTCGCCGAGCGTGTTTGTGCAAAGCCAGGTAGTATGTCGCTACTGAGTGTAGCCGTGCAAGCATACTTTGATACAAGCTTAGGGGAGGTAGTAAATGCAGAACTTTTTACGCCACCTCCTAAAGTAGATTCGCAAGTTCTTATTCTTAATCTAAAAAACGATCCAATTGTCACTAAAGAACAACAACAAAAATTTTTCAAAGTTGTAAAAGCAGGCTTTAGCGAAAGACGTAAAAAATTGCGTAGTAGTTTAAGTGGCGGTTTGCATATTAGTAAAGATGAGGCAGATAGTTTATTGATAAATGCAAGTATTGACCCCAACTTGCGTGCTCAAAATCTTACTCTTAAGGAGTGGATTGAACTTTCGAAAACCATATAATTAAGCATAATTATGATATAATATGGGTATACGTTATAAAAACGTAGATTTGGGGCTGATCATAGCTCGACGCCATGAACATTGACAATCTATTTTTGCAAGTCGCTTGCTCAGCGTTATAGGGCAAATTTAATAGATGCAAAAACATCATTAAGCAATGCAAAAGAAGCTGTAGCGAACTTGTTCTCTGCTAGCAACTTGAACTTTGCAACTGCTACTGTTTAATTACTTTAGCGATCAACTAACTGACATCAGATAGGCTTAGTTGGTCTTATATTTATCTGATTGCTTATTTGCAGTGACCCACTGCATGTACTAAGACTTAGGGTTGCTTCTGTGTACTATTTTGATGCTTTTGATGTGTATAGACTAAGACCAATAAAGTATATAAACTTGTAGAGGAATAGATATGTCGTTTAAGCGGACCCGGGAGCATTACCCGGCAGCTCCACCAAATATAGATTTAATAACCCCATTTGAGGGGTTATTTTTTTAGTTAAGCGATAGTATTTATAAAATAAAATTTTTCTTATACAATTACATTTTAATTTAATGTGTATAAATTCTAGATTTTTATACAAAGGTAATATTGTATAAAGTATTCATTATGCTTATGTTAAACTTAACAAATAAATTAAATAGTTAAGGAATCAAAAATGGATAGAAAAACTATAGATAAATTGCTAATATCAGCAGGTATAGTAATTTCGGTAATGCTATTTGCTGCAGCAGGCTTTGCACACTGGGGTCAAACTTTTGCAGATAGTCAGATTAAAAGCCTTTTAGTACAAGAACAAATATTTTTTCCGGCCAAAGGTGATCCGGCATTAGATCCTAAAACATTTCCTAATTTGCAGAAATATGCAGGCCAGCAGGTTGATAATGGCGTAAAGGCAAAGGCCTATGCTAACGAATACATTTGGGCGCACATGATGAAAGCTTCTGGTAATAGGACATATGCTCAAGTGAGTGCTGCTGCAAAAGCAAATCCTACTGATGTAAAACTAGCAGCCCTAAAAAATACCCTATTTCAGGGAGATATGCTAAGGTCTAGTTTGCTTACAGCTTATGCTTTCTCTGTTTTTGGCATGATAGCTGAGTGGGCGACCATAGTATTTGTTATTGGTGCAGGTGTGATGCTTATCTTGGTACTGCTAGGTCTTAATCACTTGATTTATGCAACAAAGGATTCAAAAAAATCTAAAGTAATTAAGAAAAAGAAGTAACTCTATAATTGCATACAACTTTAGGTAAGAATATGTGTAAACAATCTATTAAAACTATAACCTGGTAAATAACCAGGTTATAGTTTTAATTTTACATAAACTGCCATATTATGATCACCTGATCGCGATAGTAAATAAGCTATTTCTCAGCATTATGTCATATACTCAAGTAATATACGCATAGCTACGAAAGGTAATAAGTAATAAAAAATTATTATAAGATATTGGGCGTTTCTCAAAGTTCTGCTCAGAGCGAGATTAAAAAGCGCTATTATGCACTATCTAAAAAATATCACCCAGATAAATCTGGTGATCATAAGTCTATGTCTGTTATTAATGAGGCTTACGGAGTATTATCTAATCCAGAAAAACGAAGATTATATGATTTTGATCTAAGGAGCTTGCAAGATAAGCTAAAGCAAAGTAATGTGCAGCATTCTAAAGCAAGCACCACTAAAGAATCTACTAATATGTCACCTGCTAAGCACGCGTACAAAAAACAATCTCAAAATGCATCTGTAAAAAAGAGTAAGTTTTGGCGTAATTTTGCTTTTGTTGCAGCTGGCTTAATACTAGTATTCGGCGCAATTAGCTATTTATCTTACCTAAGCGCCCAAAGAAATGAGCCTAAGCCAGTTAAAGAACCTACTATTAATCAAGATATTGTTCAAACCACTCAGCAGCAACAAGCCGAAATAATTAATTTTAAAACTATTAACAAAGAAAACCCTGATTTACTAGTGGGTAATACTAATGTTATTCAGGAAGGTGAGGATGGTGAAAGAGTAACGACTTATAGATTAGTATATAAAAATGGTCAGTTACAAAGTAAAAATCAGCTTAGTATTTTGATTACCAAGATGCCTCAGGATAAGATAATTGAAATTGGGACTAAAAAACCTGAAACAACTAAAAAACCTGATGATAAAAAACCAACTAGCTCTACACCATCTGCAATTTGCAAAGATGGAAGCTATAGCTACGATGATATCATTTCTGTTAAGACCTGCGAAGATCACGGCGGTGTAGGAAGTCTAATAAATTAAAAAATCCAGCTGTACTAACAGCCGGATTTTTTAATTTAGCGTTATCTACTAATTATCAGTAGACTTACCATGCTTGAATGGTTTTTTATCCGGCTTAGGTATATTATTTTCCTCGGCCCATTTCTTAAACTCATCACGATGTTGCTTGATAAATTCCTTTTTTTGAGCTGGAGTTTTATCTTTAATACTTTCCATAAAAGATTTCATTTCTTGGTGGCATGTCGCTCTTAAGCTCGTCTTCAAT
>CAZTUU010000009.1:7344-17892 GCA_964616505.1 uncultured Candidatus Saccharibacteria bacterium
ATTTATCTGCCTGTTCTTGGGTGAGTTTGCCGCTACTTACTGCTTGAGCTAGCCGCTTTTTAACCATTTCTTGATGCTTTGCAGGATCTTCCTTTTTAAATTTATGATCTTTTTGGTGTTTTAAACCTATAGATACATTAGCATCGCTATGTTCTTGGCCTTGTGCGCTAGCGAGTCCTGTAGCCGCTATAGTTGAAACACCGATAACCAGACTTGTTCCAGCGATTAGTGCATATTGTTTTAATGATATTATCATTCAGTCTCCCGTTTAATTGATTATTTGATACCTGTGTATTTTGGCATCAAAATAAACAATATATGGCAATAATGAAAGATAGCTGAAGGAAATTATATCAACCCTTGTAATTAAATCTTTCAGTTTTATTATAGAGAGTATATATGCTAAATAAAACCACTGACAAAGCGTTATCGATAATGAACGGATCATCTATATTCCAGTCTTTTAATCCAGTGCAAAAAATGTTGACTCCAGTACAAGTAGAAGCTCCAAGACTATATATAAAAAAATACTGGAAGAAACTTATTAGGTATCATCCAAAAAATGACGAGAGTTTGCTAGGATTACCACACCCGTATTTAGTACCAGCAAGTGAAGCGGGGCACGAGTTTGACTTTAATGAGATGTATTATTGGGATAGTTATTTTATGGTTCAGGGTATGCTAGATGAAGACCATAAAGATCTGGTACTAGGTATACTAGACAACCTACTTTATATGCAAAAAAAGTACAATATCATACCCAATGCATCAAGAATGTATCTCACCGGTAGATCTCAACCACCTCTATTAACGACTTTTATCTTCGATGTTTTTGATACTTACCATATGAACAATACATGGTTAAAAAATAGTATTGCAGTTGCCAAATCCGAATATAAACAAGTATGGACGGGTAAAGCCAAGCCACACTGGCGCCAGGTTTATAAAGGATTAAGTCGATATTATGACGTTAATATGTTGCATGATTTAGCAGAAGCCGAAAGTGGTTGGGACATGACATCACGTTTTAGTCGTAGGGCACTTGATTATGTACCAATAGATTTAAACTCATTGTTGTATAAATACGAAACAGATTTTGCAAGAGCAGCTGAAATATTACATCAACCAGAAGAGGCGGCTGCATGGCGTAAGAAGGCTAAAGCTAGAGCTCAAATTATAGATAAATTAATGTGGAGCAATTTAAAGGGTCTTTACTATGACTATAATTATTCTAAAGAAAAAAGAGGTGCTAATGCCTCGCTAGCATCTTATTACCCATTATGGGCAGGAATGGTAAGCCCAAAAAAAGCTAAACGACTCGTAAGATCATTAAAAAGATTTGATCAAAAGGGAGGGCTAGCTACTACAGATGTCATGCAACTGTCTCAGCTATTGCCAGGTATGCTACCTACGCAATGGGCATATCCAAATGGCTGGGCACCACTGCATTTTTTGATTATTCAGGGTTTAGAGAGATATGGGTTTCATAAAGAAGCTAACGAGATTGCCCAAAAATGGCTAACAACTAATCTAGAGTGGTTTAATAAACATGGTGTATTTTTAGAAAAATATAATGTGGTAAGCCCAGAAAAACCACCATCTATTGGTGTATATCCATCGCAAATTGGATTCGGTTGGACTAACGCAATTTTTGAGAGATTATGCAGAGACTATGTCGATGGAAGAACCAGCTAATACATTGCCCTGTGAAGGTAAACTGTCTTTTGATACAAAAAAAGCTGCGGGAGCATCGGCTGTAGTAGCTAAATACCAACATGGTACAAAATTAAAGGTCTATTTATGTAAGCATTGTAGTTTGTGGCATCTGGCTAGCGATTATTAAGTTTATATCTGTTACAATATAATTTATGAGTAAATTTTATGTAACAACAGCTATTCCATATGTTAATGATGTACCACATTTGGGCCATGCGATGGAATTTGTCTATGCTGATGTTTTGGCTCGTTATCATCGTCAAATTGGAGATAAGCCTGTTCTATTTTGTACCGGTACCGATGAGCATGGTTCTAAGATTGTCGAAAAGGCACAATCGTCTGGCATTGGTGTAAAAGAGTTTGTTCAAAAAAATACAGATACATTTAAGCAATTATTAGCAGATCTCAACATTACTAATAATAAATTTGTGCGTACTACAGATGAAAATCATGGAAGACGAGCCCAGATTATATGGCAGAATTTGAGCGACTATATTTATAAAAATAAGTATGTTGGTATGTATTGTGTGGGATGTGAAGAATATGTATCGGAGACAGTGGCAAAAGAAAATGGCGGAGTATGTCCAATTCATAAACGACCATACGAACGCCTAGAAGAAGAGAATTATTTTTTTGCACTAAGTAAATTTAATTCTCAAATTTTAGAAGCTATCAAAACAGGCGCTTACAAAGTAATACCAGACACTAAAAAACACGAAGTTTTACGATTATTAGAAGATGGTTTGGATGATATAAGTATCTCTAGACCAAAAGATAAATTGTCTTGGGGTATTGCGGTACCAGGTGACAAAACTCAGGTAATGTATGTTTGGTTTGAGGCTTTACTTAACTATATTACTGCTTTAGATTATCCAGAAGGCAAAGAATTTAAAGTTTTTTGGCCAGCTGATGTTCAGGTTATTGGCAAGGATATCTTAAGGTTTCATGCTGCAATTTGGCCTGGAATATTGTTGGGTCTCGAACTACCGCTGCCAAAAATTTTATATGTACACGGTTTTGTTTATATCGATGGAGTGAAAATGAGTAAAAGCCTAGGCAATGTCGTAGCCCCAAGCGATATTATTAAGAAGTATTCTGCAGATGTATTTCGATACTATTTTATGCGGCATATTCCTAGCTATGGTGATGGTGACTTTACTTGGGATAGGATAGAAATTGTTTATAATAGCGAATTAGCCAATGAGCTAGGGAATGCAGTAGGTAGGGTGGCTGCCATGGTTAGTAAATATCAGAATAATGTCATTGGAGTTATTCCAGAGCCAGTACATGATATGCATGATTATCATCAGGCTATTGCAGACTGTCGATTTGACAAGGCATTGGATGCGGTTTGGGAGCAAGTCAGGGGCCTTAATCAGTATATTGACGTTGAAAAGCCTTGGGTAATTGCTAAATTAGGTGATGATTCTCATTTGCAAGAGGTATTAGCATACTGCGTAGGATGTTTGTTGGAGATCGCTGAGCTCTTGGTACCATTTATGCCAGACACTGCCAGTAAGATACAATCATTATTTGCAGAAGGACTGGTAAGTCCTTTGGATGGTCCTTTATTTCCAAAAGATGAAATAAAATAGTTAATTTATGGTTGATACTCATTGTCATATTCATGAAAAAAATTATGCACTTGATGTTAATGAAGTCATTTTGAATGCAAATGATTGTGAAGTAACAAAATTAATATGTGTAGGTACTACAGCAGAGGATAGTAAGAATGCTATAGAATTTGCTAGTAAAAGATCAAATATTTGGGCCTCAATTGGCCTGCATCCACATGATTCTAAGATTGGACATAGTGCTTTTAGTGATTTACAAAAGTTAGTAAAAAATGACAAAATTGTAGCCATTGGCGAGTGTGGTCTAGACTATTTTTACAATAATTCTCCAAAACAAGATCAAATAAAGGCATTAGAGTTCCAAATTGATTTAGCATTAAATAATAATTTGCCTATAATTTTTCATGTTCGTAATGCATTTGATGATTTTTGGCCGCTTTTTGATAACTTCAAAGGTATTAGTGGCGTCATACATAGTTTTACGGCTACCACAAAAGACCTAGATAATGCTCTGAATCGTGGTTTATATATAGGCTTAAATGGCATTATGACTTTTAGTAAAGATCAATCTCAGTTAGATGCCGCAAAGGCAATACCCCTAGATAAATTAGTTTTAGAGACTGACTCACCGTTTCTATCTCCTTCTCCGCTAAGAGGTAAAGTAAACCAACCAAGTAGTATAAAAATTATTGCAGAGTTTTTAAGTAATTTAAGAGGTGAGAGCTTTGACAAATTAGCATATCAAACCACAGCTAACTCAGAACATCTTTTTGGAATATAATATACATAATGAATAAGCATCTTTTTGGATATTTCGACTATGCCGCAGCTACGCCTATATTGCCAGAAGTGCTTTCTAAAATGCATCCATACTTAACAGATAAATTTTATAATCCTTCGGCACTATATTTAGATGCGAGGAATAATAAAAATGCATTAGAAGATGCTAGGCATTCGGTTGCTAAAAGTTTAGGCGCTAGATCTAGTGAAATTATTTTTACAGCTGGTGGTACAGAGGCTAATAATTTAGCAATAAATGGATTAATGAGCCAATACCCTGACGGTAATATCGTAACTAGCAGTATTGAGCACAATTCTTTGCTAGAGCCCGCACGCAAGTTTATAAATTATTTAGTTGATCCGAATAAAAAAGGAATTATTGATCCGAAAGAAGTAGGTCAGTTGATTAATGACAAGACTATTCTAGTTAGTATAATGTATGCCAATAATGAAATTGGCTCTATACAGCCGATTAATGAAATCAGTCAACTCGTAAAAGATATCAATAACGACAGGATAAAGCGACGTATTAATACACCACTATATTTTCATGTAGATGGTTGTCAGGCGGTAAATTATCTGGATATGCATGTGGCAAGGCTTGGTGTAGATATGCTAACTATTAATTCGGGTAAAATTTATGGCCCAAAACAATGTGGGGCATTATATATAAAAGCAGGCATTGTAATATCTCCGTTGATAATGGGTGGTGGACAAGAATTTAATTTAAGAAGTGGAACAGAGAACTTAGCTAATATTATCGGTTTTTCCAGCTCTCTTGATATAATTACAAGTTCACGAAAGTCGGAAGCGACCAGGTTGTCTGGTATTAGGGATGAATTTATTACTTTATTACTAGATAAGTTTTCAAATATTAAATTAAATGGGCCTACTGGCAATAAGCGATTGGCTAATAATGTACATGTTACTATTTTGGGTTATGATAACGAGAGATTACTGATGATGTTGGATGAGAGTGGTTTTCAGATAGCTACAGGATCTGCCTGTAGTGCTAGTGATAGCGAGCCATCACATGTCTTAAGTGCAATTGGCCTTAGCAGTACAGAATCACAAAACAGTATACGAGTAACATTTGGTAGATCGTCAACCAAGGAGTCGTCTCACGCTCTCATAGACTCCATCACAAAAATATTAGAATAATTGTTACCAAAAAGATATACTTATAAAGTATAGTGGGCAATTTCTAAATGATAATTATAAAAAATAATAAAATATGGCTAGCCGTTCTGGGGATTGTGAGTATATTTTTATTGACGTTATCCGTAAATGCTCAAACTCTTACCCAAGGTTATGGTGCTGATTCTGTCTTACAAGTAGGTATGATTGTCGGTTTAAAAAAAGATGATCCGCGCATGGTCGAGCCAATATCTTCCGCTGATGCTGCACATATCCAGGGCGTGGTCGTGTCAGCTAATGATTCTGCAGTACTTCTTGGTAATGATAACGAAAAGGTTTATGTTGCAAGTGGTGGCCGATTTAAGGTGTTGGTAAGTAATCAAAATGGTGATATTAAAAATGGAGACTATGTATCAGTGTCTTCTATAGACGGCATTGGCAAGGCATCAAGTCCAGATGATCCAATTGTTCTAGGTAAGGCTATATCAGGGTATCAGGGTTCAGATACTAACCAGGTAATATCAACTGCAAAAGTTAAGAATGCTTCTGGTAATGAGGTTCAGCTATCTTTAGGATACGTTATCGTTGATATTAGTATCGGAAAAAATCCATTGGCAAAAACAGAGAATAATTTGCCGGTATTCTTAAGTAAAGCAGGTGAAACCATTGCCGGTAAACCTGTATCTGCAACTAAGGTGTATATTAGCCTAGCATTAATGTTTTTAACTACTGCAGTTGCTGCCAGCCTACTTTATGCTGGTGTTAGAAACAGTATGATTGCTATAGGCAGAAACCCACTTAGTCGTAAATTAATAATTCGTGGTTTGTTTCAGGTAGTTTTTATTGGACTAATTGTTTTCTTGTGTGGAGTTTTTGGCGTATACTTATTGCTAAAGCTTTGATATATGGATCTAAGGGGGTGGTAGCAACTATATGAACTGGCAAATAGCAATAATAGTAGGTATAGCAATTGTTTTTTTTGCTGCATGTATATTTTTTATTATGGACTATAAACATAAAAAATTTTCAGATAAAAAGAATAAGTCCAAACATAATACAGATATTGATCAGGCAAAATTGATAGAAGAAGATACAGAAAAAGTATTTAATGATGAATTTAGAGAAGAGCTTAGAAATAGAGGTAGGCTACATTTCGAGAAGATAATTACAGAAAACGCAATGTTTTTACAGCAGGATCTACAGCTTACAACTAGCCAATTAAATGACTACATGAAGAGCGAGATTAAAAACGTGCTAAAAGAGCAATTTTCTAATTACGAAGAATCTATATCTAGCGCTAAAGATCTCGCCCTAGAATCAATTAATAAAACTCAAGTGCTGATAGAGCAACAAAGAGTTATGCTAGAAAAACAAATCAAAGAAGAAGTAGACTCCGAAAAACAAAGAATTATAGGACATTTTGAAAAAAATATGGCAAGTATTGTGAATCATTATATTTTAAGTGCAATAGGTAATGAAATAGATCTATCTGATCAATTGGACTATATATTCCAGAATTTACAAGATAATAAAAAAGCCATAATAGAGGACATAAATAGTGGTGTATAAAAATGATTTAAAAATACCAGTTATTTTGGTGTCTCGGCAAGACCTCGTAAAGGTTCATAGGGAACTTAGTAATTTCATAGATGCAATTAATCAAAGCGCACTACGTCATGAAAAAACAATAAAATATCCAGAGATATCGATGGAGCTGAAAGACCTGTCTCAACTAAATCAAATTAATTTAGGCAATAGCACAGCCTGCAGTCAACTTCTGTCTAAGCTTCAGAGCTTAATTGTTTCTTCACCAACTATACACGTTAGCTTCCCGAGTGAACCGTCAAAAGAAGTCATAGATAAGCTAGTAACCTGGTTTAGAAAAGAGATAAACCCACATATATTTATGATAATTGGTCTGCAGCCAACTATAACTGCAGGTATTATTTTACGAACGACTAATAAGCAATTTGATTTTAGTTTGCGGAGTAATCTAACTAAAGAAGAGCCAACTTTGGTTGAGGCTATAAAATTATGAAAAGTAATAAGCACTTTCAATCATTAATTGATAACGGGCATCCAGTTGGGGAGGTCATTGCCGTAGAGGACTTTATTATTAAAGTGAGTGGTCTTCAGCCCGTTAGTCAGCACGCCTTAGTTATGTTTGCGGATGGCTCTAAAGGATTTGTGCATTATATTTTTGAGGATTATGTCGAAGTTCTCCATCTAGGTAGTGAGTTATTAAGGGTAGGTATAGAAGTTGTAGTACAGCATGAAGAGCTAGTATGTAAGGTTGGTAAGGGATTTGTTGGTAGGGTTGTGTCTGTTAACGGTGAGCCCCTAGATGGTAAAGGACCTATTGTAGCTGATGATACCTGGCCAATATTTAACGAAGCACCACCCCTATATCAGCGTCAAGAATTAAGTGATCAGGTTGAAACTGGTGTAACAGTAATAGACAGCTTGTTTCCTGTTGTGCGCGGGCAGCGTATGGCAATACTTGGCGATAGTAAATCTGGCAAAAGTACTCTAATGACTCAACTGACTCTTAATCAAGCAAATACAGGGATGGTTGTTGTGTATGTGTTAATTGCTAAAAGACGTGCCGACGTAGACACTCTGCTCTCTAGGTTACAAGAACAGGATGCTTTAAAAAATACAATTGTGATTGTATCTACATTATATGAGTCTTTGGTTATGAGCTATTTAGCTCCTTATGTTGGCTGTTCTATGGCTGAATATATTTGGCAAAAATTAGAACAAGATGCTGTCATAGTCTATGATGATTTAACAAGTCATGCCATGGTATATAGAGAGATATCATTACTATCTGGCATTAGTCCTGGTCGAGACTCTTATCCGGGCGATATGTTTTTCGCACACGCAAGTTTATTAGAGCGAGCTGGAAGGCTTGCTAGCAGTGGAAAAACGCTGACTAGTTTACCAATTGTATTGGCACCCGGCGGAGATATCACAGCATTCTTGCCAACCAATATTATGTCTATTACCGATGGTCAGTGGATTCTTGATATGAATATATTCAGAGATGGCATTCGTCCAGCATTAAATGTTGGGCTAAGCGTTACGCGTGTTGGAGGAGTTGGTCAAAATGCTCGTCAAAAGGATATTGTAGTTAAAGTTATGAAGGCTTTGGCATCATATAATCTGGCTGCGGAATTTGCACGTTTTGGGTCTGAGCTTGCTTTAGATGCAAAGCATGACCTAGAAGTTGGTAAGCGTATATATGAACTAATTAATCAAACGCCAACTGAGTCATTTACTATAATGGCACAGCAACTAATGTTTGAAGTTATATTAAATTTGCAAGAAGGTGAACTCATAGATATGCCAAAAATGCGAAGTATGGCAAATGAATATGGCAGTAAAGTCAAAGACGATAAACAGTTTGGCGAGATATTAGATAAATTTAAATCAAAGAGTTTATTGGAAATTAAATCATGAAGCGCCCACCAGAGATAATGCAAGAAATAAATGGAATGCACACCCTGTCTGATATAACGAGTGTTTTCGAAGGTATTGCTAGCATGAAAATCTCTCAAATTAAAAACCAAGTATTAAATAGTAAAAGTTTTTTTGATAGATTATGGCAAATGTATACTCAGATACGAGCAGGCGAAGCATTTAATTTTGGGCATCATGTTTCTACGGAGGGGGTCATTGATAAAGAGCTATTTATCGTTATAACAGCTGAAGGTGGCTTTAGTGGAGATATTGATAGAAAATTGATTGACTGGATGTTAAAAAGCTATGATAAATCCAAAAATGACATTATTGTTATTGGGCATCATGGGGCTTTGCAATTATCACAAAGAGGAGTCAGCTTT
Organism: uncultured Candidatus Saccharibacteria bacterium; assembly: GCA_964616505.1. Classification (GTDB taxonomy): domain Bacteria; phylum Patescibacteriota; class Saccharimonadia; order Saccharimonadales; family CAIOMD01; genus CAZTUU01. The sequence goes on from CAZTUU010000009.1 coordinate 16,397, forward strand.
GTTAAATATTTTAAGTTGCCAGCTAAAGATCAAAATATAAATGTTGATGTTCTTGGTAAAGAGGTAGAAAAATATAGAGCAACATCAGTTTTTTATCAAACTTATGTTTCGCTAACTGTTCAAGATGTTAAGCGTATAAATTTAAATTTAGCTGTGCTAGATAAGGGTAGGAATGTAGCAAAGAGTACAGAAGTCATTAATGAAGCCACTTATATTTTTGAACCAAGTACTTTTGCGGTTGTAGATCATTTAGAGAGATCCATGACAAAGGTCATGCTTAGCCAATTAATTTTAGAATCAAAATTAGCACAATATGCTAGTAGATTTCAGGCTATGTCAGCTGCTCATACGAGATCCAAAGATGCTTTATCAGATTTACGAACGTCTTACAATCGTTCTATACGTAAAACTAAAGATGAGCGCTTAAAAGAGATTATTAACGGTTTAAGAAAGGCGCATGCATGAGCCAGGGTGTAATAATTGCCATAAAAGATCTTATTGTTCGGGTAGAATTTGCTAGTGAAATGCCAGAAATTGGTGAGGTTGTAATTGTCCAAAATAAAGAAAAAAGTCCAATGCAGGTCAATGAATTAGTAAATGATATAACAGCAGTCTGTATAAACTTAAAGTCTAGTACAAATATTCAAAAAGGTATGAAGGTTGACCGTAGTGGCAAGGGTATAGAGATTCCAGTTGGAGATGCTACGATAGGCCGAATATTTGATGCGCTGGGCAATACAATTGATGGTAAGGAGCCTCTACCTGCCAATACTCCACGGCGAGACATCATGACTTTAGGCGCTAAAAGCACAACCTTTGAATCATTAAAGCCAGAGATACTTGAAACCGGCATTAAGGTAATAGATTTTTTTACGCCATTTGTTAAAGGGCGAAAGATTGGCGTTATTGGTGGTGCCGGAGTAGGAAAAACTGTGCTTACAATGGAGCTTATACATAATATTGCACGTACTAATTCTGGTTTGTCTTTTTTTGCAGGTATAGGAGAACGAGTTCGCGAAGGTCATGAGCTTTATCAGACATTAATAGATTATGATCTACTAAAGAATACTTGTATGTTTTTTGGGCAAATGAATGAAAATCCTGCACAACGTAGCTTAGTTGGAATTTCGGCAGTTGCCTTAGCCGAATATTTTAGAGATGAACAACATAAAGACATACTTTTTTTTGCAGATAATATGTATCGTTATGTACAAGCAAAAAATGAGCTATCTACAATTATGAATCAAATACCAAGTGAGGGTGGATATGAACCAACCTTGTTTTCGGATGTTAAAATTTTGCAAGATAGATTAAGCTCTAACCAAAATGGTTCAATTACTAGCGTACAGACAATTTATGTACCGGCAGATGATCTAAGTGATCCAGCGGTTCAAGCAATTCAACATGAGTTAGATTCAACGATTTTTATGTCTCGTAAAGTGGCAGAACAGGGAATACGACCTGCTGAAGATTTAACACTAACCTCTTCTAGCTTG
>CAZTUU010000009.1:17902-18383 GCA_964616505.1 uncultured Candidatus Saccharibacteria bacterium
ACACTATGTGTTAAGCGTTCAGGTTCAGTCGATTATGCAAAAGTATGAGCAGTTAAAAGGTATTATAGCTATAATAGGTGAAAATGAACTTTCTCCTACAGATAGGGCAGAATACGCCAAAGCAAAAAAACTTATAAAATATTTTACACAAAATATGTATGTTACCGAAAAACTCACAGGATTAAAGGGAGAATACTATACTCGCGAGGATACTCTTAAAGGTATAGAAGAAATAGTAGTTTAGATTAAAGCATATGGATGATATTAAAGAACAGGGTGATCATATTGCCGAACTATCAGACGACCAATTCTACCTAAAAGTGTACTCTCCATTTAAGATATATTTTGATGGAGCTGTGCAGAGCGTTTCAGCGGTTAATGATACGGGTCCATTTGATATTTTGGCAAAGCATCATAATTTTGTAACTTTGCTTAAGGCTTGCGATTTAAGCATCATAGAAAAAGACAAAGATAAACAAAT
>CAZTUU010000009.1:18393-19435 GCA_964616505.1 uncultured Candidatus Saccharibacteria bacterium
TTTAAAAATTGCTAGAGGTATCATGCAAGTGTCTGCAAATGATGTAGTAGTTTTTTTAGACGTTTAGATAATCAAGTATTATCCTAAGGCAGGAATGATTTGATTAGTCCATAGCAATGTAGTTAAAGCCACAGCTTGTACCTGCATTGCCACTATTTGTCACACCAACAGTAAACCCAGAAGTTGTAGATGTAACATAATAGTTAAGTGCAGCACAATTTGCACCGATGGGTGTAATGACTACGTGTGCTGTTTGATTAAAATTATTAGCAAAGCTTACATTAGCAATTTGCCCTGCAGGTGGTCCCCCTCCAAAATTTACATTAATTGTACCAGCAGTGTCTGTTCCGCTTATAGATACTGTGCCACCACCACCTACAGCTCCCCCAGGAGAAATACGAGGAGTAGCACCACCAGTATCTATGTGCCTATTAAGCTGTAAATCGTTATTAAGCGCCAATGTATTTATATTTAGTTGATTAGCCGATATTGAGCCCGTAAAGTTGGCGTTACCAGCTAGAGTAAAATTTCCCTGAACTCCTAATGATCCATTTAAGGCTGCGTTACCAAAGTTAAGGCACTTCCGACTTTTATGGTACCTGCAACATCTAAGTTATCTCTTATAAGCACCTTACCATTAAAAATAGCATTAGAGGCAATTGTTAATGTTTGCTTACTATCACCAACGGTCGTATTATTATTTTTTAGGTTCTGTAAGTCATTTGCGCTAAGAGATTGACTATCAATACTAGAACTATTGTCGGCTTTTTTGTTTGCAGTATAGCTGGCAAATCCGGCAATACCCGCAAGTAACAATACAAAAATGAATAATAGAAAATAGATGTTACTCTGTTTAAACTTATCTAGTATTTTATGAAATATATTTTTCTTTTTTGGAGGCTCGGGGGGTTCGGTTGACGCATTAGGGTCATTCTCTAATAAGGCGTCTGAACTTTCGGATTGAGAATCTGCGGTTTTAAAACTAACCTCTTTGGACTCTAGACCTGTATCAGTTGAATACTGCTGAGATTGAGTACTTTCT
>CAZTUU010000009.1:19484-20651 GCA_964616505.1 uncultured Candidatus Saccharibacteria bacterium
AATAGTATTTGCAATTATAGTTATTGCTATATTTTTTGCAATGATTCCACATATTGCTCAGGCATCTCCCCCTTATACATCTAGTACTTATGGTGCAGATCAGGTTTATATGGGTAATGGTGGAGTCAATGGTGCTTCCTCGGCTAGTTATAAGGCTGACGCTAGTCTTGGTAATACAGGTGTAGGCACAACCACCAGCACTAACTATCAGCCTCTAAATGGATATGCACCTGCAGCAGAGCCTTATATTATGTTAAATGTACCTGCTGCTAGTGATGATCTGGGAATTCTATCAACAGGGTCTACTACGTATACATCACATACCTTCCAGGCAGAAGCATACTTAGCATCTGGATATGTAGTTAAAACAATGTCTAATTCCCCAACGTCTGCTAATGGAGCAGGTAGTCATACATTAAATCCGCTAAGTACACCGGCTGCTGCAACGCCAGGGGTCGAGCAGTTTGGGATTAATCTAGTAGCTAATACATCACCATCGGTCGGTGCTAATGCTGTACAAATACCAAGCAGCCAGTTTAGTTTTGGTCAAGTAGCAAGCGGTTACAACACACCTAATCTATTTAAATATGTTAGTGGTGACACAATTGCTTATAGTAATAAGAGCTCTGGCATTACTGAATTTACAGTGTCATATATCTATGATATTTCTAATGCAACACCGTCTGGTGAATACATATTTAACCAAGTGTTGGTGGCTACTGGTACTTACTAATTTTTGTAAGCAAAATTAGTAATTGTGGATAACTATAAAAAATATAAAAAACTTGTTGCTTATGCTAAAAAACCATGATATTCTCGGGTTACATATCAATAATGTAATAAAAAATAAAAAGGAAAAAATATGATATCTGTAAGAAATTATAGTAAAAAATCAATTGCTCTTGTTGGAGCATTTGGACTAGCATTAACTGCTATATTGCCACTATTAAGTGGTATAGCTGGTGCTGCACAAGTTACGGCTAGGAGTATTGAATTAAGCAATGCTACGCCAAGCGCAACATCAATAACATACAATACAACTTTTAATATTGCCACTGCTGGCAATACTGGTGGAGTTGTGGTTCAATTTTGTAATAGTGCTATCATAGGTACAGCATGTACAGCACCTACTGGATTAAACGCAACTTCGTATGCGGTTTCAGTCGG
>CAZTUU010000009.1:20661-22825 GCA_964616505.1 uncultured Candidatus Saccharibacteria bacterium
TAGGTACTAATGTTTATACTGCCACTACAACAGCAGATCCAGCGGCAAATACAATAGCAGTGCAAGATACTACTCCAAGTAGCCAGTCTGCAGCAGCAGCAGCTACTTTAACGTTTACTGGTATTACTAACCCATCTGCTGTTGGTACATTTTATGCTCGTATTTATACTTTTGCAACTGGTGCAGAAGCAGCAGCATTTACTGCAGCCTCACCTGGAACATACATTGATTATGGTGGTGTAGCACTAACTACCGTTGATGCCTATACTGTTACTACTACCGTACAAGAGTACATCGATTTTACAGTAGGTTCTACAGCAGTTAATATAGGTGTTGCACCAAACTACATTATGCTTCCAAATACTCCTTATATCGCTAACCAGACATATACCACTACAACTAATGCTTCTCAGGGAGAAACAGTTCGATTGTATTCTCCAGCCGCTAATGGAAGTGGAACACTTAAGAGTGGGTCAAATACGTTCTCTAATTCTGCAACAGCAGCTGCCCTTAATGCATCTTCCAACCAATTTGGTCTATGTATCGGTACACAGACTGCTACTGTAGGTACCCTAACTGCTGCAGCTCCATATGCAGTTGCAGGATCATGTTCTACATCATCTAATTTTGCTCTTGATACTACTGCAGTTGCAGCTACCTATGGTGATACAATTCTATCATCAACAGGACCAGTAGTTGCCGCTGTTGCAAATAACCTAACTTATGGTGCAGAAGTAGGCGAAGCCCAGGCATCTGGTCTTTATACAACTACCCATAACTTAATTGCAACTGGCGTATTCTAAGCTTAATAATTTACATAAACTGTACTATTATTGATAGATGAATTTAGCTAAAAATATAACAAAGGTACTAGCGATAGTACCTTTGTTATTTATTATTACTACCCACACATTTGCATATGGCGCGCTTACATCTAATAGCATTATGATGTCTAATAGTAATGAATCTGGTACTAACGTAACATATGCACTTACGAGCCAAATAAATAATAATCAAACAGTTGGCTCTATGGCTATTGTTTTTTGCTCGAATTCGCCGATGTTTTATTCCCCGTGTGATGCACCAAGTGGTTTTGACGTGCAAAGCGCAACTATATCTAACCAGGTTGGCATTAATGACTTTACTATTGATACCGGAAGTACCACAGCAAATTCTCTTATTTTAACAAGAGCTGCTAGCCCTGTTATTGCACCACTACAAACTTCTTTTGATTTATCAGGCGTTACTAATCCAGACTATTTGGGAACATTTTATGCCAGAATCATTACTTATTCTTCAACAGATGCAACAGGGTTAGAGAATGATTATGGCGGTGTAGCATTAGCTACAATAGCGAACTATGAAGTTTACACCGAGGTTCCACCGTATCTATCATTTTGTGTTGCCGTGCAAATCACTGGTGTTGATTGTAGTGATATATCAGGGGAGTATGCTTCATTAGGGAACCTCTCGGATACATCTACGGCAACCTCCGTTAACCAGTTTTCTATATCTACTAATGCTGGCAGCGGCTATAATATTTACATATCAGGCAATACCTTAACCTCAGGTAATAATATAATTAGTGCCTTAAGCAGCCTAAGTCCTTCTTTGGTTGGGCAGTCTCAGTTTGGCATAAATTTACGAGCAAATACTCAACCCAGTGTTGGTAGCGATCCGGTAGGTGCGGGTTCCGGGGCCCCCACTACTAATTATAATATTTCAAATCAGTTCATGTATATTAATAATGATATTATCGCTTCTAGTACAGGCGTTGCCTTACCTATTAAATATACCGTTAGCTATATTACAAACGTTAGTTCAAGTCAGGCACCGGGTGTGTATAACTCTACTTTTACTTATACAGGCTTGGCAAATTTTTAGTAATAAATGATATACTTAATGAGAATAAAGTAGATGGGGAAATAAATGAAATATATAAAAAAGTTTGCCATAACTGGCATGATATTGACTGCTCTTATTATTAGCGTACCTGGCATTAGTTTTGCTCAAGATAAGAATCCTGGGAGTGGCTATAAAGTCTCACCCGTTAAGATTCAGGAAACCATAAATAAGGGCGCTAAACGTACATTTAGCATATATGTAACTAATCTTACCGATAAGACTACTATTAATACAACTAAGATTGTTAACTTTACTGCCG
>CAZTUU010000010.1:0-3076 GCA_964616505.1 uncultured Candidatus Saccharibacteria bacterium
GAGGTTAGGTCTCAGATAAATGTAAATAACGGTGAGGTTAGGGTATTTATCACTAAAGAAGTCGTAGAAAAAGTAGAAAACCCACATTTACAGATTAGTGTTGGAGGAGCTCAAGTTATTCGTAAAAATGCCCAAGTCGGAGAAACTGTAGAGATAGAAGAAAAGGTAGAAGTATTTGGACGGGTGGCTGCCCAAACTGCTAAGCAAGTTATCTTGCAGCGTTTACGTGAGGCAGAACGCGAGATAGTTATGAGCGAATTTGAAGATAAAATTAATACTGTAATTAATGGTACGGTAACTCGTGTAGAGGGCCGGTTGATTCGTATGGAGCTTAATAAAGCACAGGGAATCATGCCTGCTAGCGAACAGATTCAGGGCGAACATTATTACCCAGGACAAAGACTAAAAGTATACCTAAAAGATGTTGAGCGTGGCTATAGAGGGGCGCAATTAATTATTAGTCGCGGGTGCCCAGAATTCTTAGAACAATTATTTAGAGCTGAGGTACCAGAAATGGAGAGCGGCGCTGTTGTTATCAAGGGTGTGTCTCGCGAAGCTGGGGTACGTAGTAAAATTGCGGTTGCAAGTACCGTTAGCGGTGTTGACCCTGTAGGAACATTTGTGGGTGGTCATGGAACCCGCGTACAGGCAGTAATGAGTGAGATTGGTGATCAAGAAAAGATTGATATTGTAGTGTGGGCTGACGAGCCAAGACAGTATATTACTAATGCACTTAGTCCTACTAATGTTACAAAGGTAGAGGTAGATGAATCAAGTAAGCGTGCTCGAGTGATCGTTCCAGAAGATCAACTGTCTGTAGCAATTGGTAAGGGCGGCCAAAATGTGCGACTTGCTAGCAAACTAACTGGTTTTGAGCTAGATATAGAATCTGCAAAATCAGCACCAGCTGAGCCCGAAGCTATACCTACACCTGTAGAAACTCCAAAGCCAAAATCCAAACCGGAGCCATCTAAAGTGGTAGGTGCAGTAAACGCGCCTAAATTAAAAAAGAAGACCGAGCTAGAAAGTAGTTTGCTAGAAGCAATAGAAGAGCACGGCGAAGATTCATAATAATAGGTATATTTAACACGTATTTATATAATTAGCACTCTTGACCCAGGAGTGCTAATTTTGTATACTTTAGAGTATGCCAAGCATTAACTATTGGCTATAAAAGGGGTATTATATACATATGCCAGAAACACCAGACTTTCAAGAATATTTGAATCATTTAACAGAAAATGCATTATTGAGTTTAAAAAATGCTGATCATATAGCTCGTACACAAGGTTCCGCATATGTTGGTACTGAGCATATATTGCTGGGTGTACTAAGTCAGCAAACTTCTGTAGCCGCAAAGGTGCTAGATACTGCTGGTATAAATTTTCAGCGTGCTCAGCTGGCATTAAATCTAACACCAAAAAATTTGAGTATTAATATTGGAGGCAAAGGACTAAGCGAGACTGCCAAATTAGCACTAAAGCTATCTTGGGATTATGCACAAGATTACTCTCAGGATTATTGTGGCACTGAGCATATTTTGTATAGTATATTAACTCAAAAAAATTCTCGTGCGACAGTATTGCTACGCGATATGAATGTTAATACTGATAAAGTTTTGGATGAACTGGAGCAATTTTTACAAAGGCAACAATACGATAGCGAAAATGACGGACAAAAACGTACCGCGACAAAATCTAAAAAACGGTCTAATAAAACTGCGCTAGAATACTTTGGTACAGACTTAACGGAACTAGCTGCCAGCGGTAAGCTTGATCCTGTCGTTGGGCGTGAGGGCGTTGTTAGGCGTTTAATTACGATATTAAATCGTCGTACTAAGAATAATCCGGTGTTAATTGGTGAGCCTGGAGTAGGTAAAACAGCCGTTGTAGAGGGTCTTGCCCAAAAAATTATATCCGAAGATGTTCCAGATAGCCTGCTAGATAAGCGCATTATGGTATTAGATTTAGCAGCTATGGTTGCTGGTACTAAATATCGTGGTGAATTTGAAGATCGTCTTAAAAAAGTCATGGAAGAATTAATTGCCGATACAAAAACTATTGTCTTTATTGATGAGATGCATTTGCTTGTTGGCGCTGGCGCTGCAGAGGGTGCAATAGATGCAGGAAATATTTTAAAGCCAGCACTCGCTAGAGGACAAATACAGGTTATTGGCGCAACCACCACAAACGAATATCATAAGCACATAGAAAAAGATGCCGCGTTAGAGCGACGTTTTCAGCCTGTGGTCGTGCCAGAAACTACGCCTGCTGAAACTCTGGCCATACTTAAGGGCCTAAAAAATCATTATGAGCAATTTCATGGTGTGACTATAGATGATACAGTTTTAGGCGATGCAGTTTATTTTGCCAGCCGCTACATTAACGATCGTTACATGCCTGACAAAGCCATAGACTTAGTGGATGAGGCTGCAGCTTTACTACGTGTTGACAAAGGAAAAACACCAACAGAATATCGTCAACTATTAAAAGAAATAAAGTTACTGACAGTCCGGCGTGATGATGCAGTAGAGCAAGAAGATTATGAACGTGCTGCTAAATACAAGCAGCGTATTAGCATAGCTCAAGAAAAACTAGAAGAACTCAAAAAAACTACACCGGCACATATGCGCCTTACCTTAAAGAGTGATGATATTGCTGCTGTCGTTAGTCAAGCAACTGGTGTGCCGCTACGCAAGTTAGTCAAGCAAGAGGCAAAAAGCCTGCTTAAATTAGAGAACCAGCTAGGAAGGCATGTCATTGGTCAGCATGAAGCCGTACAGGCGGTTTCCAAGGCCATACGTCGTAATAGATCTGGCATTGGTAGTGAAAAGCGACCGATAGGGTCATTTATTTTTATGGGTCCAACGGGTGTTGGTAAAACTGAGCTAGCACGTATATTGGCACATGAATTTTTTGGTCGAGATGACGCATTAATTAAAATTGATATGAGTGAGTTTAGCGAGAGACATACCGTTGCACGTTTGGTTGGTGCACCTGCTGGATATATTGGATATAACGAGGGTGGTCAACTTACAGATAAAATACGTAGACAGCCTAATAGCGTTGTCTTGTTC
>CAZTUU010000010.1:3086-6276 GCA_964616505.1 uncultured Candidatus Saccharibacteria bacterium
AGCTCACCCAGAAGTTTTTAACATGCTTCTACAGATTTTTGAGGATGGTGAGTTGACAGATGCCAAAGGGCGCAAGGTAAACTTTAAAAATACTATTATTATTATGACTAGTAATATCGGCGCAAAATTATTACAAAAAGAAGCATCGCTAGGTTTTAGTAATATTAGCAGTAGCGATGATCTAGACGCTTTGCATGAGCAAAATAAATCTAAAGTTAATGATGAATTAAAGAAGTATTTACGTCCCGAACTCATTAACCGAATAGATAAAATAGTAGTTTTTAGAGCTCTTACAAAAGCTGATATTAAAAAGATCATAGACGTACAGATTACCGATTTGAGCGTTCGTTTGCAGCGTAAAAAACTAGGTATTGTGCTTAATACATCGGCTAAAGACTGGATATTACAAAAGGGATACGATTCACACAACGGAGTTAGGCCAATGCGCAGGCTAATTCAAGATACTATTGAAGATCATATTGCCGATAGTGTGCTGGCTGGTACTTATAAATCTGGCGATATTATTCATGTATCTGCAAATAAATCCGGACTAACCTACAAAGTTATCAAAGAGTAACCCTGTATAATATAAGTTATATGAACAAAAAAGTTGTTGGTTATATTACTAGCATCGTAGTTATTTTTAGCGTAGTTGGGATAGTTTGGGCTAATCATTACGATATTTATGATTGGGCGAAGTTACGTAACTATCATCCGCCCGCACAGATTGCAGAGCTTGCAACACAAAGCGGTATGAATAATTACGGACGTACTTTATTTTACGTTAATGACCCTAAGATATTAGATAAAGCCACTTTTCAAGCTGAGTGCAGTCAGGCTGAGCAGACAATTGTTCTTGGTTGCTATAATGGTAGAAATATATATATCTACAAGGTAGATGATCCCACTTTGAACGGAGTGGAGCAAGTTACAGCAGCACATGAGATGCTACATGCTGCTTATCAAAGGTTGAGTCCCGTTGAAAAAAAGCATGTAGATGAGCTACTCCAAGCAGCATATTATCGTCTTAATGATCCAGAATTAATAAAGACTTTTGAAAGCTATCATAAATCAGAGCCTGGTGAAGAATGGAACGAAATGCATTCTGTTATGGGGACAGAATATAGTAACCTTGGTCCTGAGCTTGATACGTACTATAGTAAATATTTCAGTGATAGATCTAAAGTTTTTACATATTCCAAGAAATATAAACAAATTTTTGATGACTTAAAAAACCAGGTAGAGCAATACGATGCACAACTATCATTATTAAAGGCAGACATTGATCAAAAGCAGTCAGAGCTAGATACGCAGCTGTCAAACTTGGAGATTCAGAAAACTCAACTGAATTCCTTACTATCATCTAATAAAAATGCTGTATATAACTCACAAGTGTCCATTTATAATGCAACAGTTTATAGTTATAATATCAATGCAAACAATCTAAAAAGTTTAATTGGACAGTACAACTCTTTAGTAGAACAGCGAAATAAAATTACAGTACAGCAGCAAACATTAGCCAAAAATATCGACAGTCGAGCTACTCAACAGATTGATCCAAAAAACTAGATCTCTGACTCAGTTAAAGTTTATATTGACCTTTTAGGTAAGAACCATAGGTAGGAGTGTTATTGCATTCTTCAGATGTTTGGCATACGGCTCCGTCATATTGTGCATACTTTAAAAAATTATTAATTTTTTCTTTTAGTTCGACTCCGAATACATTTTGTGGCATATCCCTAATAGGATAACCAATATAATAATTAATATGAGACTCGGAATTTTTATAGTTTTCATACGCTAAGCTAGTAATATAACCAGTGGAAATATGATCACTGTGATCAGGGAACTCATCGCTCATATTTTGAGTAGATTGAGTCCTGACTTCTGTTGGTCTATAGGTTTTCATTATCAGAGTAAGTGCATTAATTAATTCTGGTTTTGTATAACTAGATTGTCTATCTACAGAGTATATTTGATCTATACTATTATTTAATAATTTACTAAGACCTAAGTATTCGTTACTATTAAAACCCTCTCCATGCAAACCTCCATCGGGCAGATTCATAAAAATTAACGATATATTATTGTTATTTTCTGGTGTGGCAATTGTCAGAAATTCATGATTATCTAGGCTAATAATTTGCTTAGTCCATCCAGAACTCGTCCCAAGCATATTTGAGTATGCTGCTTCTGAACCTTTTTCTCTGGATACCCAATATGGGTTACCATTTCCATCGTCTCCTGCAGTAATGTAAATAGTCCTAATGCAGATACCCTCTTCCACAGATTTTTGTAAATCAGGGTTCATAAATAAAATATCATCATCTTGGTGGGCGACTATATTCATTATTGTATTCTGGCATTGTGTGTTTTTGAGACTACCAATGTTTGATATTTTTGAATTGTTTGAATTTGGTTTTTTAGAATAATAAAGAAGAACTTCTTTTGGGTTATCTTGCGTACCAGATATAACTATTTGTGAGTCTGGGTTGCCAAAATTATTTATAATTTGGTTAAGTGAACATCTAGGATAATCTGTCTGGCTTTTGTCATATGATAATAGGTACACAAAATCTTTATCTTTAAGATTGTTCTGCCATTTTTTTGATGTTAGTACTTGGCGTGGTTCTAAGCACGAACCCAATGGCACGATATTAAGATTTTTTTTGTCAGAGAGTTGCTTAATTGGCACTACTCGCCAGTAATCACCCACCAAATTGTCGACGGGGCTATTGTTTATAAAATCTGCGATTTTGATATTTCTGGTACTAATATCAGCAACAGCCGATATATTTTTGCTGTAGTATTGATAGCAAAATATTAAACCCGCACTAATACTTATTAATAAAATAGCATTAACTAAGACTAGTATTAGTTTAGGTCTAATTTTAACACTGCGGCTAACAGTGGCAAGTACGACAAAGCCTGCAAAAAAACTTATTGCCAAATACCTAGCATCTACTGGGTAATAATGATCGGCTATAATAAATGCCAATATAGCAGCTACGGTTGACCAAATAAGAACTATCGATAGTTTAGTAGAATTATCGATACTATCTACATATTTTAGCTTTTTAAAACTTTTAATTATTAACAATATAACGCAACCAGCAATGACTAGCATAATACATATATTTGTTACAAAACTGACTATACCAACAGATTTGATATTAATCATTGCTTGATT
>CAZTUU010000010.1:6286-21395 GCA_964616505.1 uncultured Candidatus Saccharibacteria bacterium
AAACTATACCACTACTTGCAAATATCAAACCTTTGCCAAGTGTTTCTTGATTTTGTATTAAAGAGTAGGGACGGCTGCTTCCGGAATCGACAATGTTAGCAGTATTGCTACGGCTAATCAACCATAATGCGCTAATCGCGAATAGAATAGATATTACTGTTACAAATCCCCACTTAAGGGCTAGCCTTACCATTTGATTTCTTGCTGAACAGAAATATATAACAAAAGCCATCATTGCTCCGGCTAAACTAATAGATGCAAAGAACTTGTCGCTTGCAATAAGTAGTGTCATAAAAATGAGCGATAGCAATATCTTCCATGAAACAAGTCGTCTCGCTTTTATTAGTAAACCTAAAGCAATTATAAATAGTAAATACTCTATGTTTCTTGTTGCCAGCATAGCCATATTTACAGGTAGTAACGCACCTGCATAGGGCGTTGCTGGGATCATAACCAAAACAGAAGACATCGCTAAAATAATTGTTCCAAAAATAATTGGGCGACGGTTAATTTTATAGATTATTAGCGCAAACCCTAATACAGTTACAAGAGATATAGCTATTGTGCTAGAAATAAACGCCAAGGCTGAGAAATTTAGTAACTTGATTACATAAAAAATTGGCCACTTAATTAAAAAACTATGTGCACCAGGAAATAGTGCATTTTTAAATGTGTCTAAATCTTTAAACAAGTACGGGTCTACTAACTGGTCGGCATTGTACATGGCAATTTTTGCCCCTAAATATGACCAAAATAGGGTAGTGATAATCAAAATAAATATACTAAAACACGCAAAAATGATTCCAACCTTTTGATTATAAAAGTTTACTTTTTTTGTCTGTTTATCTGTGGTGTTTTTAGCTGTATTTATTGACAACTTTTCTGAAGTTTTTTTCGATATGGATTTTTTACTTTTTAGTCTAGTATCATTTATATTAATATCAACTGGCATCTCATTACGGGCACTCAATGGCCTAATTATTTCTGGCTTTTTTGTAGTTTTGGTTATTACAGGAGCAGTCTTTTTTAGCTTTTTAGCTTTTTTAGATTTCTTTGATGCCATATGGGTATGTCTTGTCTACGTCTGCTTAAAAATTAATTTGTAAATAATAAAATTCCAACATATTATTACAATAATTGTACCGGTTCGGAGCGCGTAAACAGAAAAGTTTTCTGAAAACAGGGCAACTACTAATAAAGAAAATACATAATTCCAGCTTACTAATATAGTATAAAATACTAATTGTTTAGATAGTGCTTTAGCTGACTTTTGATAATTTTTAAATGTTACCATCTTTTGTAATATAAAGGCGATTGCAAATCCAACCCAAAAACTTATAGCTACTGATGTAACTGAGCTAAATTTTAATACATTATGTAGTATAAAAAGGGCACTCATTTCTATTACAAAAGCGACGGCACCTACTACTAAGTACCTGATAATGAGATTTATTTTTTTATTTTTAAGAAAATTGGTCAATTTTTGTCTATACCCTTAGAGTTATTATAATCAATTACATACAAAGGTCGTTGTTTTGATTGTGTATGTATATGAGACAAGTATACAGATATAATGCCCTGCGACATAAGTATTAACCCCACTAAAAATAATATTAGTATTGCTAACATTGCGGTGCCCGTAAATTGTAAGTTCCATGGGTCTCCGAATAATAACTGCTCGACAAGAATAAATACTCCAAGTAATAAAGAGGCGGTAGTAATAAAAAATCCAATAATACCAAATAAAAATAGCGGAGCAGGAGAAGAAGACACAAAGCTATCCATGGCTAGTTTAATCAGTTTACTTAATTTGTAAGAGGCATGTCCAGCTGCTCTATCGTCAGCCACAAAGCTAACATAACTAGGGTTAAATCCTAGCCAATCTATTAAGCTACGTGTCATGCGGCCAGATTCTTTTAGTTTAATAAATTCTATTTGTACAGAGCTGTCTATTAACCTAAAATCGGTTGACCCTGGTACAATCGTTTGATCGCCAAAAGCATTAAATGTTTTATAAAATATTCTAGAGCCACCCTTTTTTATAGTAGAGTCACTTTTAGATTTTTGGCGTACACCAACTACAACCACAGATCCAGACTCCCATTTATTGATAAACTTTGGAATCATATTTACTGGGTGTTGCAAATCGCCATCCATAGTAATAATGGCATTGCCCTTAGCTAGTGTAATGCCAGCAGTTAGGGCACTTTCTTTTCCAAAGTTTCGGGATAGTTCTAATAATTTAATATCTTTATTTTGTGATACAAAGTTTTTAATAAGAGTGGCAGTCTTATCGATGCTACCATCATTGACATATACAATTTCAAATCTATAATTAGGCAATAATTTTAATTGTTTTAGCAAAGCTGTATTAAATGCTGGAACACTCGCTTCTTCGTTATAAAGTGGTACAACAATAGATATTAATTTTTTTGAGATCTTAGCCATATTGATAATAATTATAGCACAAAACTGATAAATATTATATAATATTATTTAATCAGAGTCGATAAGTTTAAGTCCTCGATTTATTATATGGTCACCCATTTTTCCCCAGTCAAAATATTTATTATATTCTATTGGGTTTACTAATTCGATTTTAGTGATGCTGCCTGCTGGGTCTGCTATAAATGGTCCATAAGGTTCAATTTTGCATGCGTACCTAACCTGCCAAACATCTACTTCGGGTATGTATGCTGCACCTATTGGCCAATAGTCAGTAACCTTCATATTGGATTCTTCTTTAATTTCGCGAAATAGGCAGTCTTTTAATGATTCACCTGGTTCTACAGTACCGCCAGCTAAACCCCATTCTTGGCGCTTGCCATTGTAAACAAATAATATTTTTCCTTTAAAAACAGCAACTGCGTACACTTGCTTACATTTATTAATAGGTAGATGTCTAAAATCATCTATATCACTGTACTTTGCTGTATATTTTTTGCCATCAAAGGTAAATCGGTGGGTTATGTTCATTAAATGAATTATACTATGGGCATATGGCGAAGACTAAAATTACCTATGTTTGTAGTAGCTGTGGGGCAGTTCATGGTGGTTGGGCAGGCAAATGCAACGCTTGTGGCGAGTGGAACACTATAGTAGAGCAAGTAGATGTTTCTAGCAAACCTATGGCTAACAAAGCTGTTAATAGCGGCAAAGCACTAAAAGTAGAGGCAGTTAAACGAGGTACTCATAAAACTGTCACTAACCGCATTAGTGTAGGAGTGTCAGATATTAATGAGGTATTAGGTGGCGGAATTGTACCAGGCAGTATTGTACTAATTGCCGGTCAGCCGGGCATAGGTAAAAGTACACTGTTATTACAGCTAGCTTATAACATGGCAAAATTAAAAAAAGTTTTGTACGTTAGTGGCGAAGAATCTGCTGCTCAGGTTAGTTTGCGTGGCGAACGACTTAAGGCCGCTCATGATAATTTAATGTTAGCAAGTAGCACAAGCGCTAATGATATAGCCACTACTATAGCCAGTGGGGAGTACGATGTAGTTATCGTAGATTCTGTACAAACTATATCTACCGACGAAATTAGCGGCATTGCAGGTAGCGTTAGCCAAGTTACGAATAGTACGCAACTGCTAACCCTTGCTTCTAAACAATCTAATACAGCATTAATTTTAGTAGGTCACGTGACTAAAGAAGGCTCGATTGCTGGGCCAAAATTGCTAGAGCATGTAGTAGATGTTGTATTACAGCTAGAAGGCGATCGATATGGTGGCTTTAGGGTGCTGAGGGGCATAAAGAACCGTTATGGCTCTACGGACGAAGCGGCGATACTAGAAATGCTTGATAATGGCCTAAAAGTAGTCGATAATCCATCAGCCTCACTTTTAGAAGAGCGCCAGCAGAGTGACGGATCGGTAGTTTTAGCAACACTTGAAGGAACTAGACCTATTTTAGTTGAGGTTCAGGCACTTGTTAACCCGACTTCTTACGGATACCCTAAAAGAGCAGCTGCTGGTATTGATCTAAATCGATTAAATTTGCTGGTGGCGATGTTAGAGCGGCGAACTAAATTAAAATTATCTGACAAAGACATTTACATTAATATTGTTGGTGGTATAAAAATAACAGAACCTGCAGGTGATTTAGCAATTTGCATGGCTATCGCATCTGCTGCTAAGGGCATGGCCCTAAAGGATGACGCTGTAGTTTTTGGAGAAGTTGGTTTAAGCGGAGAAGTTAGACATGTGCCATGGGTTGATAAAAGATTAGCAGAAATTAAAAAACTTGGCTTTAACTCGGCAATCGGGCCTAAAACTCGAGGTAATGCCAAGACTTCTACAATTCTGCATCAGGTGTCGAATGTAAAAGACGCACTCAATAATTATTTACAAAAAGAAGGGGCAAACTAGTGGTTACTATTGTACTGGCTACAGTTATTTTGTTGCTGAGCTTAATCATATTTGCAAAAAACATTAAATTTGCTATTCCTAGAAAAACCATTAGCACTGTTATATTAGATAGCTGTGCACTTATTGATGGTCGTATTCTAGAGATTTCAAAAACCGGCTTTATGCCGCGGGAGCTGGTGGTTCCAGACTTTATTTTGGCGGAGCTACAGCTTTTGGCAGATGGCAACGATAGTCATAAACGCGAAAGAGCACGTTTTGGGTTAGAAATTGTGCAACAATTGCAGCAAGAACCCAATTTGTCAGTAAATATCGAAAGAACAAATATAGGAGCCACTACAACTGACGAGAAGCTTGTAAAACTTGCCAAGAAAAGTGGTGCAGCACTTTGCACTATCGACTTTAACTTAAATCAGGTAGCTTCTATCGAGGGAGTAAAAGTTTTGAATGTTAATGAGCTTTCTCATGCCATACGTCCAATTGCACTACCCGGAGAAGGTCTAGAAGTTAAAGTATTACAGGCTGGGTCTAGCAGAGACCAGGGTGTTGGCTATATGGAAGACGGTACTATGGTAGTAATAGATGGTGCACGGCGAGATGTTGGCAAAATGGTAAAAGTTTCTATTACTAGAACTCATCAAACAGTAGCTGGTAAAATGCTATTTGCTAGCAAGATAGTTGATAATGCAGATACTAAAAAATCACATCGTCCTCGTAAATCTCGATAAATACTGGCTAATTATGAAGGGGTATTTTTATGTTAGGCATGTACTTTTGAGCCCAGTTCTACAAGTACGACACCACCAATTATGAGTACAAAGCCTATTCCCATTATTGGTGTTAGTGGGTCATTCCAAATAATTTTAGCTGCAAGTGTAATTATTGCTATACCGGCTGCAGCCCATATTGCGTACCCTATCGCTACTGGCATACCCAGTTTAAGAGCTAGCGATAGTAAGTAAAATGCTAAAGCATAGCCTACTGCAGTAATAATTAACCATATGGGTTTAGTAAATCCACTAGAGGCTCGTAAAGCGAGTGTACTGCAAACCTCAAAAATAATTGCTAAGCATAACCACAACCATTGCATAGTAATATTCTATCAAAAATGAAATAAGATAACAATTTATCTAAGGGCTAGGTGTTGGTGTAGTAAAGTTTACTGATTTTGTATCAGAGTTAGAAAATAGCACATTGTCTGTTACTTCTACTACTACATCTTTAGGCCCACTGTAGCTAGGAGAATATTTAAAGGTAACTGTACCGCTATCTGTTATATCAAATGATCCTCCAGGTAAAGTATTACCGTCAATCTTAAAGCTGACATTTGTTACGGGATATTTACCTTTTGTTACGGTAGCTGTTAAGGTGTATGTTCCGTCGGGATTAGCTATTGGTGTATCAAATGATACTGTTGGTTTATCGGCTGGGTCACAACTATGAACATCATCTTTATCAGTTGGAATATTACCGCCGGCAGCCCCGCCAATTGATTTAATCCAGTTTTTATACATTGGGTCGCTAGTGGGTAGCTCAGAAAGTATTCCACCACCTGTGATGGTTTTTTTAGCTGCTTCTGGCGTACATTCTGTAGCTAATTTACTAGAAACGGTATCTATGACTGCTGATTTTAAATCACCTGGATAGCGTGGGTTGTACCAGCTAGGAAAAATATCACATACTCCACCAGAAGTAGTGGCATATCCCGTAGATTGGTTTATGCAAACTGTTTTCATTCCAGAAGGCTTGGTCCAGCCCGTACCTTTAATACCCAAAATCTCATGCGCCTTAGTCATGAATTTATTCCATGCAGGTCCATTGATAACTTCTCCCTGCACATACATACCATTTATGTCATTTTGTCTACCAGTCCATATACCAAATGCTAGGTTGGGCGTATAACCCATTAGCCAGCTATTTTCATTTTTGTCAGTTGTACCAGTTTTCATTGCAGACTTAAAGCCGTTATTCAAGCGATAATTATTGCCAAAATAACTTGCCTTAGGGTCACTAAGCATATCGTTTATAGTGTAAGCAATCTGAGGATCAAGAACCTGTTCACCGGGGGTATCCTTCCATTCTTTTATTGTTTTTCCGCGAGAATCTTCTACTTTAAGTATGTACGTTTGGGGCTTGTATTTACCCATACGTGAAAATGTAGAAAAAGCATTTACGTGTTCATCTAATCTAATACTACTACCGCCACCGATACCAGCAGATAGGTAACAGTTTGGTTCACAAGTAGAACCACTTACCAGCCCCATTTTTTTAGCTAGATCAAAAGTATTTTGAATTCCAGCCATATACATAGCCTTTAGTGCTGGTATATTTCTAGAGCCACCCAAAGCTTTCCTCATGCTAGTAGCACCTGGGAATCGTTTATCAAAGTTATTTGGTATGTATCCACCACCAAAATCAGTTTTTGTATCAAATATTGTGCTACCAGCACCCCAGTTTTTTGACTGTGTCATAAGTGCTGCATAGTTGTATGGCTTCATTGTAGAGCCTGGTTCACGAGGAGTAGTTGCCATATTTAGCTGTCCAAATCCAGGGTAATTAAAATCTCGACCACCGACTTCTGCTAAGACCTGTCCAGTCTGTGTGTCTTCGGCTACTACTGCCATATTTTGTCCGTTATTACGCACAACCTTCGGGATAGTTTCTGCAACGACTTCTTCTGCAAGTTCTTGCAATCTAAGATCTAGAGTAGTTATAACTTTGTAGCCATATTTATTAATATTATTTGCACCATAAATTGCTTCTAGCTGCTCGCGTACCGCTAAGACAAAATAAGGGGCTTTAATATTTTTATATTTATCGCGACCTGTGGTAGAAAGCTGTGCTAATACATCTACTTTTTTTGCATCATCAGCCTGCTGTTGGGTTACATATCCTTGCTCTACCATTTTATCTAGTACTATATGCTGTCGTTGTATTAATAGGTCTGTATGTTGTCCGTATGGAGAGTAATAAGTCGGCGCAGGTATAACAGCCGTAAGTAATGCAGCTTGTTCTAGGGTAAGGTCTTTAGCGCTTTTGTTAAAGTAGCCCCTTGATGCTGCCTCTGCTCCATCATAGGTAGAGCCAAAGGATATTTCATTTAGGTAGGCATTAAGAATCTCATCTTTGCTATATCCACGTTCTACCTCAGTTGCAAGTATAATCTCTTTTATTTTACGTCCTACGGTTCTGTCTTGGGTAAGTAATGAATTTTTGACAAACTGTTGCGTAATAGTAGATCCACCTTGTGTGCTACCACCAGTAAAATTGTTTACTCCTGCCCTAGCTATACCTACAAAGCTAAAAGCACCATGCTTATAAAAGTCTTTATCTTCTGACGCAACAACTGAGTTCTTTAGGAAAGGTGATAGTTGATCAAATTTTACTGGGTAACACTCTACGTCTCCAGAGCTAGACCAAAGTAAAGTTTGGCCCGTTCGATCGTAGTAGGTAGTGCTTGCTCCGTTAGAACAAGTTTTTAAGTCAGCTAAGCTTTTTGGTAGATCTTTTCTAAAATATGCAAATAATCCTAAAAGGATCAAGACAATAATCACAGCACCAATAGCCACAATTTTAGCTATCCTGATTAGTCCTTGTTTGCTAAACCAGTATTTTGCCATGACCGATGGCTTAAATCTATAGAAAAACCGTGCAATTGGATTTTTTGGTAATGTAGCTAGATAATCAGCACGTCTTCTAGCCCGCGCATCTTTATGAGCACGGATTCTATCTGGAACACTTCGATTCACCCTGATGCTTTTAGGGTTAGACGGTTTCGATTTAGATGGCTTTTTAAAAACTTGTTTTATGTGGCCAAAAATCGACGAAGTGTTTTTCTTAGGTTTACTCATTAATCTCTTACAAAACTATCTAAAGTTCAAAATTATTATATCAAATTTTAGTGCGCTATTGCGAATTATTCTTATGTAAATTCTAGGCAATTATATTCAAAAAGGCTGAGTCTTAACTGAGAGATGCATTGAGCTAAGGCACGCCAAGGTAGTATGATCCCAACAACTGATTCAACACTAGAAACTAATACTTTTATATTTGTGCTATGTCTTATACACAAAAAGTCTAAAAGTCCTATAAACTATATCTAATGATAGATGATAGACTTTCGATAAATTCAAGTTTAGCAGAATTAAGGGGTGTCGGCCCTGTGCTTAATAATCATTTGATTACGATGGGCTTGAGCACAATCTCCGATCTTATAAATAACTACCCGAGAAAATATAACGATTATTCTTTTGCTAAAAAAATTTGTCAATTAAAACCTGGGCTGGTTACGCTAGAAGCAAAAATAAGTGACGTTACGCAGCGTAGAGTCAGGCGAGGCTTACATATTACAGAGGCATTGGCATATGATACTACTGGCTCTATGAAACTAACATGGTTTAATCAGCCATATAGAGCAAGCTCTATAAAGAATGGCTCAGTCTATCTTATTAGTGGTGAATTTGGGCTTCAGAAAGAAAGACTTCAGATAGTTAACCCTTCTGTTGAGCTAGTAAAGGATTTTGCATTAGTAAAA
Organism: uncultured Candidatus Saccharibacteria bacterium; assembly: GCA_964616505.1. GTDB lineage: Bacteria > Patescibacteriota > Saccharimonadia > Saccharimonadales > CAIOMD01 > CAZTUU01. The sequence continues at coordinate 15,188 of CAZTUU010000010.1, forward strand.
AAGCAAAAAGAGGAGTTGATTGTTCCAGTATACAGAGAGTCAAAACACATTAATTCTACTATTTTACGTAAGCTGATAGAACAAGTTTTACCATTTATTAGTCAGCAACCCGAAATTTTACCTAAATGGATGATAGATGATAATAATTTAATGCCATTTGGGCTTGCCATAAAATCTATTCATGCTCCGCTTAGTCAACAACAACTCACTGATGCAAAAAGAAGATTGGCCTTTGAAGAGCTATTTATTTTAATAATGGCGTCCGACATTAACCGCGGAGAGGTTATTAAAGAAAAATCTCCTAATATTAGTTTCGAACTTGATTTAGCCAAGAACTTTATAAAAAAACTACCATACGAGCTGACAGTAGCTCAAAAGAAGACAATTTGGCAAATATATAATGACATTACAAGTAATAAAATAGGAACTAAAGAGCCTACTATAAAGCCTATGAATAGGCTGGTAGAGGGCGACGTAGGGAGTGGTAAAACAGTAGTAGCAGCAATGGCTAGTCTTATGGCAGTTAATAGCACTTATCAGGTAGCAGTTGTGGCACCAACAGCGTTATTGGCCCAGCAGCATATGGATACTTTTAGTGAGCTGTTTAAAAACACGCCGATAGAGAAAAATATAGAATTGCTTACCAGCAGTACTAAAGGCAAAACTCTTATAAAACAACAAGTAAAGAAGGGCGAAATTTCGATACTTATTGGCACACATGCGCTTATGCAAAAAGACGTAGCCTGGCACAAGCTTGGCTTAATAATCATAGATGAGCAGCATCGTTTTGGGGTGCAACAACGCCAAAAATTACATACCAGTACAAAAATTATGCCTCATGTTCTTTGTTTAACAGCAACACCTATTCCACGCAGTTTGGCTCTGACTGTGTATGGAGAGCTAGATATTAGTATTATTGATGAGTCACCAGTTGGTAGACTAAAAACTAAAACTCAGATTATATCTCCAAATTCTAAAAAACAAATGTATCAAGATGTAGAAAAAGAGTTATTAGGTGGTAGGCAAGCTTATATAGTTTGTCCATTAATATCCGAAAGTGATATTTTACAAGTTAGTAGTGCAGAAAAAATCTACAAAGAACTAAGCACTACATATTTACGAGAATTTAGGGTAGCTCTATTGCATGGAAGACTAAAGGCCGACCAAAAAGAGAAACTAATGAATGACTTTAAGCTGCATAAAATTGATGTTTTAGTGGCCACAACAGTTATAGAGGTGGGGGTAGATGTTCCAAATGCAACTGTAATGATAGTTGAATCGGCCGACAGATTTGGCTTAGCACAACTGCATCAACTGAGGGGTAGGGTTGGCAGAGGAAACCACCAAAGTTATTGCTATTTGGTGCTAAGCGACAGCAAGATGCCACCAAAAAGGTTGCAAGCATTGACGGCAACAAATAACGGCTTTGAGCTAGCCGAGTTAGATTTACAAATTCGTGGGCCAGGAGCAATTTATGGCTTACAGCAGCACGGTGCTCTCGATTTAAGGATAGCTTCTTTAACAGATACGAGTTTAATATATCAAGCTAAACTTGCTGTAGAAGAATTTCGCAAAAAAGGTGAGAATTTGCTAGAATACAAACAAATTGCACAAAAAGTGCTTAAGGCAGCTAACTTAACTTATTTAAATTAACGGGTTAGCTAGAAAAACTATATTTTATGTATTCCGGCTCTACTCTTACAAATATTTCTGGTAATATACTAGGTTTTCATCAAAAAATGGATAGAAGCTCGAGGACGTCCTTATGCAAACTAGACCCTAAGCACTCTTCTAGTTTTCCTAGCAAAAAACTTATTTTGCATTTTGAGGGTAAAAACGGGCCTGATGGAATTAAGTCAAAATCTACAGGTAAGCATGAACCTTGGCATTTTTATGACCCTTTCGACCCAAGCGACGGTACGCTAATAGATTTAATAGATGAACACTATACTAATTTAGTAAGTGAGCTAAATAGTGGTAATCAAGAAAGATCTGCTTTTGAAGCCAGTTGGTTGGCTCATGCTATTATCGATGGCTTAACCCCTGCCCATCATTATCCATTCGAGGAAGAGTTAGAAAAACTTAGAGGAGAATCTAAAGAAACTAGGGACAGTGTCCTTAAAAAAATCTTTATACCTGGAGAGACTTACAGGGAAATAGCCAAAAACAATTGGAAGATGTGGGGATCTAAGGGTCTATTTACTACACATGCACTTTTTGAATGGGGGACTGCCATGATCGCTGTAACATTACCAAGTAATATTGCTATGCCTAGCCAATATGATATTAAAAAAGCTCAGCAAATAGGCATAAGTGAATTTTTTAAACGTACGGCAAGAGATATTGCTTTAATGCATATGTACGAAAATTTTTACAAAAAGGGTTGGACTCCAAAATTGGCTAATCAGGTACGCAAGGACCTTGCTCCTAAAATGGCAAAAACTGTAACGCTAGCTTGGTATCTTGCATTACAGGAATCATCTAACAGTAGCACTTCATAGCTACCATTGTAGGCAAATCTGTAATCTATGATAAAGTGCGAAATGTGTGTACTATTACGATATGCGAATTGTTGCAGGCAAATATGGCGGTCGTACTATAGTTACCCCAAAGGGGCATCATACTCACCCAATGAGTGAAAAGATGCGGGGTGCAATGTTCAATATGCTAGGTGATATAGAAGATTTGACAGTGCTTGATGCATATGCCGGTAGTGGTGCGGTAGGTATAGAGGCCCTCAGTCGTGGCGCAAAACATGCTTACGCCATCGATATTGATGTTCATGCCACGGGTGTAATTAATCAAAACATTAAAGCTCTAGGCTTGAACAAAGAAGAAATAAAGGTTATTAGGGCTAATTCTGCTAAATGGAGTGAGGGCAACTACACTACTAATTTTAATTTAGTGATTTGTGATCCACCATATGATGATATTAAGCTTTCACAATTAGAAAAACTAACCCAAAATGTCAAAAAAGACGGTCTATTTATTTTATCTTTACCATCTAGTTATCCGCGTCCAATTTACGAGGGATTCAAATTAGAATTAGATAGACATTATGGCGACGGAAGTCTGGTATTTTACCGAAAAATTTGATAGATTAAGACAGTCGTATTAATTTTTGCCGCGGTGGTGGAATTGGTAGACACGCTAGCCTTAGGAGCTAGTGCCGAAAGGTGTGAAGGTTCAAGTCCTTTCCGCGGTACCAAAGCAAAAACCCCTTTTTGAGGGGTTTTTGCTTTGGTTGTGGACGGACAGATTTGAACCTTCACACGTAGCCGCAAAGCCCCGATGCTGTCCTTTTCACGGTACCAAATAAAATGTCCCAGTATATCTGGATTTTCTATTTGCTTAATATGATATAGTTGACAAAATAAAAAATATGTGTTGACAAATGCAGAGAGAGAGAGAGTACTATTATGCAGTAATTTACTTAATTTAGGAGCAAATATTATATGAAACACGATGGGAAAGAATACTTAATTCGTCCGAGTGATTATCGTCATACGGATATCGATTATCTAAATGATGATTCTAACTATAACAGATTGGCAACTAACTCATACGAAGCAATTTCAGTACTTGAAGGCATGCTTTACGAAGCACAATCAATTTATAGTGAAGATGTCTTAGGTTACTCCGAAAATTATTCAAAAACCTGGGACTACCGTGCTGAAGTTAATTATCTTTTGCACCAATCTTCTGAGTATGAATTTGAAACGCTATGTAATAATATCAAAAAGTTAGAACCTGAAAATGCGTATGGTGATTTATGGGCTAGTGTGGAGACCCCAAAATGGATCTTTGAACTTGGGCGAGAAAGGCTAGAGTCAAAATTCATACTGGGCAAGATAGCAGTATTTGCTGTGAATCCCGATTTTGATCCATGGAGTACGGAAGGTACAAATGAAATCCCAAATATTGTATTAGATTATGCTGAGCAAGCCTTGTACGAGGAGCTTGATAAGCTAGAATCCTAAAATAATATATTTTCAAAAAATGACATTATTTCTCATAGGAGATAATGTCATTTTTTGTGTTGAATTCAGTCAAAACCTAGTTATAAATGTAAGAATTAGCTACATTCTCATTACTTATCATTGCATCTAAAAATAGCTTGGCAACATCTACGGATGGACCCTCCGAGGGGGCGTGGAACCACTTGAGTCCTGGGGTGGTATTTACCTCTAATATGTAACTTTCTCCATTTTTGTCTGTAAGGTAATCTATGGCGGAGAATCTTAAACCCATTATTTCGCTAATCTTTAACGACATCTCGGTTAATTTTGGGTCCCACTGCGAGGACTCATAAGAAACACGCTCTAGGTATCTGTCTTGAGCTACAGATGCACCATACTTGCTTTCGTGCACGGCAATCACAGATCCGTTAAGCACCAAGTATCGCATTTCTTTACCTGGCAAGTATTTTTCTAATATACACTCAGATAAATCCAGCGTAGATAGCTGGTTCTTATTATCAACAATACTAATATCTGTGCATTCTGCACCCTGTAAGGGTTTAACAATTATTATTTTATGCTTAGCTAGAAATGCCTGAGATTCTTCTATATTGGCAGAAAGCATGTATGGTATGTTTGGTAAATTATGCCTATCTAATATAAGACGTGTATAGTATTTATTTTTAGCCAGCCCCGCATTTACGGTAGAATTTAAGCTACTTTGTGCATTATTAATATACCTTTCGCCAGCATCTGTGGTTATTACAAATAAACCATTAGGCGTAATCCATTCTGGTTGCAACCCCATGCTAAAGGCGCGATTAAATAATAGCTCCGGTGCTCCGGCTTTCTTTTTTACTTGATTCATGTACTCTCGTTTCTTCTTACTAGTTTTAATGCATAAAACACATTAAGTCAGAGCATATTCCCAGGGACTAAGTTGACAACACTTTTTGAAGGCGTATCTGTAGATACTTAAAACATAAAGTGTTGTCATTAGTCGCTAGAACAAGCTCTGGGTAATGCTAGATTAGCGTCGGTTAAAGCCGCCGCCGCTTGGACGATCTACTTGTGGTCGAGCTTCGTTTACCATTAATGAACGTCCGCCAACTTCTTTGCCGTTTAGAGCTTGGATAGCTGCTTTTGCTTCGTCATCTGTAGACATTTCTACAAAACCGAATCCTTTAGACTGGCCACTGTCACGATCTTTGATGATAGCAACACTAGTTACTGTGCCACTCTCTGCAAAAAGTTCTTCAAGTTCTTTTTCTGTTGTTGAGTAGGCTAATCCGCCTACGTATAGTTTTGATGCCATTTAATATGACCTTTCTTTTAAGTTGTATCACACGCATTATCATCTTCTAACCGTGTTAATATTTGCTTTATCAAAAAGTCATCTTACTTCGACGGGTAGTATAAATTACTACTTGCTTATGTATAACTATAGCACGTTATTAGATATTTAGCTAGAAATACTAGTTACCTCAACAAATTATTGACAATACAACAAAATAGTGTTAAATTAATTCATAATTATGAACCATAAAGTTTCAGACTCAACTAAATCACAAGATTTATATAAAATAGCCGGTGATTATTTAAGTAGTAATCCAGTCTCTGAGTTCCCAAAAGACGTATCAGGAGTAATAGAAAAAGTTGGCTCAGCAGTTTTATATTTTGGTATAGGTAAAGAAAATATAGCTTTAACAGAAGACATAAATGCCCAAAATGCATTCAGCACAAAGATAGATTATAAGGGTAATACAGAACTATCTTTTTCTAATTCGCTGCAAAAATTTTCATTTCAAGCCAAATCAGAGATTAAACCTTTGGCAAAATTCAAAGCTCCGTACTAAAATTGTAAGAATATTGTAGATCAAGAAGCAGTATAATAATTTCAGCAGACAGGTCATGCAGATAAATACTAAGTTTTGTTTTGTTGTTGCCCTAAGATCAGTGTTATCCTAGATGTAATATGAAAAAAATGACTTTAACTCAAGAGCTTACCTGGCGTGGATTTGTAAACCAGACAACCTATAACGACCTGGCGATTCTAGATGGAAAGCCAATTACTTTTTATTGGGGGGTAGACCCCACGGCAGATTCTATGCATATTGGTCATTTTTCAATGGCTATGATGGTCAGACATTTTATTGAGCACGGTCATAAGCCAATATTACTTATCGGCGGGGCTACTGCTTTAATTGGTGATCCTGATGGTAAGGATGAAGAAAGGCAGTTTATATCAG
>CAZTUU010000011.1:0-452 GCA_964616505.1 uncultured Candidatus Saccharibacteria bacterium
CATTAGCTGGGTAAAATTATTTAATGCTATTACTAGTGGGTTTACTAATTTAGTCAAATAAACAAGTGGTGGGATAAATATTATTGCATATCTGTTAGGTGAGGATAGTGATATGTTTTTTGGGATTATCTCGCCTATAATTATATGCAACAGAGTAACTATGATTATCGCAATAACTATTGAGATAAGGCTACTTATTTCGGGCGATATATCGTAGGTATTAAAAAAATTACTTAGGCCATGGGCAATCGCTGGCTCACTCAGAGCACCGAGTGCCAATGAGCATAATGTTATTCCAAGCTGCGCTCCTGTAATAAGTATTGGCATATTATCAAATGATTTTACAACTGTTTTTGCCCTAGCGGAGCCCTTTATGGCCTTTGCTTCGATAGCACTTCTTCTTGCAGCGATTAGACTAATCTCTGCAAGAACAAAAAAAGCATTGAATATTA
>CAZTUU010000011.1:462-9762 GCA_964616505.1 uncultured Candidatus Saccharibacteria bacterium
AGAAATATAGCGAGTTCACTATTCATTGTTCTGCTCCACTATTCCTGTAATTTCTAGAATTAATTTGTCTACACGTTTTCCATCCATTTTAGACACAGTTAATTTTATCGTCACATAATCACCATTCTGCTTGTATGCATTAATATAAGTATAATTTCCATTTGATGGTATTTTTCCTAGTTGGTCAATTATAAGACCACCAATTGTTTCGTAATCTTCGTCTTCCGGAAGATTTACAGAAGTTATTTCACCTATCTCATCTGGCCTTAATAGGCCAGAAACTTCCCATTTATTAGGATTAATTTCTTGAAAAACAGGGTCGATACTATCATGCTCATCCCATACTTCACCAACAAGTTCTTCGGTGAGATCTTCGGCGGTTACTATTCCGTCGGTGCCTCCAAACTCATCTATGACAATAGCTATTTGTGCGGTACGTCCGTGTAAATTTAGCAGCAAATCATCTAGCTCAATACTTGATGGCACATATAGCGTGGGCTGCATTAAACTATCTACTTTAGTAGATGATCTTTTGCTATGTGTAATTTTAAAAACATCTTTTAGCTGGATTACGCCAACTACATTGTCAATATTGTTATCTATCACCGGAAATTTAGAATAGCCGTAATGCCTTGATTTTTCTATCACTACTAAGAGGCTGTCATTTTGGCTTACATAGATTACTTTAACTCTAGGCGTCATAACTTCTGATGCATTTTTTTGGCCAAATTCAAGTGAGCTTTTTATGAGTGATGCAATGTTTTTTGACATTTTTCCCTTCACCGCTGAATGCTTTACTATTGATATTAGCTCTTCCTGTGATCTTGCAGTGTCTAGACGCTCTTTGGGCTTGATGCCAATAAGTCTTAAGATTGTATTGGATATCCAGTTGATCATTGCCAATGGGTAACCCATTAATGTGGTAAAACTTCGTTGAAAATATACGACAAATTTTGCTGTTTGCAGTGGGTATGTTATCGCAATATTCTTAGGGATAAGTTCACCGAAAACCATAGTTATGATAGTAGCTAAGGATATTGACATTATTACTGCAAAAATTGTAGTAAAATCGTGAGGAATATGAATTTTAGTTAATTCATCTTCTATAAGACGCGAAATAACTGGCTCGGACAGTAATCCAACAAGCAGACTAGTCAAGGTTATGCCTAACTGTGAACCAGACAATTGAGTAGATAACTGGGATAGTGCTAACTTTATATTGTTTGCTTTTTTATCACCTTGGCTAGCAAGTTTATTAACTTTAGAACGTTCAACTGTTACAAAACTAAACTCAGCTGCAACAAATATTCCGCATATACTAATAAGGAGTAAAGAAATTATGAGTAAAGCAATATCTGTCATACTAGATAATGAAAGTATACTAAATTAAATAAAATAATTGTTATAAATATGGTGTATAATTTTTTAAGCGTAAGCATTAAAAATTTATAAGGGAATATACACATGAGATCAATAAAAAATGACGATAACGGATCAACCCTACTGATTGTTTTAATAATTGCTTTAATAATAGTAATTGCTGGAGCTGTTGGGTATTATGTTTGGCAAAATAATAATAAAAAATCAAGCGATTCTTCTACGATAGTAACTACACCGCAAACGACATTCTTAATGAATACCTCTCCCCTGCTGGGTGGTGCTTGCAGTTACAGAACAATAATTAGTTCTGGTGAATCAGGGATTTGTATAAATCAGGAGGATGCCGAGCAGATAATTAATGATAACAAAGCGCAAATTACACAAGCCCAAAATGCTAATCCAAACTCCCAGGTATTGGCTAGCGTAACTGCTACGGTAAGCTATAGTACAAAAGATATTGCTGCAGGTGTTTATCCTGGAGCTAAGACTGTTAGTACTAAATTTTTGAATATTGAAAAGTTAGATAAAGTAAGCATAGAAACAAAATCAAACCAATAGCTAGTACTTATCTTTATATTTTTGTACCTAATATGGTTTAAGGTACAATTAGTCTATGATTATTATTTTAATAAAGTGGTGGTATGGTCCGGGTTGGATTAAGGCATTTGTTGATATAAAGTCTCGAGCTTCAGGCATAGCTCGAGCTTTTTCAATTACGATTCTGCTTAAGACTTTATTTGCACCATGGAAGCGAATAATAACGTACTCTGACAGATCACTTGGTGATAAGTTTAGAGCGTTACTCGATAATATAGTGTCTCGAGCTGTAGGCTTTGTAGTGCGAGGTATAGTGTTGATAGCAGCTTTGTTACTAACATTGCTTACGGCAGTAGTGTACTTATTGATTGCATTAATTTGGCCATTTGTCCCAGTAATTATTATGTATTGTTTATGGCGGAGCATAACTGGATGAATAATATAGACAATATTTTAGATATACATAGTAATCGGTCTAAAAAAGCTAGATTATCTCGAAAAATTTCAAGAACAGGTAGAAAAATACTTGCAATACTTGCAATATTATTATTTGCAGCAGGATTATTTTTAATTATTGCCCAGATAAGTATTAGGGTAGGATATCTATCAGTAGCCGTAGCTCTAATATTAATTATGTTTGTTACCTGGGTTGTTAAAGATTTGACTGATATTGCCATAATAAATAACAGCACAACAATTGATGGAATACTAGAGCAGTCCTTACTTGCGGGTTTTAGTAATAAGGATTTGCCCGTTACTCCAAGAAAAGCACTGGAGGTTACACTAAAACAGTGGCAAGCAGGATTTATATTTAACAGACTGCTCATATATCGAGATGGAATACTGAATACAGTAAGTGATGATTCATCAGATATGCTTGTAGTATGGGAAAAGGCTCATGCCATTGCTAAATCGAAATCACAGCAAGAGATAAATGCAGGAACCCTAGCCTATGCCATTTTGTGTGAATCTACCAATGCTATGCAATACCTGATATCACAGAATGTAACAATAGATGATGTTGGTAGCGTATTTGACTGGATGAGTCGAATAAACCAGCACATGAAGCTCAAGAAACCTTACTTTGGGGGTATCGGACGGGATTGGGCGTCTGGGTTTACGCCTTATTTAGAAAGATTTGGACAAAATATAAGCGAAGGTGTTGAGCACGGCGGCGAGGCTTATCATACTTTAGCTCATGCAGATATTCTGGACAGCGTGGTATATAACCTAGGTAATAATGTTAGTGGCGTGGCCTTAGTCGGTGAGTCTGGAACGGGCAAAACAGCCTTAGTACACGCCTTAGCCGAACGGTTATTAGAGGGTCGTGATCAACGGTTGCAACATTATCAAATAGTGAGCTTAAATGCATCATTAATAAAATCATCTGGCGGTGATAATTTAGAAAATCTACTACTAGTTTTAATGGCAGAGGCTGTACGTGCTGGTAACATAATAATATTTTTAGAGGATGCAAGTCTCTTTTTTGCCGATGGGGTTGGGTCATTTAATGCCGCTAAAGTACTACAGCCAATATTACAGAACCATCAGTTAAAACTACTCGCTGCATTTACTCCTAATGAATATCAACGACTCAAATCACAAAATGAGTCTTTATCATCTAGCTTTACTGCTATCACGATTAATCAGCCAGATCGATCCGAAACAATCGATATCATAGAAGATAGTGCAATTACCCTTGAGTTTCATAGTGGCTTGATGGTTTCCTTTCAAGCAATAAAAGAAGCGTATACTTTGAGTGGCCAATATATGCAGGACGAAGCCTATCCCGGTAAAGCAATCAGTTTGTTAAATCAGTCAGCTGCTTATAGCCAAGATAAAATTATAACTGTAGACTCTGTTGACATGTCTGTAGAAAAAATTAAAGGTGTAAAAGTTTCTGTGGCTAGTCAGCCTGAGGCTGATATGTTGCTAAGCTTAGAGGATAATATTCATCAGCGTATGATCAATCAATCACGGGCAGTGAGTGTTGTTTCGTCCTCTTTACGCCGTAGTCGTGCTGGAGTTTCAAGTATTAGTAAGCCAATAGGTAGTTTTCTATTTTTGGGTCCAACAGGTGTTGGAAAAACCGAATTAGCAAAATCTATTGCTGCTGTTTATTTTGGTGATGAACATAATATGATTAGGCTAGATATGAGTGAATATCAACAGCCTAATGACGTAGACCGACTACTAAGTGATGGTAAGGATGGTGAGCAAAGTTTAATACTAGCAATTCGTAAGCAGCCTTTCTCGGTAGTTTTGCTTGATGAAATAGAAAAAGCTAACCCTAATATACTAAACCTTCTGTTGCAGATGCTAGACGAGGGTAGATTAACAGATGTTAGTGGCAAATCTGCTTCCTTTACTAGTGCGATAATTATAGCTACATCTAATGCTGGCTCAGCTCAAATTACTGAGAAAGTACTTGCTGGTATAAATTTGGAAGAATTTGAGCGACCATTAATTGATGAACTTATAAATAGCGGTATGTTTAGACCAGAATTAATTAATCGTTTTGATGAGATTGTACTATTTAGACCTTTGAATAAAGATGAGATTGCCCAAGTTGCTAATTTAATGATTGACAGCTTAAATAAAACATTGGCAGACAAAAATATTAAAATAGAGCTGACTCAAGCAGCTTTAGATAAATTGGTTGAAGTTGGATATGATCCGCAATTTGGAGCTCGCCCAATGCGTCGCGCTATCCAAAAAATGGTAGAGGATGTAATTGCGAATAAGATTTTGAAGCAAGAAATCCAACATGGTCAAACACTAGTATTAGATGTAGCAGACTTGGCAGTTGTCTAAAGAATTTGCAAATATTTAAAAAATATTATAATATATTTTTATGAAAGAACTGAACCATCCGAATATTCCACCAATACAAGAGTCATCAATTTTTATGAAATCCAGTACATATACTATTGCACTTCTATCTGGAACAATTTTGTATATTTCTGGAGTATTTAACGTTTTTGATAAAATCGGCGAAAACGATTATATGGTTCCAATAGAAAAATGTGACTCAAATAACTCTGGTATAAAAGCAAGCTTTAATTCTAATGAACTTGGGTATAGTGAAAAAATCGATCCATCAAAACCGCAATACGTAGGTAAACTTGGCAAGTATGTATGTTACGACGGAGCAACTACTAATAATTTTCCGTATACAGTAAATTATACATTTGATGGTGATAAGCTTGTTAATCCAGAAAAATATAAATCAGAAGTTTCTGGTTTGCCTACTGATAATAATTAGAATTAACAGGTTGTTTTTAGCTGTGCAAAGAATCATACTAAATTTGTAATGTATTCTGTCTTATCAACTTTAAATTTAAAGCTACCTAGTCCTAAGCTGTTACTAAAGTCGACGCTTGCTATAGTAGTAGCTTTTTTACCTATTGTAATGTTAGGTTATTTTTTTGGGTTAAATCCAGTTTTTCCAACGGTACTTTCTTTGTTGGCAGCTCTTTCGTTCGCGACTGTAGCGAGCAATAAAGGAATAATTAAATCAATAATACTACTAGCATTGGTCACAAGTTTTTCTGTTTATTTTGAGGGCAATATATATGGAATATTACTAGTAATGACTATAAGCAGTTTGCTGTGTGCGATTGCAAATAAATGGTCATCTAGCGCTCTTCTCATGGCGCCAATTATAGTCATTATTTTTGCAACGCACAGCATAGATATAAACCCAATATCTGCAGGACTTTGGTCGGTTGCTGGTGGTCTTTATGGAGCTATGCTAATAAAGTTATCTAAAGTTATGTTGAAGCCAAAACTTGCTACTCGTAATCAAGTTATCAGGTATGGAATAGTCCTGGCAGTATTTTGCGTACTCATTACCTGGGCAGTTGTAAAATATAATTTGCCACATGGATATTGGCTGGTTGTGACTCTAGTAGTAGTACTGCGACCAACTGCTAGAGAGTCTGATAAAATGTTTTGGCGAAGAGTGCCAGGCACATTAATTGGAGCAATAATAGCAACGATTATGGCAGTTATAATTCCCTATCCGTGGATAATATTGTTTGCATTAGTTTGTGCAATTATGCTGTTTGCCTACGCTCTGCAGGGTAATTATTTTTATAAAACATTATTTATGACACCTACACTAATCTTATTTCTATCAGCTGGCTCTGGTAAGGTTGCCGAAGTTCTAGCATTAGAACGAGCGATATGGACGCTGATAGGTGCGATTATAGCTATGGTGCTGGCACTATTTTTGCGAAAACTAGATAAACAACCCATAGATTTATCCTAGTAAACAACCTTTTCCCATGGGAATTGCGATCTTCCAAAATGGCCGTAGGCTGCTGTTTGCAAATAAATTGGTCTTTGTAAATTTAGCGTATTAATAATACCCTTCACAGATGTCTCTAGCAGTTTTTTCGAAAAATCTTCTATTGATTTTTGGCTAACTTTGGCGGTATTAAACGTATCAATAGTTTGTAGTACGGGCTTTTTGGCACCTATATAGTATGCAAGTGTAACTTCGGCTTTATCAGCTAATCCATGAGCCACAATATTTTTAGCAATATATCTTGCGGCATATGCCCCAGACCTGTCGACTTTACTTGGATCCTTGCCGCTAAATGCACCACCACCGACTCTAGCAAAACCTCCATATCCGTCTACTACAATTTTGCGGCCTGTTAAGCCACAATCTGATCTTGGCCCAGGAATATGCCACAAGCCTGTACCATTCACAACAACGTTTTTAGTATCAATTTCATAATTAAATTTAGATAGTATGGGCGTAATTATATGTTTATAAACGTCATGACTAACTTTATCGGCGCTGATATCTTCGTGGTGTGGTACTGCGATTGTTACATGTGATATGGATACTGGTTTATCATTTGCGTAATCTACAACTACCTGCGCCTTGCCATCTGGTCTTAAATAATCTATTGTCTTGTTTTCTCTAACTTGATCTATATGCTGAGTCAGCTCGTGGGCCAATGTTATGGGTAGAGGCAAGTATTCTGTCGTGTCATTATTAGCATAACCAAACATCAGGCCTTGATCACCTGCGCCGTCTAAATCAACTCCAAGTGCTATTTCGGGTGATTGTTGATGTATATATGAAACAATTGATGATTGGTCGCTAAAACCCCAGTTAGGATCTATATAGCCTAGTCGTTTAATTTGCTGTTTGGCAATTTTTGTCGTATCTATTTTTGCGTTAGTTGTAAGTTCCCCTCCAAGTACTAAGCTATTATTGGCCGCAAAAGTTTCAATTGCTACTCGGCTTTTTGGATCTTGCTCTAAGCATGCATCTAAAATTGCATCACTAATTTGATCACAAATTTTATCTGGGTGACCTGCACAGACAGATTCACTTGCAAATTTTGTTATTTTTGACATAAAAATATCCTTTCATGCTTTTTGTCTAGAAAGGATATTAAAGTAGATAATGATATCTTTCCCAGACTTTAAAAAAGCGGGCTAGATGGAGCACCTTGCATAAATGTAGGTTGCTGGCAGTTCGTTGAGCTAGATCTCTCCCTGCCTCTTTATATTAAATTGTTAAAGTAATTCCAGTGTATCATATATAATAATTATTATGGCAATTTTCAGTAGACATGACTCTCATTATTATGGTAAGAAATTATTTTCTACCAGAAGGATAGAGTCAATGACGGATGGAGTTTTTGCGATTGCAATGACTCTTTTGGTTTTAGACTTAGATGTTTCTAGTTTAGGCAATATTTCGTCTGATCAGCAACTATGGCAGTCACTCGTCAATATTTTAGGTGATAATTTCATTAGTTTTATAATAAGTTTTTTATTGCTAGGCAGTATGTGGGCTATACATGTAAGACAATTTGAACATATAAAATATGTAGATAGACATATGATAACGATTAACACTCTACGTCTATTAACAGTAGTATTGATACCATTTACAACTAGTTTATCTGGTGATTATCCTAAATTTTTAATTGCTAATATTCTATTCCCTATTAATTTTCTACTATTGGCTATTGTGAGCGCTTGGCAGTGGAACTATGCCACAAGTAATAAGCATTTTTATGACACTAAAGAACTAACCCAGAAAAACATTATGCATTCTAAGGATCGTAATTTAGCGTTCATCATTATCTCATTAGCTGTTACAGTTGTTGCTGTATTTATTGGATCTTGGGCATTCATGCTATTTTTTGCTATTCCGTACCTCTCTATATTTTTAACGGGACATTTAAAAGAAAAAACTTCGTAGATGTTGCAATAGTTAGCCGTGAGTACTCAAAATAGTATCGTACCAATCAAAAATAAAAGATTTTTAATAAATATTATCCGTGTATTGGTAATATTCACAATTGTGCTATTTCTAATTTTTAAGCGTAGCTTTTGGACTCCAGACACGTTATTTGTAATGCTATTAATTGTGTTTGCATTATTTGGTCAAGCAAGATCATTTATTGTCAGGTTTGCTCCACTGATTATATTACTATTAGTATACGAAGCATTCAGGGGTGTTGCTCACTCTCTTAATACACGTGTAAATTTTTGGCCAATGATACATGCTGACAGGTGGATGGGTTTTGGGAAACTGCCCACGGTATGGTTGCAAAATATCTGGTGGAATGGTCATCTGCAGTGGTATGATTTTTATTTTTATTTTTTATACACTCTACATTTCTTAATGCCGATTGTACTTGGAGTGTGGATATGGAAAAAATTTGGTGATTCTTTATTCTGGCAGTTCATTTTGGCATTATTATTACTTAGCTATGGCGGATTCCTAACTTATTTACTATTTCCGGCAGCACCACCGTGGATGGCGTCTGACTTAGGATACATTGAGCCAATCCATAGGATATCTAGTGACGTATGGTGGGCTATGGGCATAAAAAATTTCTCTGAGGTTTGGAGCCAAATGACACCAAACCCTGTTGCTGCTGTTCCATCTCTACACGCAGCCTACCCTACTCTTTTTGCCTTATTCGTAATTAAAATGTATGGCTACAAAAAAGCATGGTGGGTATGGGTCTATCCGATATCTATATGGATTGGAGTTGTATACCTGGGTGAGCATTATGTTATCGATGTAATATTGGGTGCTATTTATGCAATACTCGCTTACGCGGTAGCTAATTTCTTTTTTGTATGGCAGAGAAAACTTGGCTGGCCATTGAAAAAGTGGTTAGTAAAATCAATAATGAAACCGTGTAAAAATATCCTATTAAAAGTTAAAGTAAAACTAACAAAATTTGGGGCTAACCAATAATAGATACTGCTTTGGCAGTTACTAAAACTACAACTGCTAATGATACCAGTGATTGTACTGCCATTAGAGCTTTCAGTTTGTGAGTTAATGGTAGACTGTCAGTTGGACTGAATGCTGTGGCATTTGTAATTGATACG
>CAZTUU010000011.1:9772-19522 GCA_964616505.1 uncultured Candidatus Saccharibacteria bacterium
AAGTAGGATACCAACCTTTATCATGCAAACCGGCATGTTCAGGAGCATTTGTCTGTGGAAATATTAAATTAACTGGCCTATAGTACTTATTGTAGTCTATCTCCCAATACCAAATCCCAAAGATAATTATATTAGTAATAAAAATAACTACCGCCGAAAGTAATAAGGTGTGGCCTTGGACTCCAGTTGAGTCAAAGAGAGAGTATGTCACAAGGCCTAGAGATATAATATTAGAAGCAGTTATTAGTACTACAAATGTGGTTGCTATAGATCGCTTTACTAACATTTTAGCGTTAGTCTGTGTGATTATAATCAATAGTACAAGAAGTAGCAGTTCGAATGCACTAATAATATATTTTGGCCCAAATACGAAATCTTTATCTTGTAAAAGCTGTAAAACGATAATAGAAAATAATGCTATTTGTATGTGCCAAACTGGTTCATTAAGTGGTTGATTTTTGTGATATATTCTTGCAAGCCTGTTCATACACTACAGTATAACGTATATGCAAATAGTTAATGCAAATTACATTTGATATAATAATCCGCAAGAAAGGTCTTTTAATAATTATTTAAATAGAAAAACTATGACTTCAGAAAAACATGAATCGGCAAAGGAATCTTACGAAATTATTCATAAAGAGTTTAAGCTTGCAGCAATTGCAGCTTTTGTAATGTTATTTGGTGGTGCAATTGTCTACCATCAAATAGAAAAATTTAGTTGGGTTGATTCTTTTTACTTTTGTGTGACTACCCTAACTACTGTTGGTGACAATAGCGTCGTATTGACTACTGATTTTGGTAAAATTTTTACAATATTCTATTTAATTATTGGTATTGGAATAATTGCTTCCTTCGCTAATCTACTTATTAAAAATGCTATGTTGCATAGAAATTTAAAACTAGAAAATAGGCGCAGAAAAATAAAGTAATAAAAAAGGTATAGATTAGGGTATGGTATGATTTATAAATTACTTAAGGAGTTAAAATTATGATGTTTATGGGTGCTATGATGTTATTTGTATTACCATTATTTTTGGTTATTAGTGCAAGAATGGTTCAAACAAGCCCTACTTTTGGAAAAACTATATTTGGTAAAATTCTAGAAGCTATTTTTTATCTTTTTGCATTTGTTGCAATTGGTACAGCTATTTATCTTGTCACGCTGATTTAGCTAGCTATATAGTGTAAAAATTTATATTACTATCACTTTAGTTTACATAAAGCTTATGGTAGTATTTTAGATAAGTACGCTTATGAAAAAAGTAATAAAAGCAGGTTTAATAGGTATTGTTATCGTCGTGACGGTACTTTTTGTAGTATTTCTGTTAAAAGGTGTCAATTTTGAAGTTCTCAATACAAAGGGGTTACTAGCAACAAAAGAAAAAGGGCTTATGCTTTTTGCCATATTTCTATCACTTATTATTGTTATTCCAGTATTTATTTTTACGGGTTATGTTGCGTGGAAGTATAGAGCCAGTAATACAAAGGCAAAATATGCTCCGGAGTGGGACCATAATAATGTTTTAGAGTTCGCTTGGTGGTTAATTCCCATAATATTGATACTAATTTTGTCTATCGTAACCTGGAGGAGTAGCCATGAGCTGGATCCATACAAGCCACTGGTATCTGATAAAAAGCCAATAACTATTCAGGTTGTTGCACTCGAATGGAAGTGGTTGTTTATTTATCCCGAACAAGATATTGCAAGTATGAACTATGCTCAGATTCCAGTTAATGTACCAGTCAATTTTGAGATTACATCTGATGCACCAATGAACTCGCTATGGATACCTCAGCTTAGTGGGCAAATTTATGCAATGACTGGGATGACAACTAAACTACATGTTATTGCTGATCATATAGGCGTTTATAATGGATATTCAGCAAACCTTAGTGGCAAAGGTTTTGCTGATATGACATTTAAGATAAACGCAAGTACGGAAGTTGATTATAATACGTGGATTTCTGAAGCAAAAAACTCTGATAATAACCTAACTATGCAAAAGTATAATGATATTACAAAACCAACCCAAGGGTTTCCAGTGACTTATTATTATCCAGTTAAAAATGGATTGTTCGATGATATAATTATGAAATACATGCCGTACGATATGCATATGGATAACTCAGATAGTATGGGCGGGCACCTCTAATGTTTGGTATATTTTTTGGTGATCTAACTATGGTGACTAAATACCTCCCTATCGATAATCTAATATTGCTGGGAGGACAAGTCACTATAGTGATAAGCATTCTGGCTATCATTGGTCTATTAATATATTTTAAAAAACTAAAATGGTTATGGAACGAATGGTTTACTTCGCTTGATCCAAAAAAAATTGGCGTAATGTATTTGGAAGTCGCATTTGTAATGCTAGTCAGGGGGCTTGGTGATGCTATTTTAATGCGTACTCAGCAGGCCTTGGCTGTGGGTGATACACCCGGAATATTAGACGCTGAACATTTTCAACAAATATTTACGGCACACGGCACAATCATGATATTTTTTGTTGCCATGGGACTTATGTTTGGGATCATTAATATAGTATTGCCTTTACAAATTGGTGCACGAGATGTGGCCTTTCCATTTTTAAATTCAATAAGTTTTTGGCTATTTGCAGCAGGGGCTGGATTAGCGAATTTATCATTATTGATTGGAGGCGAATTTGCAGCGACTGGTTGGCTTGCTTACCCTCCCCTATCAGAACTTCAATATAGTCCAGGAGTTGGTGTAGACTATTGGCTTTGGAGTATTCAGATTGCAGGTATTGGAAGTTTATTATCTGGAGTTAATTTTACAACTACAATTCTTAAAATGCGAGCACCAGGCATGACACTTATGAAGATGCCAATTTTTATATGGACTGTTCTTGGGAGTATGATGTTAGTGCTTGCTGCTTTTCCAATCTTAACAGTCACATTAGCTTTGCTATCATTGGATAGAACTATGGGAATGCATTTCTTTACTACTGATATGGGCGGAAATGCTATGATGTATGTCAATCTTATATGGGCATGGGGTCATCCAGAGGTATATATATTAATTTTGCCTGCATTTGGTATATTTTCTGAGGTTGTGGCTACATTTTGTAAAAAACGACTGTTTGGCTATGTAACAATGGTCTGGGCAATATTGTTGATCACTATTTTGTCATTTTTAGTATGGCTGCATCACTTCTTTACTATGGGTGCTGGTGCAAATGTAAATGCCTTTTTCGGGATTATGACGATGGTTATTGCCATACCAACTGGAGTAAAAGTATTTAACTGGCTATTTACTATGTATCGTGGGCGTATACATCTTACTACTCCTATGCTATGGTTTTTTGGATTTATAACTACATTTACTATAGGAGGAGTCACTGGTGTAATGATGGCTATTCCACCTGTTGATTTTCAATTACATAATAGCCTATTCTTGGTGGCGCATTTTCATAATATGATCATAGGTGGCGTAGTATTTGGATTTTTTGCAGGTATAACATATTGGTGGCCAAAGGTATTTGGTTATCGGTTAAATGAAAGATTAGGTAAATATGCCTTTTGGTGTTGGATAATTGGGTTCATACTAGCTTTTGTGCCACTATACATTCTCGGTTTTATGGGTGCCACAAGAAGATTGGATCATTACGATGCATCAATTGGATGGCAACAAATGTTTATTGTGGCGGGCATTGGTGTGGCTGTGATTGTGCTTGGAGTTGTATTCCAGGTTCTGCAATTAGTAGTTAGTTTTATGCAGCGCAAAAAGAACCTAGATACTACTGGTGATCCATGGGATGGACGTACATTAGAGTGGTCTACATCTTCTCCTGCACCAGTGTATAATTTTGCAACCATACCCACGGTAACTGATCGTGATCAATTTTGGGTATGGAAACAGCAAAAGCTAGGTGCAATTAAGCCAATTTATCATGATATATTTCTACCCAAGAATACTTCACTTGGGATATTTATTGCAGGGTTTGCCTTTTTGTTTGCCTTTGCAATTATATGGCATTTCTATTGGCTAGCTCTTATCGGTTTAGTCGGTGTTTTTGCTTTGGTATTTGCACGATCTTTAGCGACAAAACCCGAATACGTTATTAAAGCTAGTGAAATTGCATTAATTGAAAAAGGGCGCATATCATGACTAAACCCGAATCAATGCAATTAGTTCCTGAAAATTCTCATTCAGTAGAGGATATATCTAAGAGTAATCTTGGGTTTTGGATCTATCTGATGACAGATTGTGTGGTCTTTGCCAGTTTATTCGCAGTATATGCAGTTATGCATAAAAGCACCAGTGGTGGGCCAAATGCAGCAGAGCTATTTAGCTTACCATTTGTTCTTATAGAGACCATTATATTACTAACAAGTAGCTTTACTAGCGGTTTAGTTACCCTAGCTGCTGTTAACAAGAATAAAAAGATGGTTATATTTTGGCTTGTAGTGACCTTTCTTCTCGGCGCATCATTTTTAGCTATGGAGCTATTTGAGTTCTCTAAATTAGTAGGCGAAGGACATAGTTGGCAGGCGAGCGGATTTTTATCTTCATACTTTACCTTGGTTGGCACCCATGGATTACATATTGCCGTTGGTCTAGTATGGCTAGTATTTTTGGTGGTATTTGTACTGAGTCGTGGACTTACTTACGAAAGTCATAAAAGACTAACTTTGTTTAGCACATTTTGGCATTTCTTAGACATCGTCTGGATATTTATTTTCTCTATGGTCTATTTGCTTGGGGTGCTTGACTTATGAAAAAAACCATCCTTAATCAAAAACAGCATGCCAAAAAACTTTTGATGTTATATTCGATTGGTTTTGGGACTTCCCTACTATTAACAATAGCTGCATTTGCATTTGTAAGTATGAATATATCGGATAGCAGTTTGGTTTTAACTGATAATTTTATTCTTTCATCTTTGTTTATTTTGGCAATTATTCAGTTGTTTGTGCAGATAATTTGTTTTCTACATTTAGGAAATGAACCAAAGCCAAAATGGAATACTATTGCTCTATATTTTGCTATTTTTGTAGTAATTGTATTAGTAGCCGGTTCAATTTGGATTATGTATAACCTTGACTATAATATGATGCCTGCGAATGATATGGACAGGATGATAATGAATGATGAGGAGATTCACAGATAATCTTACGAAATATAAAAATTTATTATAAGCTTACCAAGCCTGGAATAATATATGGTAATGCAATAGTTGCAGCTGCTGGATTTTTTTTAGCAGCTAACGGCAATATAAACTTTACTCTACTACTTCAAATGCTTATAGGTATTTCACTTGTTATGGCAAGTGCCTGTGTTGTTAATAATGTAATTGATGTTGATATTGATGCAAAAATGGCCAGAACAGATCATAGGGCTTTGGTTACAGGAGCTATCAAAAAAAACATAGCAATTATATACGGAGTAATATTGGGAGTATTAGGGTTTGCTGCACTAATTTATTGGACAAATTGGCTTGTGGTTGTCATTGGCTTAGTAGGGTTTGTAGATTACACGGTTTTGTATGGGTATTTTAAGCGTAAATCTATTCACGGAACAATTGTTGGCAGTATATCCGGAGCTACTCCACCCATAGCAGGTTTTTGTGCAGTTACCGGTACATTTGGGTTAGAGGCGCTAATCTTATTTTTAATATTAGTAATTTGGCAAATGCCCCATTTTTATGCAATTGCAATATTTAGATTAAAAGATTACAAAAATGCAAAAATTCCGGTTTTACCGTTAGTTAAAGGTATTAGCAAAACCAAAAAGGCTATATTCTTGTATATTATAGCCTTTGTTATAGCAACCCTATCCTTAACTATATTTGGTTACACAGGATACGTATATGCTGCAATTATGATTATTCTGGGAATAGTTTGGCTAAAACTTGCCTACCATGGTTTTGGAACGACTGATGATGTAGGTTGGGCCAAAAACATATTTAAGGCATCATTAATTATATTAATGATATTTTGTTTAACAATTTCACTTAATTTCTTTCTAATTTGATGTATAACTGAGTTATAATAATTATCATGCTTATATTACATATTGTGGTAGCACTTCTAGGACTTGTTGGAGCATTTATTTCACTATTCATGCCATCTAAACGATTGTTTATTGGTAATTACGCACTAATTGCAACAACCATAATAAGTGGAACTTATTTAGTGATAGAAACCAATGCGAATATTTTGCATGCTTGCATGTCTGGGCTTATATATCTTTCTGTTACAAATTCTTTGTTGTTAGTAGCAGTCATGCGTAAACAGCAATATTTTGGTTCTTAGTCTCACATAGAGCTTTCGATTGAGTGTCATGGGCTTTATATAATTGCTAGAGTCTTTGTAATTTAAGATAATATAACTATAATTTTGGATAATATCCAAAAGCAATATTATCGCTATAGTTTAATTTGTGAGCTTCTCCCCGATTGTATTAGGTCAATCTGCATTTGCTATAAATTTGCATAATTTTGTGCCAAAAATATATCGACTCAAAATATAATATAAAAGTAACAATTTAGTAGTATTATATAAATAATACATTTATTGCTAAACAGGGGGGAGCTGTACATAGATGAATAATACTGCCGGCACGAAGCTTACAAGGCGACGTTTATTATTAACCGGTCTAAGGATGGTAGCAGCAACCATCCTGTTACTCGTTATTTATTCATTGGTACCAGTTAGTGATGATTTAAGGGGATCGGTAATTTTAAATATTGTTTTAGCGGTTTTAGTTTTTGTTGCAGTGATTGCTTGGGAGATTAGAGGAATACTTAAAAATGACTTTCCGCAGCTCAGAGCATTGAGTGCACTCGCCGTTATTATTCCATTGTTTATCGTATCCTTCGCATGGTCTTATCTCAATTATTCCATATACGACCCTACGATGTTTGATATTAGTCTAAATAAAACTAGCGCTATTTACTTTACTATAACTGTATTTTCTACTGTTGGCTTTGGGGATATTACTCCAAAATCAAGCTTAGGGCAGATTCTCGTTTCTGTGCAAATGGTGGCGGACTTAGCACTAATTGCTGTAGGTGTGAACGCAATATTAAAGATTGGATCCAGAATGGCTGCTACTAGAAATAAATCGTAGCTTAGCTTTGTATAATATATATATTGATTTACCTCAGTATTTTTGGTAAGATACCCATTAATAAATGGGAACTAAAGTCACTAAATATTCTGTCCTTTCTATGCCAAAAAATAATGGCATTTTTCAATATTTACAATATGCGAGAAATTTATGCTAAGACTAGCATTCGCATCTGAGCCAATAATAGCTCCCACGCTTTTTACCGTAGGGTCTGTACGTATAACGAATGCTATGATAATGGGTCTACTAATTGCTGCTATTATCGCTGCAGTTTTTGTTATTGCTGCATATAAGGCTAAAGTTAAACCAACGTCGAGGTTTGCATTTTTTATAGAGAATATTATAGTTTTTATACTTGACTCTGTTAAAGGTAATTTCGATGGCGATACAAAAAAAGCTCGTAAATTTTTACCTTTGTTCTTAACTTTGTTTGTCTTTATTATTTTAAATAACTTGTTTGGGTTATTACCAGGTATGGGTGGTTCGGTATATATAGAACAACACGGAGTAAGGGAGGCGCTACTTAGACCGTTCACAACTGATCTAAATGGAACTTTGGCTTTGGCAGTTATTTCTATCGGCGTTGTCCAGTTTTATGCAATTCGTGAGCGGGGTTTATTTGGCCACATAAAGCATTATTTTAGTGTTACTACACCATGGTGGAATCCTATGAACTTCTTCTTAGGCCCCTTAGAAATACTCAGTGAGTTTATTAGGTTATTAACCCTTGCTATGCGCCTTTTTGGTGTTATTTATGCTGGAGAAGTTTTGCTAGGGGTAATTGCTGAGTTGAGTGGTAATTTTGCTTGGATTGGAACTGTGCCAGTAATATTATTAGAAATATTCTTTTCATGTATTCAGGCATATTTGTTTATTATGTTGTCGTCTGTGTATCTGGCTATGGGTACTACAAACCATACAGATAATCACAAAAGTGATGAAGATTTAGATGTATCCCCTTCCCTATCTTTAAAAGATTCCAAGGGGATAAGTTAATGATTTTTAAAGTAAAGTAATAATAGGAGAGAAACGATGGAAGTAAGTTCAGATTTAATTAAGGGAATAACAATTGCAATCGGTGCTGTTGGTCCAGCTATCGGTTTGGGTCTGGTTGGTGCTGCAGCTGTAAACTCAGTAGGCCGTAACCCAGAAGCTCAGAGCAAGATATTAACCATGGCTCTAATAATGGCCGGTTTAGTTGATGCCATAATGGTGTTTGTTCTACTTATAGTGTTTAGTACAAAATAATAATTAAAGGGAGAAGTTTTTAGTGATAACCATGTTTGCAACTACCGAGTCTGCCACACAAAGTGCAAGTGGCATTGCTTCTCTTGGTCTAGACCTTAAAACATTTATTTTTCAGTTAATTGCATTTATTATTGTACTCTGGATATTAAATAAATTTGCTGTTAAAAAAATATTAGCTGTTATGGATAAAAGACAGGCTGTATTAAACAAAGGCTTAAAAGAGGCTGAAGATGCCAAAAAAGAATTACAGAATGCTAATGCTCAGTCGGATAAAATTTTGCAAGCTGCACGTGTGCAAGCAGATAGCATTTTAGCTGATGCTCAAAGTGAGTCTATGCAAATTGTAAAAAATGTTGAGGAAAAGGCCGCAGATAGAGCCGAGAGAATCATTAAAGAAGCAAGCGAACAATTAGACCAAGATGTCCAAAAAGCTCGTGAAGCTTTGAAGCAAGAGACGGCTCAGCTAGTAACTAGGGTAGCTGAGGTTGTTTTGCAAGATAAATTAACAGATCAAAAAGACGGTGAGTTAATTGCTAGAAGTATTCAAGGAAGTAAGTTATGACCTCTCGGACGCAGGTAGCAGATTATCTTGCCGATCATTTATATGATGCCGATAGATCTAGCGCTATACAGTCATCTGCTAATTGGTTAAAGGAAAATAATAAAACTCGTCAAGCACCATATTTTATTAGTGATGTTATTAATTCGCTTTCAAAAAAAGGTTATTTATTCGCCAAAATTACAACTGCTCGTTTAGCTAGTAATGATACTAAGAGCATTGTAATTGAATATATAAAAAATTTACCTGGCGTTAATAAAGTTGAGTGTGAGTGGGTAGTAGATCCTGAAATTATTGGAGGTACGATTATAGAGACACCGATTGGGATATTAGACTCCAGCGTAAAAGGCAGATTAGCAAAAATAGTTGAAGGAGTGAGCCTGTGAGTGATTTAAATGTAAAAGATTTGTCAAAAGAGTTAGAAGCAGCTATTAATGGCTTAAAGGCTAGTGGCAATTTTTCGCAAACTGGTGTAGTTACACGAGTTAGCGATGGAATAGTATGGGTATACGGATTGGCTGATTGTGGGTATAGTGACGTGTTAGAGATTGAAACGGATAATGGTAAGCCTGCCAGGGCTTTCGCTCTAAACCTATACGAAGATGAACTTGGTGCTGTATTACTTGATAGCGAAACGCAAGTAAAGGCAGGCGCAAAGGTTAAGTTAACTGGAGAGACTCTTGAAGTACCTGTTGGCCCAGAGCTTATTGGTCGGGTCGTTGATCCACTTGGACGACCAATAGATGGTTTGGGCCCAATAAAAACTAAGAACACTGGCCCAATTGAGAGAGCTGCACCAGGTGTTATGGATCGAAAAAGTGTAAGTGAGCCGTTAGCTACGGGT
>CAZTUU010000012.1:0-212 GCA_964616505.1 uncultured Candidatus Saccharibacteria bacterium
TTACCTATAGTGGAAACTCAAGCTGGTGATATTAGTGCCTATATTCCTACTAATGTAATTAGTATTACAGATGGTCAGATTTTCATGGAAACTAACTTGTTCTATCAAGGAATCAGACCTGCTATTTCTGTAGGCCTTAGCGTTAGCCGTGTTGGTGGTGCTGCTCAAACTAAAGCTACTAAGAGTGTCGCAGGATCTCTGCGTATAGAATT
>CAZTUU010000012.1:250-4312 GCA_964616505.1 uncultured Candidatus Saccharibacteria bacterium
CTCAATTTAGGGAATTGGCAGCTTTTGCACAGTTTGCTAGTGATTTAGATGAAGATACTAAAAAGCGTATAGCACGGGGACGACTGTTAACTGAAGTATTAAAGCAAAAACAATATCAGCCGCAGAGCATATCAGACCAAGTTATTACTTTAATTGCAGCTACTGGGGGTGCTTTTGATCACCTAACTGATAAAGATGTAGAATCTGCTACACATCACCTAATCAGCAACATGAATAAATCACATGTTTCTATTGTAAAAAGTTTGAACGATGGGACTAAGCCCACTGACAAGGATACTGAAATAATAGTAAAAGAGGCGTTGGCAGTAGCAAAAACGTTTGGAACGGAAAAATCTAGGAGATAATATATGGCTTCGCAGCAAGGAATAAAACGTCGAATCAAATCTGTTAGTAATACTAGGCAAATTACAAAAGCCATGCAAATGGTTGCTGCTAGTAAGCTGCGAAAAGCCCAGGAAAAATCTATTGGACCAAAAGCCTATATTGATGCGGCAGGAGATTTGTTAGAGAATCTGGGCTCTACATCAGAGGCACAATATAATCCCCTGTTTCAACGTCGTAAGATAAAAACGGGTTTAGTAATTGCTATAACTAGCAATAAAGGTTTGGCGGGTGCTTATAATGCAAACGTCCTAAGAGCTTTAAATAAGTTCGCAATTGATAATAAAGTAGACCAAAAAGTTATTTGCGTAGGAAGATATGTTGCAATGCATGTAGCACGTGTTAAGGGTCTTGATGAGCTTGCGGCATATGATGCTGATACTGGCTTAGAAGGAATCACAACTGCTCAGCCAATTTTAGAACAAGCCATAGAGCAGTTCATAGATGGGCATGTGGATACTGTTACCTTAATTTACACTAAGTATATATCGACAGTTAAGCAAGAGGTCTCTATTGAGCAGCTGCTACCTCTAAATGCAAAATCCGCTCAACAAACTGGCATGTCGTTTGAGCCAGAGCCCGATGTATTATTGGATCTAGTAGTAAAGAGACTACTAGAAGCTAAGGTTTTGCAGGCAATATTAGAATCACAGGCTAGTGAGCAAGCATCTCGTATGTTAGCTATGCAAAATGCAACAGATAATGCAAAAGATTTAATTGATGACTTAAACCTTGTATACAATAATGCTAGACAATCCGCAATTACTCAAGAAATTGCAGAAATAACCTCTGGCACAGAGGCCATGAATGGATAAGGAATATAAGATGAATAAAGAGATTTCAACATTAGTGCAAGATCAGGTTGACTTTTACAGAGATAATCCACATATGCAGCGACCAGATATTATAAAAAGTATTGCATTAGCAGCTTTTAAGCAAGGGTTTTTGGATGGATTTGTGGCTGGGATTCACTCAGATCCGGAGATATTAGTTAGTATTAATGATATTGGCAATATAGATCAAATGACACTTATTGATATACCAGAAAAAACAATTGAAGCAGAAGAAATAGGAGAAGAATACTAATGAGTAATGAACAAAGTAAGGGTAAAATAATTCAAGTGGTTGGGGTTGTGGTTGATGCCGAATTTGAAAATGGTAAACTTCCCGCAATTTATGACGCTATAACTACCAAATTAAATGGAGAGACATTATATCTTGAGGTTGAACAGCATTTAAGTGAAAAAACTGTTCGGGCTGTAGCGCTTAGTAGCACCGATGGACTAAAGAGAGGCGATGCTGTAACTTCCACTGGAGCACCAATTACTATAGCCGTGGGTGATGCAACAATGGGTAGGATGTTTAATGTAGTTGGTGAGCCAATAGATAATAAACCAGCAGTTACAAATGCTAAAAAAGCTCCCATTCATCGTGACCCCCCTACCCTGACTGAACAAAGTGGAAAAATTGAGGTGCTAGAAACTGGAATTAAGGTTATTGATCTTATATGTCCAATTACTAAAGGTGGCAAAGTCGGCTTATTTGGTGGAGCTGGTGTTGGTAAAACGGTTTTGATTACTGAACTTATTAACAATATTGCTAAATTTCATAGTGGAAATTCTGTTTTTGCTGGTGTTGGTGAGCGTACTCGTGAAGGAAATGACTTGTATCATGAAATGGCCGAAAGTGGTGTGCTAGATAAAACTAGTCTGGTGTTTGGTCAGATGAATGAGCCACCCGGAGCTCGTCTTCGGGTAGCCCTGACTGGTCTTACTATCGCCGAAGGTTTTCGTGATGAAGGCAAGGATGTGCTATTGTTTATCGATAACATATTTCGCTTTACTCAAGCTGGTGCTGAGGTATCAGCATTGCTTGGTCGTTTACCAAGCGCCGTGGGTTATCAGCCTACATTACAACAAGAGATGGGTGCCCTACAAGAACGAATTGCTAGCACAAAAAAAGGCTCAATTACATCTGTTCAGGCTGTCTATGTACCTGCTGATGATCTTACTGATCCAGCACCAGCGACTACTTTTTCTCACTTAGATTCTACTATTGTACTTAGTCGTGCTTTAACTGAATTGGGTCTTTATCCAGCAGTTGACCCTTTAGATTCTAGTAGCACAATTTTAGACCCAGAAATTATAGGTGAGGATCATTATAATGTAGCTCGTGAAGTTCAGCGGATCTTACAGCGATACAAGGACTTGTTAGATATAATTGCTATCTTAGGAATGGAAGAACTTAGTGATGAGGACAAGCAAACAGTGGCCCGTGCACGGCGTATACAAAGGTTTTTGACTCAGCCCTTTCATGTTGCAGAGGTCTTTTTAAATAAGCCAGGTGCTTATGTTCCGCTTGCCGATACCATAAAAGGTTGCAAGGATATTTTGGCTGGAAAATATGATGATTTACCGGAGTCTGCATTTTATATGAAGGGTAGTATTAAGGAAGTCAAGTAATGCTTTTTGAGTTATTAACCCTATCTGGAGTAAAATTTAGTGGCCAAGTTGATGAGGTAGCACTTACTCTTAGTGGCGGTGATGCGGTTATATTGCCAAAACACGAACCCCTCACCGCTCTTTCCTTGCCTGGTGCAGTTAGTGTAAGAACAAAATCAACAGAAGAATTATTTGTTACACACGGGGGCGTGCTTGAGGTCACTGGTAGTTACGTAAGATTATTAGCTGATGAAGCTGATCGTGCAGATGATCTTATAGAAGAAGAAATCCAAGATGCCATTAATAATGCCAAAAGCATACAAGCTGGTACAAAGGACAGCTTAGAGCTTAATAGGGCTCAGGAAATAATTGATCGTCAAATTGTTCGTCTAAATGTCGCTAATATCCGTCGTCGGTCTAAGCCCAAAAAAGATAATTGATATATTTTTAGTATTTATTTTATAACCATAAAGTCTTCAAGGTCTTATTTTTCGTCAATTTCTCGTTCCCCTGCTATTTCGATTGTTCTTAAAACAAAAGTAACTAAGCCTATAACTTTATCATGCATCTCGGGGTTGCCTTCTGAGATCTCTCCTGAATTATCAGCTACCAATATTGCAAGTTTCAGATTTTCGTTAGTTGTATTCGTCCATGCATTGTTTAATTTAGGGTCTTCCTGTAGCTCAGAGAGCGCATTGAATATATCTTCATCAGTAGCCCTGGGCAAGTGAAATTTCTGTAATCTTTGGTTCATGTATTTTTATTATACCTAATCCTATATAGTGTGTAAATATAGTGCAAGTAGTACTATATATGGTGCTATTTACTTTTATATTATTAGTGGTATTGTAGTTAAGTCAAATTAATTTTAATTAATGATTCTTAATTCGGCGATATAGCTTTGCTAGTGTCAAGAATATTAGTTTTGTAATTCTGTGAGATATCAATAAATATGGTAGATGTATAGATTATTATGAGCGAAATAGAAATTGTAAGAACAGGAGAAACATTATCAATGTACAAATGTACTGAGTTAATCTTACGTAAAGATGGTAATTCGGGATTTGGATATGGGTCAGGAAATATTAGTAGACAAAAAAGACTAGAAGATGGTACTTTAACTGCTGAAGTTGAATCTATTGCTATAGAATATGTCACAGGTGATAAAGCATTTTTACCAATAGAGGCCGATGATACGGGATGCGGCGACGGCAGACGT
>CAZTUU010000012.1:4322-4970 GCA_964616505.1 uncultured Candidatus Saccharibacteria bacterium
GGCAAAAATTATGCAACTTCAAGGAGAAGACCTGGTTGTATATAAAAAATCTCTTAGACGAGCAAAAGTATTTGGTGGGGACCTACTAACTTCGGCAGTATCTATTCTATCTAGTGGGGGTCAAAATTTTAATGCTTCACAAGAGCTGTTTAAGACGGCCTCAGATCTACTTATAAGCAAAGGCATACTGTATGGCGCCCATACCGATGAACATGCTTCAGGCCAAGATTGTGGCTGTGGTGCAATAGACAAGTTCCCTATAATACT
Source organism: uncultured Candidatus Saccharibacteria bacterium (assembly GCA_964616505.1). Taxonomy (GTDB): domain Bacteria; phylum Patescibacteriota; class Saccharimonadia; order Saccharimonadales; family CAIOMD01; genus CAZTUU01. The sequence continues at coordinate 4,590 of CAZTUU010000012.1, forward strand.
TGCTAATATCGTTAGGTATGATAATGAGATAAAAACTACACTTAGGAGTTTGATGGGAGATAGCTTTGATGAAGATGCTTATGTTGATGCTAAAGGTAACTTACAGCACGCGCTGGAGACTATCGATTTTAGTAAATATTCAGGCAAAGATACCATGGGCGATATTATCAAATCAGGCGCGGTTGTAAAAGAATTATCCGGATCTCATAGAGAGATACTTACTGTAATCAATACTCAGCCAAACACTACCCTAAATCAGGCTGAGCTAGGTAGACTAACGAATGATGAGGCGCAAGCATTTTGCGTAGATTTATGGAGACTTCAAAGTACATCTAATGCTTTTGCAGAGGCTCCTGATAAAATGACTAAAACTTTATTTGG
>CAZTUU010000012.1:5099-17154 GCA_964616505.1 uncultured Candidatus Saccharibacteria bacterium
AAACAGCAGCAATCCAGCAGGCAATAACTCATCTATCAATAGTGGCTCGCAAGGTGTTCCAGGATCGCTTTATTCATCTAGCCAGGGTTCTGAATCTATACAGTCACCTTCTCAGCCGCAGCCAATGAGTGTAAGTGATGAAAAATCACTTGCCAATACTCCAGAAGCTGATGCCATAAGGTTAAAGGCAACCAACAAGGCTCTAAAAATTTGGCTAATAGTGTTTATTGTCGTATTTGTTGCTGCTCTAGCTGGTCTTATCGTGTACTTTATGCAACATAGCCAAAGCCAATCTAAGCTAAATGATGCAAATGCTAAGAATGCTCAATTGCAGCAAGCAGCTGATCAAAAAGCTTTGGCTAATGATCAGCAGCAAAATAGTAGTTTGCAAACCCAATTGACACAGACACAGGCCCAGCTTGTCGCAGCACAGGCACAAGTTAAAACACTTACTGCACAAAATACAACCGCAAATGCCAATATTGCAACTCTGCAGACGTATATAACTACCCTAACTGCAACGGCTACTCAGCTAAAGACAACTTGTGGAACTGCCTGCGCCTCTATCACAATTCCTGCTGCACCAACATTAGCAAAGCAATAGATAAAAAACTAAAAATAAAGTTTATCAAAATAAGGCTAGCCGTTTATAATAAGGTTAGCTTTATTTTATAAACTAAAGATTGTTATTTTTGTATGGGTCCGAGAACTAAAAACAGCCGAACAGTTAAACCACTAATTATTAATGGTCTAAAAGGACGAGTTTTGAGTGTGCCAACAACAAAAAAAACATCAAAGAGAGAGATTCTGCTGATTTACGGTCATCATGCTTCTATAGAGAGAATGCTTGGTATTGCCGAGAATATGGCAGAATATGGTAATGTTACAATGCCAGATCTACCTGGGTTTGGTGGAATGGATAGCTTTTATAAAATTGGAGAAAAACCAAATCTCGATAAGTTGGCAGACTATTTAGCAACTTTTATAAAACTAAAATATAAAAAGAGACACTTAACAATTGGTGCTATGAGTTTTGGTTTTGAAATAACCACTAGGATGCTTCAAAAATATCCAGAGCTTTGCAAACAAGTAGACCTACTTGTTAGTTTGGTTGGATTTAGTAAGTATAGTGATTTTAAATTTAAGTCTAGAAACTTGCTAACTTTCAAGATAGTATCTAGGTGTTTTAGCTTCTATCTTCCCTCATTGTTTTTAAAGTATATTGTGCTACGTGGACCAATTATTAGGTTAAGTTATTATTCGGTTGCAGATAAACATGTAAAAATGAAAGATGCCTCTAAAGAGGAAAGAAATGAACGTATAAAATTTGAGATTGTACTTTGGCAGTGCAATGATATTCGTACATACATGTATACAGGACATACAATGTTAACGTCTGATTTGACTCGTTATAGCGTAGACGTACCAGTGGCACACGTTAGTGTTAATGGTGATCAATACTTTAACAATGCGCAAGTTGCTAAAAATCTTAAAAAAATTTATAAAAAAGTTGATGTTTATAAAGCAAAAATGCCCAACCATGCGCCTACGGTTATTAGTGAAGCTACAGAAGCGGCAGAGTTTATGCCCATGCCATTACGTAGGTTGCTCGAAAGATCTCCTAATAACTAAAATGGTATACTAGCATAAGTTATGAAAATAGGTTTAGTTTGTCCATATAATATGTTTCAGTTTGCGGGTGGCGTGCAAGAAATTGTGTTACAGCTTCAAGTTAGCTTGCAACAAAAAGGACATGAGGTCCTTATTATTACACCCCGCCCAAGAGCACATGACGGAAATATTCCGAAAGGTATGATTCTAGTGGGCAGAAGTGCTAAAATGAATACTCCATTTTCTACAATGGTAGATTTTGGGGTTCAGGCTGATGTTGATGAGATAGACACTATATTAAATCGTGAGCAATTTGATGTTCTCCATTTTCACGAACCCTGGGTTCCGGTACTCTCTAGGCAAATATTAAGCAGATCAAAATCTGTAAATGTAGCAACTTTTCATGCCAAACTGCCAGAAACTATAATGAGTAAATCGATCATGAATGCGGTAACCCCATATACAAAGTCAGTCCTAAGCTATTTAGATGCTTATACTGCAGTATCTGATGCGGCCGCAGAGTATGTAAGAACCGTAACCGATCATGAGATTGAGATAGTACCTAATGGTTTAGATATTGAGAGGTTTGAAGACAAAGGTTCTAAGGCAAAAAAATCTTCTAAGGTTAAGACTATACTATATCTGGGCAGGTTAGAAAAAAGAAAAGGTGTAGAGTACTTACTTAAATCGTATAGTTTACTAAGACAGTCTCATAAAGATATTAAACTAGTTATCGCCGGTAGTGGTGTAAAACGAAAAAGTTTAGAAAAGTATGTGGAGCAAAATAAGATACCTAGAGTAATATTTAAGGGTTTTGTAAGTGAAAAACAAAAGATAGCATTATTGCAATCGGCTGATTTATACTGCTCGCCTGCGTTGTTTGGAGAGAGTTTTGGTATTGTATTGTTGGAGGCCATGGCAGTTGGCACACCAGTTGTAGCCGGAAACAACTCCGGATATTCTAGTGTGATGACAGGTAGGGGTAGAATTAGTCTAGTCGATCCTAAGAATACTATTGATTTTGCCAACAGGATGGAACTTATGTTATACGATGAAGAGATAAGACAGCTCTGGATAGATTGGGCTAAGCAGAATATATATCTCTATAATTTCGAAAAAATTGCAAATGGATATGAGGCAGTATATAAAAAAGCACTAAAATTAAATGAATAATAAACAAAAAAAATTAAAGATAGGTTTTGTGTTAGACGATACCTTAGATACGCCAGACGGTGTTCAGCAATATGTAATAACTTTAGGAAATTGGCTAACTAACATGGGGCATGAAGTCCATTATTTAGTCGGTGAATCGTATAGAAATGATATAGATAACGTATATTCTATGGCTCGCAATGTTAAGGTAAGATTTAATAAAAACAGATTAAGCATTCCCCTGCCATCTAGTAAAAAACTAATAAAGCAGAAATTGGCGGATCTCAAGCTTGATGTTTTGCATATCCAGATGCCATATAGTCCATTATTTGCAGGTAGAGTTATAGAATCTGCTGACATAAATACTAAGGTCATTGGAACTTTTCATATTGTTCCGGCAAATTGGATTCATAGTGCTGGTGCTAAAAGTTTGCATATTATGAACAAAAAAACTCTTGCTAGATTTAATAATATTATTAGTGTTTCATCTGCCGCGCAAGATTTTGCCAAGAGTACTTTTGGCATTGAATCTACGGTAATTCCCAACGTAGTAGACGTAAGATCTTTTTTACATAAGCCTAGTCAATCGTCTAAACCTAAGATCGTCTTTCTGGGGCGACTAGTTGAGAGAAAAGGTTGTCAGTATCTGCTTAATGCCTTAAAACGGCTTCAAGGGCAGTATAAAGGAGAGTACGAAGTAATAATTGCCGGTAAGGGACCATTGAGGGAAAAACTACTAAATTTTACAAAGATTAATAAGCTAAAAAATATTAATTTTATTGGATTTGTTAATGAGGTAGATAAACCTGCATTGTTGAGTAGTGCTCAAATTGCTGTGTTTCCTAGTACCGGAGGTGAAAGCTTCGGGATCGTGTTGATAGAAGCGATGGCCGCAGGGGCGGAGGTAGTTATTGGTGGTAATAATATAGGATATAAAACAGTACTGGGAGCATATCCAGATTTAATTATTGATCCAAGCAATAGTAGGGTTTTTGCTGATCGTTTACAATTCTTTTTAGAAGACAAGACTGCACGTATTAATGCCAAAAGATGGGCACAAGATACTTTAGGGCAATATGACGTTGGTGTAGTTGGAAAGAAAATATTAAATATTTACGAAAATACTCATGTTTAAATTATTAATATATGGAGGCATTATTATAGGTGGTCTTATTGGAGGATATGTACCTGTTTTATTTGGTTCAAACCCGTTTAGCCTATTGTGTATTCTTTTAAGCGCACTATGTAGTCTAGTCGGTTTATGGATTGGTTTCAAAATATATAAAATATATTTTGGTTAACTTATTTTAGACCATATAGGGCCATGGTCTGTATCTTTGATAGATATGCCTTGATCAAGTAGTATATCCCTGATTTCATCAGATACTCGCCAATCATGTTTTTCTCTTGCTTGTTGTCTTTGGCTAATATGATGCTTTTGGGTTTGTGAAATATCGTCGCTATTCAGCCTTATGCCAAGAGCATCATTTATGAATTTTAGTAATGTATCAAAATGCTTGATGTCATTACTACTAAGTAAATTATCATTTATAAGGTCAAAAAAAGCATTAATTATGGCTAAAACCTTTGGTGTATTAATATCGTCCTGTAGCTTCTGAGTAATATCATTTATGAGATCTGTAAATTTATCTTCTCCTATAGATTTTACATTTTTTGGCTGCCAAATCAGGCTAGCGGTCTTTTTATATGAATTTAGACGATTTTGAGCAGATTCTAAGGAATCCCAGCTAAATTTACTTTGAGATCTGTAATGAGATTCTAGTACGTGCAGCCTAAATGCTTGTAAACTATATCCATGCTCTAAAATGTTTTCTAGCGTGATGCCATTGCCTAGGCTTTTGGATAATTTTTGATCATTAAATAATATATGGTTGGTATGCATCCAGTAGTTACTAAAACGTACACCAGTTACAGCCTCGCTCTGTGCAATCTCATTAGTATGATGTACTGGTATATGATCTATGCCACCACTATGTATATCAATAGTATTCCCCAGGTATTTCATGCTCATAGCGGAACATTCTATGTGCCATCCAGGAAAGCCAATTCCCCACGGGCTCTTCCACTCCATATCTCGTTTATGATTTTTTGGAGAAAACTTCCATAGCGCAAAATCAGCAGAATTCCTTTTTTGTGAGTTGAGTTCTATCCGTCCGTTTATCTTTTGGTCATCTAGATCTAAGTTAGCGAATGCAGCATATCCGTCAAATTCAGAAGTGTCATAATAGATGCCATCATCAATCTTGTAGGCATAGCCAAGATCGTATAATTTCTGAATAAGCTCAATTTGTTCTTTTATATGCTCTGTGGCTTTTGGGATGTAGTCAGGAGTAACGATATTTAATTTATTCAAACCATTAATAAAGTATTTTGCGTAGTAATCGGCAATCTCCCACGCAGTTTTACCCTCTCTTTTTGCGCCTTTTTCTAGCTTATCTTCACCTTCATCGGCATCGCTAGTTAAGTGGCCTACATCAGTAATATTCATTACCCATTTTGTTTTATATCCCGATAACCTTAGAGTTCTAACAATCATGTCATAGCGTATAAAAGTGAACCAATTACCAATGTGTGGATAGTCATATACGGTAGGACCACATGTATAAATAGTAGCTAGTTTTTTATTTATAGTTACAAAATCATCAACTTTTTTAGTTAATGTATTATATATCCTCAACATATCTATTATTTTAACAGTTCTATTGCTTTGCTGATAATCTCATTTTTAAGTTTTTTGATGTCAATACTTTTTGATTCTATCTTAAACCCAGCAGCATAGGCATGGCCACCACCTCCATAGCATTCAGCTAACTTATTAGCGATCCCTCGGTCTCCAGTGCATCTGATCGCTGCTGTTACTTTATTTTTATAAACTTTAAGAGCAATTGCTACAGATATGTCTTCTACCATAGTGAGCTCGCCAAGGATTAGGGGAGCTGGGTTATATAGAGTACCGACATCAAAAAGTTCTGACTCTGGAATTTCTACAATTGATAACTGGTTATTATCACCAAAAAATTCCGCTCGTTCTATAAGTTTAGCTTTATATCTGAAAACACTAATTGGCATTTTAGATAATTGTCTTCTAGCTTCTTCTAGTCTTGTACGATCAACACCATAATCAATCATATTGGCCAAGCGACGATAAGTCTCGGATGTTGTTCCGTCAGTGACTAAGCCCATAGAATCAGACAATATACTCTGCATTAGTGGCATTAAGGAATCGGAATTTATAGGCCAGTTTAGTTGAGTTGCTATATCATAGATAAGCTCACCAGTAGCAACATAATTAGGCAGGTTATATACTATACTAGCATAAGGAATATCGCATTCTACGCTATGGTGATGGTCTAGAACAATAACTGGTTTTGAAGCAATGAGTGGTAACGAGCGGCATTTTTCCAATTGCTCTAGAAGAGTATGGGCAGATGTATCAACTATAATAGTGGCATCAATTTTATTTGGAATTTCTTTTTCCACCCTATCCCAGCCAGGTAAGAATTTTAAATAATCTGGTATAGATACTCCGCAGTATAAATGGGGGGTTTTACCCATATCATGGAATATTTGCTCTAGTGCTAATGCGCTACCCAGGCTATCACCGTCTGGATTATCAGCTTGAACTATTAGTATATCTTGAGAGTCGTCAATTGCCTGTTTTAGTTTATCAATATCTTTTATCATATGTTAGTACGTCCTTCTAGGGCTCTTTTTAATGTAATTTGATCAGCATATTCTAGGTCTACTCCTATCGGTAGGCCTCGTGCTAGCCTAGTTAATTTAACATTTTTGTTAGATATCTGTTGCTGCAAGTACATGGCAGTAGTCTCACCATCAACGCTAGCATTAGTTGCTAAAATTATTTCTGACACTTTGTCTTTGTCAATTCGCGATACTAGCTCGGATATTCTTAAATTATCGGGGCCGATTCCATCAATCGGAGAAATATGTCCACCAAGTACATGATATGTACCACTAAAACTAGCGGTTTTTTCTAGGGCGATAATATCAAAAGGTTCTGCTACTACTGCTACGATCGTTTTATCACGCTGAGGGTCGCTATATAGCGGAGAGACATCATGATTGGTATCAATGAGGGCAAAAGTAACGGGACAAACTTTAATTTGGCCATGAAGTTCTAGCAAACTTTCAGCTAATAAAACCGAGATATTTTTATCATGTTTTAGACACCAATATGCATATCGCTCGGCAGTTCTTGGGCCAACACCAGGCAAACGAGAAAACGCTTCAATAGTTTGAGCCAATGCTTTTGGGATATTGCTCATAAATTACCAAATATGTTAGTTTAGCGGGCCGGGCTAACCTATAGTCCCAAATTTCCTAGGCCACCAAGCATAGGCTGCATTTTGTCAGCAGCAACTTTCTGGCTCTTATTAATAGCTTCTTTTACGGCGTCCTCTATCCATTTTTCTAGTTGACCTATATCATCTAGATCTACATATTCTGGGTCAATATGAACCTTCTTAAGCTTTTGTTCGCCCGTAATCTCTACTCTTACTGCACCATCACCCGCCTCAGCTTCAATAATCATTTTCTGTAATTCTTTTTGTAGTTTACGAACTTTAAGTAGCATTTTAGCCTGGTCTAATTTACTCATTTTATCTCCTTTTGCAATTATATTTTATATCAGTATAACAGATAGCAAAGCTATATTTAGTATTTTATGACTTGAGATTGTATGCTGATTTAGTCGCAGGTGCTGCTGGCCATGCAATGTAATATCGCTGGAGTTGGTAAAATGTGGTAAAACCTATGGCAATTACTACAATTACTACACCAATATTTCTTGCCCAAGGGTTGCGTGGAAAGTACGAGTACCACTGATTTAAAAGCTCTACGACACCACTGATTATTACTATATAGATTAATGGTAACAGTACACTTGCAGTGATCTGGTAAATTGGACTGAGGGGTACTATCAGGACAAGTACTAAAAAGTTAAAAAACAGTATGATACTTCGGCGATGTTTAATACGGCATGCGTAATAGTATATTCCTAGTATAAACATAACGGAACTAAATAAATCCAGCATCGGGAGTCGACCTAAAAAGAATGCCGCAAATGCTGGTGAGTATACAAAAATCATAGAGATTGTTGCACCTAAATGTGTAAAGTATGCCTGAATTGTGGGCCAATGTTCGGGTATGCCCAAGAGCTCACGAACCTGACCCGGGTAATTAACTAGGCTTATAAATAATGGTGTAATTACTGCAAAGTATAGTATTGCAGCTATAATTATTTTTAAACGACTTATGTTTTTTAGCTGATCACGACCTTTGATAACTAGTATTATTAATGAAACTAAAATAATCCAGGGTATATATGGTACGTAGGCACCAATGGCTAGGCTGATCATAAACAAACCAAATGCAATAAATGTATATTTTTTAGTTTGTAGATACCAATTAAGCGAGGCTAGTATAACTAGTGGCATAAATACCAGTAGCACTGTTGGTAATGCCATATGACTTATCGTAAGAAACCAGCTACTTGTCAAAAGCAACAATGCACCAACCGTAGCAATACGAACATTAAACCAGAGCTTTATGACATAAAATAAACATGCTACTGATGCTAGGCTAAAAATTACACTAGTTATTCTTGCTCCAAGTAGTTCGTTATTAAGCAAATTACCTATTATATACGCAGGTATATAATAGGGGGCATTCACTGCCCTGTGCCATGGTAGGAGTATGGATTTAAGATTTTCTAAAGTGGCGTATTCGAACTCATTAATTCCTGGGAGTAAAGTATCTAACTGTATACTGAGGGTTAATACACCAATAATAATCACAATAATGGTACTAATTAGTCCACGCCAGTGATCAGTAAGCCAGTTGAGTGCAGCTTTAAAAATCTTCTTCATTTATTAATAACATTATACCATGATGGTACTATAGATTATGTCTCAAAAGGTGTCGATGTTGATGATTGACGCCTATCCAAGCTTTTAAATCTTTGACGCTCTCTATCAAAATATAATTCTACGTTACCAGTAGGTCCATTTCTATGTTTTTTAATGAATATATCAGTAATATTTTTACGATCAGTCTCTGGGTTGTAATAATCTTCACGATAAATAAATGCTACAACATCGGCATCTTGTTCTATAGAACCAGATTCGCGAAGATCGGCAAGCTGAGGAATTTGAGGACTACGTGATTCTACGGAACGACTTAACTGGCTAAGCGCGATTACTGGTACATTTAATTCTCGAGCGATAGCTTTTAGGCCACGACTAATTTCAGATATTTCTTGGACACGGTTGGAATCTCCACCAAATCTTGATCCACCACTCATTAGCTGTAAATAGTCAACCATAATAGCACCTAGCTGCCGTTTGTGCTGCTCGCGTCGAGCCTTAGTTCTTAGATCACTTACTGTAATCCCGGGTGAATCGTCAATGTAAATTGGTGCTTCACTTAGCGTTCCCATGGCCTGTCCAATTTTTTCAAAATCAGCGTCGCTTAAGTTGCCAGTGCGGATATTCCATGCATCTACCCCAGACTCCATAGAAAGCAAACGATCTACAAGCTGTTCTTTGCTCATTTCTAGGCTAAATAATAGAACTGGATGCTCTGCCATTGTGGCGATATTATGTGCAAGATTTAAGGTGAGTGCTGTCTTACCCATGCTAGGTCGAGCAGCAATAATAATTAGGTCACTTCGCTGTAATCCAGCTAAAATATTATCTAAGTCTTTTAGGCCGGTGGGTATTCCCCTAATTTTCCCCTTATCTTTATGTAAGTCATCTAATCTTTCAAAACTTTGCGCCAAAATATCCTCAAGAGAATCAATATCTTGTTTTACATGCTGTTGGCTTACTTTAAATAATTGACTTTCAGCTTCTTCTATTAAATCTTGAATAGACTTTGATTCATCGTAACCAAGACCAACAATATCTTGGGATGCTCCGATTAAACGACGCCTAAGTGCCTTTTGCGATACAATTTCTGCATAGTGTTCAGCATGAGCAGCGGTTGGTACGTAGTTTGTAAGCTCAGTCAAATATGCTGCGCCACCAACTATATCTAGAAAACTATCTTCTTTTAGTTGATTTGAAAGTGTCAGAATATCAATGGGTTTATGCTTTTCGTATAATTTTTTGGTAGCCTCGTATATACGTTGATGACGTTCGTCATAAAAATCGTTAATATCAATAATATCTGCAACACGAACGATGGCATCAGTATCAATTAAGATTGCACCCAGTAGTGATGCCTCAGCATCAAGATTTTGTGGTGGTAGTTTGGCGTTAGTAGCGACATTTTTCTTACTGGTCATTATGTTATTCTAACACCTCCGCTCCACCAAAGACATTCCTTATATTATCAAGTTCTGGATCTGGGCTATCTGGCAAGATATTATTATCAATTATCTTTGCAGATGAGTCATTTTTTACATTTTTTTCCATGACCCTGCAAATTATTTCATAACCTTGCAGTCCCTGGGTTTCCATAACATTACAAATAATTTGTTTATTCTTAGAATCATTAATTCGTTTTTGATGAAACGGAAACTTAAATTCCAGTACAAGTGACGGTTTATCGGCATCATTATTAAACGCTGGTTGCGCCATTCTGAGAACGCTGTAAAGCGTATTATGTGTACTACGAAGTGATACGAGTATATTGGTCCAGGTATCATTATTCGGTTTATGAATGCCTGCTGTAGCTATACTGGGCACAGGTGTTTCTGTGGACTTGTCTTTGTCATTATCTTTTAGTTGATTGTTTGATACTAGTTTCAGATCTGTTTTTGGTAGGTTATTATTATCTGTCCGTTTAATGGCGTTCGGCGATGTATGTAGCGGCTTGATAACTTTTTCTTGATTTTGGTTTATCGATATATCTGGAGATATCGATAACTGAGTTTTTAGCAATGCTATTTCCAATTGTATTTCTGGTTTAGTGCCAGCATCTACTTTTAGAAGTTCTTGCATAAGTGAAATTTGAAGACCTATCGGTAGTGCGGATTTTCCAGTTGTTAGCTGGTTTTGAAGATATTTTAACAATTGATTAGCTAGTAAACCGGCATTTGCACCATCATCGTAACTTTCTCTCAAGGTAGACATTAACTTTTTTGAATTTGCATTACTGACATTTTCTATTATTTTCTCTACTATATCCTTAGACGGTAGTCCAAGGTTTTGCCTAACAGTTTTTTCATTTATTTTTCCAGAACTATGCCTAACCTGATCTAGTAAGCTAAGCGCATCACGTAGTGATCCACCGCTATGCTCGGCAAGTAGACTAAGTGCAGTATTATCAATGCTAATTTTTTCTTTAGCAGAGATATCTCTTAATAAATCAACTACTTCATCGATTGAAGCAAGCCGAAAATTATAGCGTTGAGTACGCGACACAATAGTTTCTGGTAATTTATGCGCTTCAGTAGTTGCTAGTATAAATATTACATGAGCAGGTGGTTCTTCTAGTGTTTTTAATAGAGCATTAAAGGCCTCGCGAGTGAGCATATGAACTTCGTCAATAATGTAGATTTTATATTTTGCACTAACGGGTGCTATCCTAACCTTTTCTCTTAGGTCACGTATTTCGTCTATCCTACGATTACTTGCAGCATCTATCTCTATAATATCAATTGGAAGTGTGTCGTTTTCGTACTTGACGCTGTTAATCTCATAGGCAAGGATACGGGCTACGCTAGTCTTTCCAACTCCTCGTGGTCCTGTAAACAAATATGCGTGGCTTATTTGTTTTGATTTAATGGCATTAGATAATGCAGTAGTAACAGAACTCTGGCCAACTATTTCAGAGAGTTTTTTAGAACGATATTTTCTATATAATGCTTGACCCAAATCTTTTACCTCACTTATCTACTATTATACTTTATGTACAGCGGTTTAGTAGGAATATGTATTTAATACAATAAAAAATGGGCCTCTTGCATGCCAGCGGCTCTTTTGATATTTAGGCTATATATTTAGTTATCGTTATTCCCGTTATTATTGTTATTATTCTGTTCTTGCCATTGATTACAAAGACTGACGGGAAACCCGCTAGGCATTAGTGCTGCACTGCATGGGTCACCCATTTGTGCAGCTTTTAGGTAAACCCACTGACCACTCTGTGCTTGGTAATATACAACCCATCCGTTTAAGTGCTGTTGAGGTACATTCATTTCGCCAATCGCATATCCATTGGCACATAGAGTTTGGTTTACGTATGAACCAGGATAGATAGTTTGTGTCAATGATTGTAGAGTTGAACTATTACATACTGGCGTAGT
>CAZTUU010000012.1:17164-18473 GCA_964616505.1 uncultured Candidatus Saccharibacteria bacterium
GATGATGAACTTGATGGTTGTGTTGTTGTGCTATCAGGCGTGGTTTTGGCATTACTCATATTCTTAGTCACAAAATAGGTTGAGGCAATGGCTACCAGAAAGACTAAGGCAATTATTATGATTAACACAAATGGTGCAAATCCAGTTGTATTCTTTTTCATTGTATATTTCTCCCAAAATTAATAGATATAGCCATTGTATTCCTATCATATGGTCGCAACAATGTATGATAATTTTAGTAATTATTTTATAGAATCTGTCTAATATATATAGACAAGTTTGTTACAAAGCGGCTTCTATAGCTGCCCATTCACAGTCTATATCATCAGCGGGAACGTTTACGCTGATTTGGTCACCAGGTTTACCCTTAAAGTAGGTTACGCTAGCAAGTAGTACTCTGTAGGATTTTTCGCCAACTTCTACAAAATAATGGCCCTCTTTTTGAACTAAAACACCAACAACCTGTTTACGCGGTATTGGGCCAATTTGTTTGTACAAAAATGCACCATCATCGCCAATGGTAAGTTTTAAAATATCTCCCTGAACTAGCTTTGACTTACTAGCATAGTTTGCAGGCACAGGGTAGGTCTTACCATCTGACCCTACCATGTTTTGGCCATCAAATACACCTTCTAGTACTTTGCCAGATATGCTTTCACGGTCTGTTGCAGTAATAGCGGGATCTTCTCCAACTAAACTAATAAGCAGCTCTTTAGCAGCAGCCAAATTAGTCTCGGCTTCATCAATGAGTGCCTTTAATCTTTTAACTTGTTTCTCTGGTAACTCCGACATGATTCTGGACCTAATGTTTGTTTAACCTCTTAAATATAAATTGTCTAGCTTTACGCTAACATGTTAGCTAGGTATATCGCAACTATATTATATCTAATCTGTGGAAAAGTCAATAGTATGTCTCTGTTAGGAAAAATAAAAAACCACTCGTATTATACGAGTGGTTTTTTATCATGAAACTATCAGGCTTAAATATATTTAAGCTAGTTCTGCAACACAACCAGCAGCTTCTAGAGTCTTTTTGGCTGCTTCGGCATCTTCTTTGTTAGCTTTTTCTAGAACAGGCTTCGGTGCGCCGTCTACGATAGCTTTAGCTTCACCAAGCCCAAGACCAGTGATTTCTTTAACTGCTTTAATAGCAGCTACTTTTTGAGCACCGGCATCTTTTAAGATAACATCGTACTCACTTTTTTCTTCTGCAGCAGGAGCTGCATCTGTAGCAACAGCGGCAACAGCAGCGGCTGGAGCTGCTGCACTAACACCCCAATACTCTTCTAATAATTTAACAAATTTGCTA
>CAZTUU010000013.1:0-2202 GCA_964616505.1 uncultured Candidatus Saccharibacteria bacterium
CTTTCTTGGTGTAGTTCTGATTAGATTTCATATTGCCAAAAAAGAGCCGAACAACTGGGGTATAGAACTTCGTAAGAATACGTCGTAATCGAACTTGATCGCCAAGAGTGAAGAATGAGGCCCATACATTAAATGCGACCAATAGAATTAGTGCAATCAAAAAAATTGTCAGGGCTAGTGCAAAATCTACATCTGTATTGCCGAGCGTAATGCGTTTTACGCTGTCATATAAATGAAATCCAAGCGCCATCGTCACATGTACGAGTATAAATAACGAAAACATGACCATCGCAATAAAATGTAGGCTTCTTGCAACTTGTCTGCGACCACCGAATAATTTAAGAAATCCTGGGTATTTTGCTACCAATGCAGGTGATAGTGCCAGGCCAGTAACAATAGCTAGTGGTGCCAATATAAACACAACTCCTGCGTATGTAAGTTGTTGTAGAGCGTTATAGGTAGCACCTTCTGCCGGTACATTTAATGTTAAGTATTGATACATAGTATCGATAGCGCGTGAAAAAACGCCGAGATCCGTAGGTATCAAGCGTTGCCATTGTCCGCTAAAGAACAGAAAACCCATGTAAATAAGACCGGTCACTACCCACATGATAGCTATCGTAAAATGCCAATGTCGTGCAGAGCCTAAATTGTGATTACCACCAGGCAGAGCCAACTTACCTGGGTCTTCAGCTTCATCTAACGATGTCCAAAGTTTATCTTTAGGCATAACCTTCTTGCCAAATCGCAGCCAATGATTATCGTCTTTAGTATCATCGGTCCAATACAGCTTTGGATGGTCGAATAGGATTTGTATACCACTCCGAATAAGCAATATTAAACAAAAGAGATTAATTAAATGTAAAATTACTATAATTATTGGTAAGTGTAATGATTCCATACTTATAAATATAACGCTTATCTATTATTTTTGGTAACACTACACAAAATAACAGATGTAAGCTAGTATGAAGTGAGCCAAAAATCAGGTGGTATATACGCTTGGTTCGAATCTGGTTGCGGGAGCCAGACCAAGCAGAGAAAAACGTAGACCTAGTTCCTAGACCTACATTAACTTCTCTCTTTGGTCAGAGAAATACTAATTTACAGTTCGTAAGTTACAAATGTTGGAACCGTCAGAAATGGCGGTTCTTTCATTTTACCCCTGTAATTTAGTTCGAACCCAGCCCCTCCCGTCCTGGGGGAGCAAGCACCTTCAAAACTGACCCGTTCCCTAGACCTGGTACACCTATGAGACAATAAACACATGAGTGCCACAGCAAAACATTTGGAAGGTATGCGCCTTCTACAAAGATACGAGAGTAAAACCTTAGTTAAGACGCAGTATGTCAAGATCCATAACAACGCGAATATAAATGTGACTAAGGCTAACTTAATATCCATGAACATGCGTCAGGGACATGAGCCGTTCAAGTCTGCCGAAAATACCATATCATTCGGGAATTTATAGAATTTATGACTGGCAAAATTAACATAGAAGATATAAAATCTAGCAAAGAAACTCATGAAGTACCAGTAAAAATGATGAGTGGAGTATGTCAGTTTAACGCCCATATGAATATCAGTAAAAATCCTCTAATTAACATCCCGCTATGAGTGGTAACATCTATTTAATAGGCGGAGGAGAACTTAAAAATGGTGAGACTCGTCTTATTGATGAGGATATCTTGTCTCTCTCGACACAAGGTTCAGTGTTTGTATTTTTTGGTTTTGCCTCAGGAGATAATAATGAATACGCCAACACGATAATTTCAGTGTACGGAAGTAAATTCAAAGTCATCGTACCCACGGAGTCAAAGGGCAAAGATTTTACAATAGATGCCATCAAGTCTGCGTCAATTATTTACCTTGGAGGCGGTAACGCAGATCAGCTTCTACGAGTATTTGCCGAGTGGGGACTTGTTGAACATTTGAGTGCTGCTATTAATAGAGGGGCGCATGTTGCTGGAATGAGTGCTGGTGCGCAAGCATTGGCTGCGCAGTATATAGACGAGGATAACGGCCCCATCAAGCTCCGGGAAGGCTGGGGAATCGTTCCGTTTTGTGTCATTGTTCACACTAACCAAACTTCGTTTAAGAAAGCAAAACTACTATGGTCCGAAGGTGGCATGACTCGGCCTCTTATAGCAGTCGGAGAATCTGCTGCATGGCGCATCTGCACTACAAACGCAGAAAAAATCG
>CAZTUU010000013.1:2212-9384 GCA_964616505.1 uncultured Candidatus Saccharibacteria bacterium
AATAACAGGCTATAAGCTACTATGAGTCAAGCCTAGTGATAAGGCGGTATAAATCGGTGCGGATACAATTTAAGAGTTAACGGCGGTATATTAATAAGGATGGTTATAATAAACTAATATGGTTAAGCTTGTATTTTACGTTCGCTATATCTTAGGTGGTGGTGGTTTATATGTTGCATTAAGCCAAATGCCCAATGATATTTCGCAAGCATTGGCTACTGCTACATTGTTTTCTGTTGGTATAGTCGGGATTCTTAGTTTTATTAGCCATGTATTGCTGCACGAAGGAGATGCTAAGATGATTGGTTTTAGCGGTAAAACTCCAAGTTTTCAGTATGAAGTTGGGTTTGCAAACCTAGCCTTTGGAGTTGTGGCAGTGCTTAGCTACCTTATGCTATGGGGTATTAAGGCGAACACAACACTATTACTTGCCTATGCGCTTTATCTACTTCAAGCTGGTATATTGCATTTTGTTGAATCACGCAAAAGCAATAATATGAGTCGAGCTAATCTTATTCGAGCTATTCTTACTTTTATATTTAGCGGACTGATGCTTTATATTGTGTTCCAGGCAATTAGTTCGAGTGTATTTTAAGTATTGTCTAAGTTCTTGTATCTCATTTTATATAAATATATGATCATAGTATTAGTCCAGCATGGATTTAGATAGCTGAATTTTTGGTATAATTTTAAGCATAAATGAAAAGAATAGCTATAAACAAGAGTGTTACTAGTTTATTAATCTCTATATTTTATGGCTTGGCGATAGCGGTACAGCTGTTAGTAATTCTGAAAGTAATACCTTACAAATGGGTGAATGGTGGAATGTCAGGCTCATATGAAACCCAAGCCATACAGTCGGCCGTTAGTATAGTTATTATTGTCGCATTGTATATATTTGTCAGGAAGATTGAAAAAATGGGTGTGGCTATTAATAAACGAACACTATGGGCGCTATATGTAATCACATTATTTTGGACTTTAGGGTTATTTATGCAAATTTTTGGGACTGCTTTTGAAAGACTGTTTTTGTCGCCACTGTTATTATTGGGTGTTATATCTCATGCCTTACTTATTATTAGAGTTCATTCTACTAAAAGTCACTGATATATGAATGGGTTTTACAATATAAATTTGGCAGAATGAAAGATCTTTACATTATTCGATCTGATTATAGGCTTATATTTACGGTATTGTTGTTTGGGCTAAGCAAAGAATAAGTTAGACCTAGCTAATGGGTAAATAATAAATTTTCTCTTTGGTTATCCAAGAAAGAGTATATAGAAATTTCAAGTTACCAATGTTGGAGCCACCAGAAACGGTATTTTTTTGTGACTATCTAGATTTGGATTGCCTGTTTAGCATCCATTGTATTGATGGGCTTATTGGCTTATCTGTACGGTGGATACAGCCAATCCAGCAGCATGGACGGCGTTTTCCTGCCTTCAGCTCAGTGGTGGCTCGATTTATATGGTTTTTTCTTGTCTCTAGTTTTTTGGTGGTTATTATCCAGCAAATCCACTCATTGCGTGCTAACGGCGTAAGATCTTCCCATTTCTCAAGTGCACATTCATCAGATATAAGTGCTTTATGTAAGTCGAGGGGTACTTTATGTACAGTACCACCAGCGATAATTTGTTTAGTCATAATTTTATAATACCTCAGTATAAGTTTGTGCACTATTGCTATAATTGGAATATCACAAAATTGTCCTAGAAATTTTATTATAAATGCTTTTAATACTACTTTAAGGTTAAATAATTTAAAAAGTCTATTATTAAGGGAGAACATAAATATATATGCGTATTGGAATAATGTCGGCATCTGTTGAAGGTAAATCTCTTCGTGAAAACAGAAGACTGATGGAAGAAATTGAAGAGCTTAATCACGAGCCCGTGCTTATTAACTACAGAAAGGCAGCTGTTGGGATTTCTGTAGAGGGACGCTCGTTATACCAGTACGATGCAGATGACATACCTGTTCCCGTAGATGTTGATGCCGTAATTCCTCGTATTGGCAAATATGTAGAATCAGGACGAGCTGTTTTGACACTATTAATGTCGCAAGGAGTATATTCTACTGCTTCGCCAGAGGCAGTTGTTAATGCTAAGGACAAAATAAATACACTAACGATATTAGACAGCCGTGGTATTCCTGTGCCTTATTCTGTTGCGCCAACAGGCATTAAGCCAAAAGATCCCACTGCGACTCTGAAAGTAATTCAGCCAGAGTACAAAGAGCCAATTATTATAAAAACCATTCGTGGTTCTCATGGAGAGGGGGTGGTACTGGCAGAATCAAGAAGGTCTGCCAAGTCACAGGCGCAAGCATTTCAGGCGCATCGCATTGGCTATTTAATTCAAGAATTCGTTGAAGCTCCAGAAAAGGATAGCCTGGCATCAGATGTGAGATTATTTGTTGTAGAGGGCATCACAATAGCTGCCATGAGGCGGCGTGCTAAGGACAAAGAGGAATTTAGATCGAATTTATCACAAGAGGGAGAGGGAGAGTTCTATGAACCCACTTCTCGTGAAAAAGAGCTTGCCGCCAAGGCATGTGAAGCACTAGGAGTTACAGTTGGGGGAGTAGATATTTTACAATCAGACAGGGGGCCGTTAGTAAACGAAGTAAATGTGAGCCCAGAATTTGGTATTGAAGCAGTCACCGGTGTCAATGTTGCGCGTGCAATTGCAGAACTTGCGGTTCATAACTCCATAAAAGAAATTATACTTCCAAGGTCTAAAATTGAAACTATTGAAATAGATGCATAAGCAATTTAATAAAAATTAAATATTGATATATGAGCTATCTGTTTAGTATCTATTTATGTTTGGTACAATAAAAACATAAATAAGGGTTAGACGTTATGACAAAAAAGAGTGCAGGTGAGCCAGATATCGAAATTAAAGCAAAATTTAGTAATTCTGATGAGTGGAAAGAATGGGCTAAGGGGTGCAAGGTTGATAAAAGGCATAGTAGCTCTCATGGCACCGCTGGGGCCTTATATTTTGTAGGCTTTATTGGTTCGCTAATATATTGGATGCAGGCAGCCGCCAATTTTGGTGCAGTAATTACCGGAATATTAAAGTCACTTGTGTGGCCAGCTTATATTGTTTATAAACTTCTAGAAGATTTTTATGGAGTTGTTATTTAGTTTCTAAATTTCTATTAATGATCTAATCTCTATTGTGCGGTCTGTCGGTAATTTATAGTAGTCGCTAGTGCTTACTGCATTTCTGGCCATTAGGCAGTATAGCGTTTTGCGCCAGCCAGCTAGATCTTTTCGTTTGTTTTGTACAATTTTACTTTGTGAAATAAAGTACTCCACAGTATCTGTGTTAAAGTCTATTTTTGGATTAATATTGTGTGCGGCCTCAAGTGCCCGAGGGACGTTGGGCGGATCATGAAAACCATATGATAAATTTACATGACAAATGCCATCATTATATTTTAGGTCATCGTAAGTCGCTCTTTCGTCCTCTGGAATATGTGACTGGTTTGTGGAATTTACTGTGACGATTATAACTTTTTTATGAAGCTCACGTAATTTTTCTACAGTAGCATGCAGGGCAAGTGGTGCCAGGTCGGCATGATGCCCTATATACACAGCTTCGCCAGAAATTCTTTTTATGGGGGGTTTTAGACTATTAATTTCTTCTACAAATTCTTGCAATGGTCCCTCCATGGATCGTCGCTTTTTAGTAACAATTTTCTGTCCTTTTATCCAGGTAGTAAGAACAATTAATATTAATATTGCTAAGATAAGTGGGAACCAGCCACCTGTTAGCAATTTTGTTAAGCTAGATGAAACAAAAAGCAGATCTATTGATAAGAATACGACTGCTGCAATCACTACGTAGAATAGCGATTTTTTCCAGATTACCTTAGCGACAGCTATAAACAATATGGTATCAATTGCGAGCGTAAAGCTGACTGCCATTCCGTAAGCATCTGCTAATTTTTGAGATGCACCAAAAATGAGCACCAACATACTCACAACTATAAAAAGTACAATATTTACAAAGGGTACATATACGCGGCCAATTTCTTTGTTGGATGTATGCTTGACAATCATTTTTGGTAGAAATCCTAAATTTATAGCCTGGCTAGTTAAAGAAAATGCTCCTGATATAACAGCTTGTGAGGCAATAATTGTTGCGAGAGTTGCAATTATTAAGATAATAAAATGGAGTGAATCTGGAAACATTAAATATAGGGGACTACTTATGGCTGCGGGATTATCTAAAATTAATGCTGCTTGGCCCATGTAGCAAATTAGCAGCGCCGGAAAGACGAGAAAAAACCAAGCTTTTGCAATTGGTGCACGGCCAAAATGACCCATGTCAGCATATAATGCTTCTACTCCTGTTATAGCAAGTATTACAGCACTCAT
Source organism: uncultured Candidatus Saccharibacteria bacterium (assembly GCA_964616505.1). Lineage (GTDB taxonomy): Bacteria > Patescibacteriota > Saccharimonadia > Saccharimonadales > CAIOMD01 > CAZTUU01. Next base: position 6,606 of record CAZTUU010000013.1, read on the forward strand.
AGAAAGGAAGGCTAATAGTGGTTGATTTACAAAGAAATTAATAGCAGCCAACGGAGAGATTGCCGCTAATATATGAGGATGCAAAAATATTTGCCAAATACCTGCCCCAGCAATAATTAAAAACCAAATTAGCATTACCGGCCCAAATAACTTACCAATAACTTTGGTTCCATATTTTTGAATCCAAAACAAGGATACTAATATTATAAGAGTTATAGGGATTACAAGTGAGCTTAAACTTGGCGATATAATTTTTAATCCTTCTACGGCAGATAATACAGAAATTGCTGGCGTAATAGCACTATCACCATAAAACATGGCTACACCTATTAGTCCCATAAAAACCAAAATTGAAGCATATTTTGTTTTTAGTTTGCTGCCCTTTATTAGAGCAGTTAAGGCAATTATTCCACCTTCGCCTTGGTTGTTCGCTCTCATTAAAAATCCAATAAATTTTACAGAAACAACTAGCGTAATTGCCCATATAACTACAGAAATGATTCCATGCACATTTGTTTGATTAATAGCCAAATGGTTATGTGATCCAAAAATAGCAGTTATTGCATATAGGGGGCTTGTGCCAATATCACCAAAAACAACACCTAGTGCTCCAATTATTAAAGCTAATGTTGCTTTTTTTGTATTTTTCATTATGTTTTTACTATAACTGATTGGTATCAATTAGATACATATTTTTCTTAATTAATCTTCTCGTGATCTTATTCTCTGGGAATTAAGCTATGTATCTTAAACTATGATAATTTTTAAAGTTTGCTACGTTACGCATAGATAAACAAAAGTCGAGTATAATGCTATAGAGATGGCAAAGAGTAAAAAAGTATACCAAGGAGTTCTATGATATTGTCTGCTCAAATTACCGAAAAAGCTTTTGGTAATAATTTACTGTATAGTGACGTTAGTTTTGATATACAAGATAGTGAAAGGGTTGGTATTATTGGGCGCAATGGTACTGGTAAATCTACGCTGTTTAACATATTAAACGGAAACGACGCAGAATATCAGGGTGAAGTGCAAGTTAAGCGAGGTGCAGTTGTTGTTAGTAGTCGCCAGGAGCATCATGGTTACGAAGATAAGACAGTACTAGAATATATTCAGGGTGATTTACCGGAATATAAACGGCTGACGCACATTATTGATACATATCCAGACACTATGGGTAGTAACTCACGAAAATTAAACAGGCCTTTGAGATTTATCAGATAGATCCTAGTTGCTTACATAGAACACTGGGATCACTTAGCGGTGGCCAAAAGCGCATGGTTGAACTTATAAAGGTCCAAAGAAGTCGTGGGCACATTGCTCTTATAGATGAACCAACCAACCACATGGACTACATTGCTAAGCTATCATTTATTAAATGGCTAAAGGTTGCCGACGAAGCAATTTTGGTTATTACTCATGATAGGGATGTGCTTAATAACGTTGATCGTATCATAGAAATAAGAGATGGAAAAAGCTACTCATTTAAGGGTAATTATGATTCTTATTTAAGAATCAACAAAGGACAAATCACTTCAGAAGTTAGTACATATGACCTAACGCAGAAACGTCTAGATACATTAGAACAAGATATTGTACGTTTTAGAAGATTAAAAGAAAAAGCCAGAAACCCAGGAACAATACGTCGGTTTAAATCTCAAGAACAAAAAGCTAGAGATGAGTTTCAGAAACTAAGTAATATTGAACGTCCATCATTTTGGATAGATCAAGATTCTGCAAATAGTATGAATAACAAACTTGCCGATACCTATGACAAGTATAAAGCTACGAATATTAAAGTAAGTGTTCGTAAAAAAGATTCTGATACAAGTGGCAGGGTTCTAGTGCAAGCAGAAAAGTTATCTTTAGGATACGACAGTACAGCACTATTTAAAGACATAAATTTTTCACTTAGAGCTGGCGATAAGATAAGGCTACATGGTCGTAACGGCACGGGTAAAACTACTCTTGTAAAGGCAATAATGTCTCGTTCGCTCGATGTCCCGCTGGAGAGTCAATTATTAATGGGTAGTATAAAAATAGAGAAAAAGCTTCGCATTGGGCTATATGAACAAGAGATTAATCCTAGATATATAAATATGACTCTAAATGATGCCATAGAGCAAATATTAAGAGATAAAGAGTTGCCTATAAGCACACAAAAAGTTAAGCAACTACTTAGTGATTATTTATTTAATCCGGCGACAGACGGCAATATGCTAGTCAATAGACTTAGCGGTGGCCAAAAAGCTAGAGTACAGCTTATTGCAATGCTGGCAAATGATCCACAAATTCTTATTTTGGATGAACCCACAAATCATTTAGATTTACCAAGTATCGAAGAATTGGAGAATGCCCTAAAACAATATCACGGTGCCGTTATTTATATCTCTCATGACAGTCTTTTGGCAGCTAAGCTTGGTGGCGAAACTATAATGATTAGTGACTAAGCCAACCGTTACATAAATACAAACACACTATCTATAGGCTGTAAGTTTAGACGCATATTCACTATTATACCCAGCTTTGTACTAGTAGTTATATAATCGTATGAGTATGAAAGTAGAAAAACTAAACATTAAGTTGTCGCGGGTAAATTTTGCTGGATCTTCATTGGGCTTAGTAATGGTATTTGTGCAGACTACAGAGCATATTAATTGTGGCAATAGGTTTTAGTAATGAGTATCGATAATAAAATAACAGAAGTATTAGATGTGGGTATAAAAGCTAGGGTTTTTCCTGGGGCTATTGTTGGGTATATCAAAAATGGACAGAATAA
>CAZTUU010000013.1:9394-10495 GCA_964616505.1 uncultured Candidatus Saccharibacteria bacterium
TTATGACATGGCTTCTATCACAAAATCTATACCAGTAAGCTCAATTATCTTAAACCTATTAGGCAAAAATAGGCTGTCATTAGAAGATAGGGTCGTTAAATACATCCCAGAATTACAATTTAAGTATAAAAATGATGTGTTAATAAAACACTTGTTAACATATACGGTAGTTTGGGACATGCCGAATGGTTTGTCATATTACGCAAGGCAAGGTTACAAAGCAGTTTTAGACGCTATCTATGATGGTCCATTAATGGCGGCTCCAGGGCAAAAATACTATTACACAAATCCACCATCTATATTACTGACTCTAATAATAGAGCGACTATGTGGTAAAAATTTAGAATCAGTAGCTAAAGAATTGTTTTTCAAGCCTTTAAATATGCATAGCACTACCTTTTATCCTAAATTACTGAAAGATCGCGATATTGCTCCGTCTGAGATTGATTTTAGAGGAGAAATTAAAAGTGAAGTTCATGATGAAGCAGCATGGGCACTTGGTAAAATAAATAAATTAGCTGGTAATGCTGGTTTATTTAGTGATGCTGAGGATCTATTAAAATTTAGCTGGATGCTAATAAATGGTGGGGTATTAAATAATAAAACCTATTTTAGCAGTGAATTTTTTAAACAAATATATACTAACCAGATTGCTAATCTAGATAGTATAGCGGGACTAGGCTGGGAACTAAATCAACCACATTTTATGGGCACAAAAACATCGTCTGAATGTTTTGGAAAAACTGGTTTCACGGGTACTTCAATATTAGTGGATCCAATAAAGCAGGTCTCTATAGTTATTTTAACTAATAGAACTTACCCAAAACGTCCTAAAAATAGTTATCAGATTAATGATATTAGATCTAAAATAGCCGATATTATTATGGGCTAGTCGGTTATAATACACTTAACTATGAACGCCATAAAAGTAAAAAAGCTAACAAAACGTTATGGAAAAAATATAGCGGTAGATAATATTAGCTTTAATGTAGAAGAAGGAGATTTTTATGGTTTTATTGGCCCAAATGGTGCTGGTAAAACTACTGCTATAAAAACAATGCTTAATTTTTTCCAAAAATATTGCAATTTAAAATGAGTGTG